>CAYQZI010000178.1:0-6162 GCA_964421835.1 uncultured Planktotalea sp.
GGGTTGGGGCTTTCGGGGGCAAACTTGGCAGACTTGCAGGAGCCGTTCTTTAGCACAAAACCTTCGGGCATTGGCATGGGTCTTGGTCTCGCGATTGCGACAGAGATTGTTCAAGATCATGGTGGCGACCTAATGCTGGGAAACGTCGAACAAGGTGCCGAGTTCATCGTTACTCTGCCCCGATTGCAAGATAAGGCAAGCACATGAAACCAGCACGGATTTTAGTTGTAGATGACGATCTGGAGATGCGCATCTCTCTTGGCCATCTTTTGCAAAGTGCGGGCCATGAAACACAATTGGTCAAAAGCGCATCAGAGGGATTGGCTGCGCTTCAAGTAAATGTGCCAGACGTGATCCTGAGCGACGTGCGCATGCCTGAGATGGATGGTCTTGAATTTCAAAGGCGTGTGCGTGAGGCGAGCCACGTGCCTGTTGTCCTTATCTCAGCGCATGGCGACATTCCGATGGCGGTGAACGCGCTTCAAGACGGGGCCTACAGCTTTGTTGAAAAGCCCTTCGAGCCGCGCAGGCTTTTGGGCATCCTCAAGAACGCGATCCGAATGAAACGGCTGATTGATGATACGAATGTATTGCAGGATCGTTTGGCTGAACTGACGGATCTTGAGAGGATTTTGATCGGCAATAGCGATCAGATCATAGCCGTACGTGATTTGGTTTTTGACTTCGCACTAAGCCGCGCCAACGTGTTGATATTGGGCGATACTGGGACGGGCAAAGACACGGTCGCACGTGCGTTGCATGATCTTGGCGGGACATCCGTTTCACCCTTTGTGGCAGTTAACTGCGCTGCGATTCCGCCCGAGCGATTTGAAGAAACAGTGTTTGGCATGCGAGACGCGAAGGGTGGCCTCATGAGTGCGGCGGACGGTGGCACGCTGTTTTTGGACGAGCTGGACTCGATGCCGCAAGAGACACAGGCCAAGTTTCTGAGAGCCATAGAAACCAAAACATATCAAAGGGTTGGCGATGCAGAAATCCGATCCGTCGACCTACGTGTGATCAGCGCAGCGTCTCCGCAAATTGAGCAAAAGGTCGTCGAGGGCGCTTTCAGAGAAGATTTGATGTTTCGTCTTAATACTCTCGTTATCGAGCTGCCCAATCTCGCTCATCGCGGCGATGACATTTTGCTGCTCTGTCGCCACTACATAAATCATTTCGCGCGGCTTTATGAAATCTCAGCGCCGCATCTTACCAACGATGATGTCTCCGCGTTGATGTCGCATGAATGGCCCGGCAATGTGCGCGAATTGCAAAGCGTCGCAGAGCGGCGTGTATTGGCCGAGCGGCGCGGCGGCGGATCGGTGCGTCAGGCCATTGCGCGTCAGACCACAACGCAGTCCTTTCCCGGAACATTGCGCGAGGCCGTTGCAGCATTTGAGCGTGAGTTGATCAGTCGCGCCATTCAGAAAGAAGCGGGTCGGATGGACGACGTTGCCGCCTCATTGGGCATAGGGCGTCGCACGTTGAACGAAAAGGTCGTCAAGCTGGCGCTAGATAAAGATGCTCTGTTAAAGCGCTAAAGAAGCTCTGCGGAAATCCGCAGAGTCCTTTCTGCCTAGCCTGCGTTTTCTTTCATATCGAAGGATTTCGAATCCTCTCATGTATAGCCCAGCCAAAATGGCCAAAAGATTCTGGGAGGATCACCATGAAATTTTTCAAAGCGCTCACGCTGAGCGCCACACTCGTTGCATCCGGCGCAGCTTATGCTGAAAGTGCAGACTACGTTCTGAGCACAGCGTCCACAGGCGGAACATATCACCCTGTCGGCACAGCAATCTCGACTTTGTCTAAAGTTAAGCTTTTGCCTAAGCAGAAATTCTCGCTCACAGCCGTGAACTCCGCTGGTTCTGGCGCGAACGTACAGGCTTTGTCCGCAGGCACAGCTGACTTTGCGATTTTGCAGGGCCTCTTTGGCTCCTACGCTGTGACAGGCACTGGTCCAGTAAGTGAGCCACAGGAAAACCTGCGCTCTGTTACAATGCTTTGGCAGAACGTTGAGCAATTCGTCATGGCTGCTGACAAAGCTGCCACAGGGACTGTTGAAGACCTGATGTCTGTTAAAGGCGAGTCCGTCGGCATGGGCCGTCAGAACTCTGGCACAATCGGATCTAACAAAGTGCTTTTGTCTGGTCTTGGCCTTACGCTCGAGGACTTCACACTGGTTGATGCAGGCTACGGCCCAACAGCTGATGCGATGGCCAACGGTCAAGCGGTTGCCGCGGGTATCCCATCGGGTCCACCCACAGGTGCGATCACGAAGCTGATGGCGTCCAATGAGGGCAAGTTCACCATCCTTGACGTAACGGCTGAGCAAGCAGCGGCAATGGACGGCGGTCGCAACCTTTGGGTGCCATACACAATCGCAGCGGGCACATACCCTGGTCAGGACAAGGATGTGAACACAATCGCACAGCCAAACTTCCTCGCGGTAAATGCAAGCGTTGACGAAGAGCATGTCTACCTGCTGACAAAGACAATGTACGAAAACCTGCCTTTCCTGCAGGCGATCCACCCAGCGACCAAAGCGATGGCTGTTGAGGCGGCAATGGCTGGTTTGCCAGCGCCTTTGCACCCCGGTGCCGCGCGCTACTACACAGAAGTTGGTCTGGATATCCCAGCGAACCTCGTCGCAGAGTAAGCGATCAAAATTCTGAAAAGGGACGCCATTTAGGTGTCCCTTTTTTCTGTTTATAAGGTGGGCAACATGACCAAAGATCAAGAGACACAAACCAACCCACGTGATGCGTTGCTGCGCGTGCCGCAAGGCACGTTTGGCGTTAACCACATTGTTGCTGGGTTTGCCTTAATCTTCGCCCTTTGGCACGTTGCCACCAACGTCTATCTGAACGAGCCGGGTCTATGGCAAAACGCCATTCACTTCGCCGGGTTTGGTTTTCTGGCTGCGGTCACGATCAGCCCTTGGGGCAGCAAAGCCAACCAAACATGGGCTTGGGTCGCTGATTTCATCTATGGCCTTCTGATAGCCGCTGCCGCCCTTTGGGTCGCAAGCGCTGAATCTGATCTTTATGAACGCTCTCTCGCGGTGACGGGCCAAGGTTGGCAGTTTGGTATTGTCGATTGGGCCGCTGGTCTGCTTTTGATTTTTGCCGCGATTGATCTGTCGCGGCGCGTGTCCGGCTGGGTCATTCCGATCCTTGTGATCACCTCGCTGTGCTACATTCTTTTCCTCGGCTCATGGTTGCCAGGTGTCTTCCGCTCTGCAAGCCTGCCTTTGGATGATGTGCTGTTTCGAACGCTTTATAATGACGAAGCATTGTTCGGCATTCTCACCACCATTTCCGTGACGAACATCACGCTCTTCATGGTCTTTGGCGGCTTCCTTGTCGTCTCGGGGGCCAGCAATTTTGTGATCGAGCTCTCCAAAATCATCGCGGGCCGCGTCAAAGGCGGGGCGGCTTTTGTCGCAGTTTTGTCTTCGGCTTTGACCGGGACAATCTCTGGATCCGCTATCGCCAACACAGCCTCTACCGGTGTGATCACGATCCCGCTGATGAAATCCAACGGCTTTCGTGCCCAATTTGCTGGCGGTGTTGAAGCCGCGTCTTCCACTGGTGGGCAGTTGATGCCGCCGATCATGGGGGCTGGAGCCTTTGTGATGGCGAGCTACACGTCCATTCCTTACGGCACGATTGTTGCCGTCTCTGTTGTGCCAGCGATCCTCTATTTCCTATCGGTCGCTGCAATCGTGCGCATCGAAGCGGTCAAATACGATGCGGGCGCAGAGATTGACCTAACCGTTGACAAAGGCAAGCTTCTCTCCGGCGGTTTGGTGTTTATCCTTCCACTGACAGTGATGATCTGGATGCTGTTGTCGGGCGTGACCCCTTCTTTTGCGGCCTGCTGGGCGATCCTTGCTTTGGTGGTGACATCATGGGCGACAAGCCTGTTGGCGCGTCTCACCAAAGACGGGATGTTCAAGCCCGTCAATATGGGGCCTTCGCGCATTGCAGAGGCGTTGATCAGCGGCATTCGCTCTGCGATCATGACGGCCATTCTGCTCGCGGCCATTGGTATTATGAACAATGCGATTGTGACCAGCGGCGTGGGCAACGGGTTCTCGCTGATGATTGCCCAATGGTCACAGGGTTCTCTTGCGCTGGCGATTGTGTTGATTGCGATTGCGTCACTGGTTCTTGGTATGGGCCTGCCTGTAACGGCCGCCTACATCATCCTTGCGATCCTCACAGCACCTGCGTTGGCAGGGCTCATGGCGGATGGCATTATTGTAGAGCAGCTCATTCAAGGCATTTCTGATCCCTCACAATCGGCGCTCTTCTTCCTTGTCGATCACCCCTTAGCTGCCCAAGTCGCTGAAGGGATGAGCAAATCTGAAGCGTGGTCCCTTGTGCGTGCAATTCCTTTTGAGGTCGCGGTCACAATTCGCCCTGTCATGGTGGACCCTGCGTTGCAAACCACCTTCCTTTTGACGGCACATTTGATCATCTTCTGGCTCAGTCAGGATTCTAATGTGACACCGCCTGTCTGTCTTGCCGCTTTTGTGGCCGCAGGCATTGCCGGATCGCGCCCGATGAAGACAGGGTTTGAGAGCTGGAAAATTGCCAAGGGCCTTTATATCGTGCCGCTGCTCTTTGCGTATACGCCGTTGATCTCGGGCGAGTTGATCGAAGTGCTGCAAATCGGCTTCTTCGCACTGTTTGGCATCTATGCGACCAATGCGCTGATCCAATGGTATGCTGAGGGGCCGATTGGCTGGGTCACAGCGCCTTTGCTGGTTCTTGGTGCAGTTGGCGCCTATTGGCCGCTTGCGCTTTTGCCCAACTTGGCAGGCGCTGCCGTTGTTATCGGTGTTATTGTGTGGACCTCTCGGCTTGAAAAGGGCTCTACTGTTCAAAAGCTCGGTTAGAGTTCCACTTGCAGCGAAACGGCTTTTCGTGCCATCGGCCCAATGCCCTAAGAGTTGATGTGTGACCCCGCCAATGCAGCACAGTGCGCCTGATACAAACGTGACGCCTCAAGACTGCATTATAACGTAGTTTCTTCTGAACAGCTTGCTGGCACAGGAGTGAATATGTTCCGTCATCTTTTTATCACGGCGCTTGCACTTTGCATGTCGTCAAACATGCTTTGGGCGCAGGAGCGCGCGCCGCTGCCCGACTATGTGATCGCTGAATTTGGCACGCCGCCGAGCATTCCGAGCGGACCGTTGGCCGAACCTGTGGCGGATGCGATGGAGCAACTTCTCGCGTTCGCGGTGAATCAGGCAGACTGGGATCCGTTAAATACCACAGCCTTTGAGGCTGTTGGACAGGCTCAAGATCCACGGTTGGTTTGGGCACTTACCGATATGCTTCGATTTGCGTGGCGCCCAGAATTTCGTGCCGCTTTAGCCAATGTCGCCGAGACGATCCTTCACACGTCTTTTCGCAGTGGAACGCAACGTGCGGATATTCTCAACTCAATGATGGCCTGGGATATGCCTGACTATCCTGGCTACCTCGCGCATAAACGCAGCGTGTTCACCAACTACGTTTCGGGTTGGGAGAAGATTTTCGTTGAGGGTGACATCGCGTGGCATCTGGTAGATTGGGGCGGCGTTAACATCGATGCGCGCCCCTTTGGCATGACTGATGAAGTCTGCAATTGCATCCCGGCTGCCGATGATCCTGAGGTCAGTTCGGCAGCGGAGGCAAAATGGCTGAAGGACGATGATATCGTTTTTGGGATCGTCATTAACGGACAGGCGCGCGCCTATCCACGCCGCATTATGGAAGTGCGCGAAATGGTGAACGATACGCTGGGTGGGCGTGATCTTGGCATTCCTTACTGCACCCTTTGCGGCTCTGCGCAGGCCTATTTCACCGATCGCTTACCCAGCGGTGTCGTGCGACCAACCCTACGCACATCCGGATTGCTGATCCGATCGAACAAGGTGATGTATGATCTCGAGACGCAGTCGGTCTTTGACACCTTCCTTGGCAAAGCCGTTACAGGCCCCTTGGCCGAGATTGGCTTGCAGTTGCAGCAAGCCACAGTGATCACGTCTGATTGGGCGACGTGGAAGGCGCAATACCCCGAGACGACAGTTCTTGTGGAAGACTTGGCTTTGGGTCGCGACTACAACTTCCGTGAAACCCGCGACGCCAATGGCCCGATTTTCCC
>CAYQZI010000179.1:0-4728 GCA_964421835.1 uncultured Planktotalea sp.
ACGCCCTCGCGCTGCAAACGTTCGCGCAGCACTTCAATTTCAACAGTTAGATCGCTGCGATCATCGAGCAGCATTTTGCGGGTGCGGGCCGAGAAGTTCTGCTCGAGATCATCGAGCAATTCGGCATAATCACTGCGCGCTTGAGCATCGCCCGTGCGCGCATAAATATCGGCGAATTTCACCGTCGCATCGCTGGCGCCGCGCAAATAAACGCCAAGGTATTTGCGTGCGGCGGTCAAATCGCGTGGGTCTTCTTCAACAGTGCGAAATAACTCGCGCGCGGTGCGCTGGAATTGCTCCACGCGCCGCTCCATGCCGCGATCACCAGCGCGCAGGATGGCATCGGACATGGCAGCAAGGTGGCTCTCAGCTTCATCCACAACGCGGCTGACGCGGTCTTGCTGGAAGGTGTCGATACCCTCCATCCCCTTGTGTTTCAGCGGATCAAACCCAAAGGCGGCAAGGTGCAGCGCGCCTGCGGCCACGCCAAAAATCAACGGCGAAAGGATGCTGACGCTCTCAAGATGCGCAATCACCGCAAGCGCGGCACCAATGCCAGTCAGCACAGAGGCAAACATTTTACGTGGCAAGGCCGGGCGACGCGCAACTTTGCGCGCGTTGTATTCGGCTTCGGCGCGCAGACCAGAGCGCAAGAGCCAAGCCGCAAGAGTGAGAGCCGCTGCCCCCACAAGGCCAAAGGCCATAGGGATTGCCCCATCGGAAAAGGTCGTAGCCACAAGCACAATCGCAGGCACGAAGAGCACATTGGAGCGCGCGCCAGCAGCGTCAGGGTTTGCGCCATCAAAGCTGTTGCGCTCTGGGGCAGCGTGCTCTGTTTGCGTGCTGCCGTCGGGGCTATACTTGCCGCCAAATTTCTGCGCCATGCTTTATAACCCTCCAAGCCAGCCAGAGCTGACACCAAAGAGCATCACGATCAGTGCGATATACGCAAATTTTTGAAGACCCGTTCCGGTCATGACATCCCCCCGGATGAACTTTTTAGCAGCTTACGCCTTTAACTATGTGCTTACGCGCTTAAAATAACCAGTGCACATGGGGAAAAACCGGCGGCTTTCCCCCATATACGTATTTCTACGCCTTAATGACGTGCGCCTGTGCGGCGTTCTGCGTTGAGTTTGCGGGTGTAGCCGGACTGAATGATCTCCACCGCGACCAGCACCAGCACAGAGAAGTAGAAGGTGGTTTTGGACATGGGGATGACTTCATAGCCAAAGACTTTGAGGGCAAGGCTGTCATCATGCATCGCATGTGCGGCGGCTTGACCCGCTTCACCGAGCAGAACCACGCCGACGATAAGAAGGATGAACAGGCCAAGCACTTCATACATGCGGTTTTGCTCCAGAAAGCGCGTCACGCTATCGGCCAAGACCAACATCGCAAT
Source organism: uncultured Planktotalea sp. (assembly GCA_964421835.1). GTDB lineage: Bacteria > Pseudomonadota > Alphaproteobacteria > Rhodobacterales > Rhodobacteraceae > Planktotalea. The sequence continues at coordinate 1,403 of CAYQZI010000179.1, forward strand.
GCCTGAAAGGATGATCGCCGTCGCAAGGATCGGGAAGACATCGGTAATCGCGAGCGCGGAGAGCACGGAATCGAACGAGAAGATCAGGTTCATAATGACAATCATGGCAACGACTTTGGCGGCGGATTTGCCAGCTTTGCCCTCAACGTCTGTACTGAGGTCATGGATCGTCAACATATGACCGATTTCTTTTACAGCCGTATACATGATGAAAATACCGCCGATAATGAAGACCAGCGTGGCGAAGTTGACGCCGCCGGTGATGACGCCCTCCCAATCGAGGATGAAGAATGGTTCTGCCATCGCATCGATCAAGCGGATCATCACGAACAAGAGGACCACACGCAGGGCAACCGCAATGATGATCCCCCAATAGCGCACCGATTTTTGCTGCGCGACGGGCGCGCGTTGGCTCTCGATAGAAATGTAGAGCAGGTTGTCAAAGCCAAGCACGGCTTGCAAGAAGCAGAGCATCAGCAGATTGCCCAGGTTCTCGAGTGTTAGAAGATCGGCCATTTTAGGTCCCTCGTAGCGTCATAAGTTTGGTGGATCGTATAGCGGAGGGGGCTTACTTGGGCAAAGGGGGAATTTCACCGCGCTTTGCGCGGCGATGTGGGTGGGGGCCAGCCCCCGCACCCCCGGGATATTTTTGGAAAGAGGAAGAACAGGGTGCTTAGCGCTTGGGGCGCGGTTTGCTCTTTGGTTTGGCAGTGGGCTTAGGGCTCGGTTTAGAGCGGGCCATGGGGTCGCTGTCGTCAAAGCTGTTTCGCCCGCGAAGTGCGCCTTTGGGCAAAGGCGGGCGTTTACCGCGCGTGACGTTTGATTTGCCGCGCTGGTTTGGCTTTGGTTTTGGCGGCGCGCCGGGCGCTTCGAGGTCTTCATCGCTCATGCCCAGCTGGTCCTTCAAAGCGCGGCGACGCAACTCTTCCACAGCGCCGACCTTGAGGTTGCCAAGTTGAAACGGGCCATAACTCACGCGGATCAAACGGTTCACATTGAGCTGGATCGCTTCCATTGCGCGGCGGATCTCTCGGTTTTTGCCCTCGCGAATGCCGACAGTCAGCCAAGCGTTCGCGCCTTGTTGGCGGTCTATGCTGACCAACATGGGTTGGAAGATCTCGCCTTGCAGGTTCAACCCTTTGCGCAAAGGTTCGAATGTCTCTTCTTGCGGGCGGCCATTCACACGCACGCGGTACTTGCGCATCCACCCTGTCGCGGGCAGTTCCAGTTTGCGCTTGAGTTCCCCATCATTGGTAAGAAGGATCAACCCTTCAGAGTTTAAATCAAGCCGCCCAACGCTCATCACACGGGGCATGTGTTCGGGCAAATCATCGTAAATTGTCTTGCGGCCTTTTTCGTCGCTATCCGTCGTCACAAGGCCAAGCGGTTTGTGATACAGCCACACGCGCGGTGGCTCGGGCGGCTGCATCGGCTTGCCATCGACGGTGATGCGCGCACGCGGGCCAACGTTCAGCGCGGGGCTGTCGATTTTGACACCGTCCACGGTAATACGGCCCGCCTCGATCATGCGTTCCGCTTCGCGGCGCGAGGCAACGCCTGCGCGGGCCAAGACTTTTGCGATGCGATCGCCTTTGGGTGTTTGAGTGCTCATAAAGGTGCTTTAGGGTATTGAGGCGCGCAGCGAAAGAGAGACGGGTGCATTTGATGAAGTTCACATCCTATATGGACGCAGCTTTTGCGCAGGCCCGCGCGGCAGAGGCGGCGGGCGAAGTGCCTGTAGGCGCCGTTGTTGTGCAAGGCGGGGTGATTGTCGGGCGCGGGCGCAACGCGACGCGCGCGCAGCGGGATCCGACTGCGCATGCGGAGATCATGGCGATCCGCGCCGCCTGCGCTGCATTGGGTCGCGACCGGCTGAATGGCTGTGACCTTTACGTGACCCTAGAGCCCTGCGCCATGTGTGCGGGCGCGATTGCCCATGCCCGTATCGAGCGGCTTTACTTCGGGGCGCTCGATCCGAAATCTGGCGGCGTTATGGTCGGGGCGCGGGTGTTTGAGCAGACGCAAAGCCATCATCGCCCCGAGATCTATGATGGGATTGGGGCAGATGAGGCGGCGCAGCTGCTGACACGGTTTTTCGCCAAGAAACGCACCTAGCGGTGCAGCGCGATTTTTCTAGAAAAATCGGACCCCGCATCACCTGTCGTTTTTCACTCTTGTTCTGGCGTGATCTTGGGGTAATCGTAGGGCCATGAAAACACCGCTTATCGACAATCTTCAGTATGCCAACTGGTCCGAGACCATTTTTCGCCAAATGCGCGAAGGGGGCGTTGATGCGGTTCATGTCACCATCGCCTATCACGAAAGCTTCCGTGAGATGGTTTTGAACCTCGAGAAATTTAACCGTTGGTTCGAGCGCTTCCCTGAACTGATTTTCAAGGGCACAAGTGCAGCTGACGTGCGTCGCGCGCAAGAGACTGGGCGCACAGCGATTTTCTTTGGGTTTCAGAACCCAAGTCCAATAGAGGATGACATTGGTCTCGTGGAAATCTGCCATCAACTCGGCGTGCGCTTCATGCAGCTGACCTACAACAACCAATCCTTGCTTGCGACGGGTTGCTATGAGGACGACGACACAGGGCTGACTCGTATGGGCAAGCAAGTGGTGCAAGAGATGAACCGCGTCGGCATGGTTGTGGATATGTCCCACTCCGCCGATCGCTCAACGCTTGAAGCGATTGATCACTCCTCCCGCCCCATCGCCATCACCCATGCCAACCCGCATTGGTGGCATCCCGCTTTGCGCAACAAATCTGATGAGGTGCTAAAAGCATTGACGGGTAGGGGCGGTATGCTTGGGTTTTCGATCTATCCGCATCATTTGAAAGACGGCCCCGCTTGCACTTTGCAAAGCTTTTGCGAAATGGTGGCAGAGGCAGCCGCGCGCTATGGGGCAGAGCATTTAGGGATTGGTACCGACCTTTGCCAAGATCAGCCCGATAGCATTGTCGAATGGATGCGCGTTGGGCGTTGGAGCAAAGTGATCGATTACGGCGAAGGCAGCGCAAGCGACGCGGGCTTTCCGCCAATGCCAAGCTGGTTCAAAGATAACCGCGATTTTGGGACAATCTCGCAAGGGTTGCTCGATGTTGGCTTTAGCACGGATGAGATGGAGGGCATAATGGGCGGCAATTGGTTCAACTTCTATAACAGCTCCTTTGGTCCAATGACATGAGCGCGCCTGAGTGCGAAATTTCCCCACAAGCCGCGCTGCGCCCCCCGAGCACGGTCATGCGTTTGCGACGGATGGGCGCGATGTTCCCGACGCGCTTGTCTTTTCTGCGCACCTTGATGCGCGATTTGGCAGC
>CAYQZI010000179.1:4828-6133 GCA_964421835.1 uncultured Planktotalea sp.
TCAGCCCGATGAAGCTATGGTACGCGACGTTGGTTATCTCATGCGCACCACTGCCGTTTATGGCAATGGCAAGTTCGGTATCGCCGATCGCGCCCATATCGCTGCGCGCCCTTGTCTTGGTGGACCTTTCGCGGCAGAAATGCTGACGGTTTGGCTTATTCGCGGCTTTACGCATGATTTGGCGGAACATGTGGGCGGCGCGGCGCTCGATCCAAAACTCAAGCGTCACTTGGGCATTGGAAACTCCACCGGTCTTGGGATGGCGCCATTCTTGGTGAGCCATCCACGTTTGCTGGATAGCTGGATGCAAGTGCGCGAAACGGCGCTTGCACGCATCGCTGCTTTGCCGACATTGAGCGACGAGCAACACGCGCGGATCTTGGATTTGGGCGTGCGCGCTGGGCGGCACTTGGACGAGTGGTCCGTGCCAGATGAGATTGCCGCAAACCGCATTGCGCAGCTCAAAAGCGATTGGCCTGAAGTGCAGGCGATGCTCGCCGCAAAGCTTGGTGACGAAACGCCCATAAGCGCAATTCTTGACGCAGCGGAGCAGTGGTTCGAAGACACACAAGAATTGCTGGTCGCACTTCTACTTGAACCTTTTGGCGCGCTCATCGACGGTTTGACGGACTGTATGGCGAACCCTTACGACGCTGAACTTGATCCATCGATGCCGATTGATGCGCTCAAAGCCATGATCGAACGCGATTGGGATTGGGCGACAGCGCTTGATTTTTCGCGCAAAGAAGAGACAGCGCAGTTTTGGTATGTCTCGGAAGCGAAGCAAGAGCCGCGTCTTGGGATGCGCCATGAGGAAGACGGCGCGGAGCTTGAAAGCCCGCTGGACATCGCGCGGCACGTCTCAATGTTGGCCGATGCGCTTGACGGGGAGAGTGGTATCACCGCTGAACTCCTCCTCAAACGCCCTGATCTGCGTTTCGCGGTGCGCCGTGTTCAAACGCTTGCCATCGCGCCATTTGGCGAAATTCGTGACAACATGATTGCGGATCGGTGTTTGCCGATCGATATGCTGCGCTGCAAGCTGTCGTTCTTTGGCGCGGCGAAGTTTGACCCGAAGTCGGATCGCTGGACGCGGATAACCCTGTGCCAAGGCGCGCCTTTGTTTGACGAATTGTCGAATGCAGATGACTGGTGGTTGCCGTGTTTCGGGGAGTGAGCCATGCGCTCGGCCAATGAAATTTCTGGCATGGTTTTGAAAGCCGCGCGTGGCGCAGGCTTGGCGCTGGGCTGCGCGGAAGAACTCGCGCGCGCGGCACCAGCTTTAGCTTCGCAAAGCCAGTTGAA
>CAYQZI010000180.1:0-6087 GCA_964421835.1 uncultured Planktotalea sp.
GGAAATTTGGCGCACCCAATAGGATTCGAACCTATGGCCTCTGCCTTCGGAGGGCAGCGCTCTATCCAGCTGAGCTATGGGTGCCTGTGCTGCGCGGTATAGCTTTGCGGCCCCCTAGCTGCAACGCAAAAGATCACTAACGCTTTGAGAGCACCCCTTTCAAATGCGCCTTTCGAAACACTAAGCTCACAAAACGCGCTAGCTTGTTTGACTTAATCGGCGCCAATTCCTAACCATGCGAGACAATATCTTTAAGCAAGCTAAATGGCCGGTAAACATATGACACACTTTAACAAAGTTCTTATCACGCTCCTGTCATCGGGCGTTCTGGCAGGCTGCCAAAGCCAAGCTGACGATTTCACAACCAGTAGCTTCGCGGCTGTGGTTGCTGTTGGAAGCAGCTCTGCCGAAATCGCCGGCAGCACGCTCGCGCAAAGGATTACTGGCTCTGATGTAAACGCCGATGGCGATGGCTATGCCTATGAGACGGGCGTTGAAGATGGCGAAGGATTTTTCGCGCGTGCAGGTCTGATACCGGGAACCAGCGTTGCAGATCTTCCAAGCAGCGGGTCAGCGGAAATGTCTGGCCGCTACGAGGCGGCGCGTGTGACAGGTATTGATCTCAATAATGGCAGGTTGACCGGCTTCGCGCGCAAAGCGAATGGCAGCATAACTCTCACAGCCGATTTCGATGCACAGACGTTGAAAGGCACGTCGAACAACGATTTGTTGACTGTTGACGGCACTTTTGAAGGCAAAACCCTTGATGGGCGCGTCGTCTATCGCGACATTCCAGGTGTGCTTGCGGGTAAAGTCGGCGGCAATGAAGCGATCGGCGTTTTTCATGGTAAAACCGAAGACGCTTTGATGTCTGGCGGGTTTATCGTCACAAAAGACGACTAGCCAAACAAATCATGCGCCAGCTCCAACGCCTCAACCAGCGCATCGACTTCGGCGCGTGTGTTGTACATCGCGAAGGACGCGCGGCAGGTGGCGGTTTCATCTAAATGCGCCATCAATGGGCCAGCGCAATGTTGCCCCGCGCGCACCGCGACACCTTTTTTGTCCAAAATGGTCGAGATGTCATGAGCATGGGCTGCGCCGTCCATCGTAAAGCTAAAGATCGCGCCCTTGCCCGGTGCGTTGCCCTGCACAGAGAGCCAATTGAGCCCGTGCAAACGCTCAGCCGCATAATCGCGCAGATCGTTTTCATGCGCAGCAATCGCGTCCATGCCGATGCCCATCATATACTCAAGCGCAACACCCAGCCCGATCATCTGAACGATGCCTGGCGTGCCAGCTTCAAACATCATTGGCGCGTCATTATAGTTGACAGCGTCCTTGGTGACCTCGCGGATCATATCGCCGCCGCCAATGAAAGGGCGCATCTCGGCCATGCGCTCATGCTTCATGAAGATCGCGCCAGAGCCGGAAGGGCCATATAGCTTATGGCCTGTGATGGCATAGAAATCACACCCGATGTCATCCACATCAATGGGCATATGCACGGCTGATTGCGAACCATCGACCAGAACCGCAATGCCGCGCGCATGCGCGGCTTGTGTGATGGTTTTGACATCCACCACAGTGCCCAGAACATTGGACATCTGCGTCACGGCCACAAGTTTCGTGCGTGGCCCCATCGCGTCTATCACGGCCTGCGGATCAAGCGCGCCGCTTGCATCCACATCGACCCATTTGATCACGATGCCTTGGCGCTCGCGCAGAAAATGCCATGGTACGATATTGGCATGATGCTCCATCACCGACAGGATGATCTCGTCCCCCGCTTGCAGGTTCGGCATGGCCCAGCCATAGGCAACGGTGTTGATCCCTTCGGTCGTGCCGGAATTGAACACGATCTGCGTCTCATCCGCGACGTTCAGGAACTTGGCAATCGTGCCGCGCACCGCTTCGTATTTGTCTGTCGCAAGGTTGCTTAAAAAGTGCAGCCCGCGATGCACATTTGCGTATTCCTCGGCGTAGGCGCGGGTGATCGCATCGATCACCACCTGAGGCTTTTGCGCCGATGCGCCATTGTCCAAATAGACCAACGGTTTGCCGTTCACTTCCCGCGACAGGATGGGAAAATCAGCGCGGATCGCATCCACATCAAACATAAGGTGTCAGTCCCATATTCTGCACGCCAAACAAGGACAGCAGTATCGCCAATCCCAGCATAATCCCCAGCGCAGATAGAACAAGCGCGCCGAAGCTACTGAAAAGACTGTTAAATTCATGCGCGACATCGACGAAATGCAACAGTAGATACATCCCATAAAGCGTCGCGCCAAGCACAAGTAGCCCTGCAATAGCGGGCATCAAGACCATCAACACCAAAGCGGCAAGCTGCACTGCGAAGCGCAGAAATTGAAGCCAAACCAGCAACGCCATTATGCTTTCCAGCGTGGCATTTCCGCCGATAAACCGCCCTGCAAAGGTCAGCGAATAGACGCTCAGAACCAGACCTGCGCCAATGAACACTGCAAACATAATGGGCGATGAAAACAACAAAGGCAGCTGCTGCGAAGTGGGGGTCAGCTGCAAAGAAAGCTGATAGATGAAGGAATTCAGAACCACCGCCAGCGCCAAAGCGCTCCAAAGCACAGAGCGCTCCAGACGCAGCGACAGGATCTCTGTTGCAGCTTCGCGCGGCTCGGTGACTGTGCGCATGGCCAGCGCCGCAAACATGTTAAGCATCAATCGCCCCTTTCCGCTTCAAGCAGTCCAGACAACCAGAACCACATGAAGATGGCGAACCATAAGGCGCCAACAATTTGTAAGCCCGGCCCCGGCCCAATGAACCCTTCGACCAAGCCATTGAGCAACAACAGCGGGCTAGAGGCAAGCAATGACCAGAACAAAGCAATCCGCGCGCCATACCAATCGCCCTGCCCGCGCAACGCTTTGGCGACGATATGGCTGAGCGCTGCAAGCCCATACAAAAGCAGCGGCGCGATAAACAGCCAAGCCATCAACGTTCCACCCAAAAGCATATTCAGCTCAAGCTCTTCGAGATGCGCCTGACGCGCCAGCGCCGGCCAGCGCGCAACAAAGGCAATTGTGCAGCCCGACATCAAGATCATCAGTGCGCGATCTTCGCGTTGCCCCATGCTCAGGATTCGCGCAAACGCACGGCGCGGACCCCTATATGTGGCCACCATATCAGAGGTGACGGGCATCAGCCGCGCCGACGCGCAAGCCATGCGGCAAGCCGTTCGTTGATTTCATCTGCAAGCTCAGAATTCTCAATCTCTTCAACAGCTTCCGCGAGGAAGGACAGTGTGAGCATATCCGTCGCTTCGCCCTGCGGAACACCGCGCGAGCGCAGATAGAACAGCGCATCCTCGTCAATCGCACCAGAGGTCGAGCCATGCGAGCACGCCACATCATCGGCGTAGATCTCAAGCTCTGGCTTGGCAAGGAACTGACTATCCTCATCAAGCAAAAGCGATTGACTGATCTGATACCCATCGGTCTTTTGCGCGCCTGCTTTCACAAGGATCTTGCCTTGGAAAACACCCGTCGCGCCGTTGCGCAGCACTTTCTTAAACACCTGACGGCTTTCGCAATTCACCGCATCATGGGTGATGAAAACCGTATCATCGTGATGAAAATCACCGTCCCCAAGCGCCGCCCCTGCAATCGTCGCATGAGCATCATCGCCCGTCAGCTCGATCACACATTCGTTGCGCGTCATCACGCCATTTGCGGTGAGCGTGAAGCTTTTGAAGGTTGAGTCCGTGCCCAAACGCGCGAAGATATGTGTCGCGGCACGGCGCTCATGATCGCGTCCTTGCGCGCGCACATGATGGAAGGTCGCGCCATCGGCAATCTCCACTTCCATGCATTTGTTGAAACGTGCGGCAGCAGGACCGTTTTCCAACACAGTCACTTCAGCGCCTGCGTCGAGCTTGATCACATGGTGCAAGATCGCATCAGACGTGGTAGACACATGGCGATAGCTCAGCTGGATCGGCTTGCTCGGTGTGCCCGTCACATGCAGCAAAATACCATCGCTGGCGAAAGCTGTATTAAGCGCTGCCAAAGGCCGCGCTACAGGCGTTTGACCGTTGTGCTCTAACGCGCCGTAAAGCCCCTGCGCCCAATGGATATCCGCATCCGTGCTTGCAAGGCGCTCGATTGTGACACCTTCAAGGGCCAGATCATCTGAGGCGGCGGCGTCAAAAACACCGTCCACGAAGACAATCTTGAGCGTGTCAATTTCGCCAAACACAGGTGTTTCATCGTCAGCCGCCAAGACAGCCGCTTCGCTCGCGCCGACCTGCGTTAGCGTATCAGGGCGCGTATATTTCCAATACTCATCGCGCCGATTTGGCAGCCCCATGCTGCGCAAACGCGCAAGTGCATCGGCGCGCGCAGAGGCGCTCCAGCCACCTTGCGGCATATCAAGCGCATCAATCCGCTCTTCTGTCGCATCGGTTTTTGCTTGCAGTGCAGACATTTACGCCACCTCTGCCAAAATATCGGCATAGCCGTTCTTCTCGACTTCAAGCGCCAGCTCTGGGCCACCTGTTTTCACAATCCGGCCATTGGCCATGATATGGACAACGTCGGGTTTGATATGGTCAAGCAAGCGCTGATAGTGCGTGATCACAAGGAAACCACGACCTTCACTGCGCAGCGCATTCACGCCCTCGGCCACCAGCTTCATCGCATCGACGTCCAGACCTGAATCCGTCTCGTCCAAGATGCACATCTTCGGCTCAAGCATCGCCATCTGTAGGATTTCATTGCGCTTTTTCTCGCCGCCAGAGAAGCCAACGTTCACAGGACGCTTGAGCATATCCGCATCGATTTTCAACGATTTCGCACGCTCGCGCACGACCTTGAGAAACTCGGTTGCGCTCATCTCGTCCTCACCGCGCGCTTTGCGCTGGGAATTTACTGCCGTGCGCAGGAACGTCATGTTGCCGACGCCCGGAATTTCCACAGGGTATTGAAACGCAAGGAAAAGTCCCGCCGCTGCGCGCTCTTCTGGCTCCATATCGAGCAGATCTTCGCCGCCAAGATCAGCGCTGCCATCCGTGACCTCATAGCCGTCCTTGCCCGAGAGCACATAGGATAGCGTCGATTTACCAGAGCCGTTCGGCCCCATGATCGCGTGCACCTTGCCAGCCTCGACCGTAAGATCAACGCCTTTGAGGATTTGCTTGTCTTCTTCTTCAAGAGAGACGTGCAGGTTCTTGATATTCAACATTTAATTCATCCTCATTCGAGTAGTTTTAAGGCCCTAGTAAGAGTCTTGCATCAGGGAAATGATCTCGAGCAGATGCTCTGCGCGGATCGGTGTCGGGGTTATTTCAAATTCAGCCATACGGCCAATCAGGCGCGGCGCGCCGACGATCTTTTCAACAGCGTGATAGCTGTCACGGCGCGCATAGTCATCGACTAAAACGCGGGTTTTCTTGGTGCAATTGAACGCAGTAGCAAGCACGCAGCCTGTGCGAAAACGTCCATCTACAAGCACAACATCAGGATGAGGAACGTCCTCTAACAGCCAGATATCAAGGGGATATTTGGCGTAGTCGCGCCAATGCATATCACTCTTAGGGCGACCCCAATCTTTGGTTTCGCCAATGTTGGCCCATATGATATCGGGCTGGCTTGCGGCTTTGTTATGCGCGAACCAGTTTTCCATCAGCGCGACCCATTTCGCATCGGTTTCCACTGATGTGATGGTTTTGCCCGTCATTTCTGACGCCAAAACGGTAGAGCCGCCTGCGCCATATTCCAAGATCACATCCGCCTGCGTATAGGCCGCGCGCAAATGCGCGCCCTCGGCATCGGGCATCGTCAACTCGGGACGCGAGAGTATGGGCGCTGCGACATTCATCCCTGCGCCACCTCTTTCGCCCGCAATTGCATAGGCAGCGTCGCAACATAGCGCGCGGGTACAGCACGCTCCACCGCGCCGCGCCGCACCAATTCATCAAGGCACATCAGTGCAAGATCATGGCTTTCAAACACACCAGCCGCCAAATACGCAAGATGACAGAATTGATTATCGCTCAGGACGCGTTTGTCTTGGACATTTCGGATATAGATCGCATCGCCATCGATCAA
>CAYQZI010000181.1:0-5895 GCA_964421835.1 uncultured Planktotalea sp.
AGTGACCCAAGAATGATAGATCAGCGAACGTTTCGAAGTGATTTTCTTTTCGACAGTGGTCTTCCAAATTTCGCGCGTCACCTGATGGGGTGCAGGGAGTTTCGGCTTCTTTTGCGACCATGTGTCTGCGATCAAGGCGCCTGTGCTAAGCTCAATCCCTGCGCGTTCTGCCTTGTCATAGGCCCACGGCGTATTCAGCCAAACCGCCGCGCCGTACCAAAGCACGATTATCGCCGCGACGACTGTGAGCACAGGGAAAAGGTTTCTCATCTGCGCCACTCCATGCGGAGTTCAGGCACGGTGGTTTTCGGCTCTGCAGTCTCGTTTGAGACTTCAACAAACCCTTCGCGTTTGTAGAATTTTTGCGCCGCAAGATTGGGTGCATGCGTGTTGAGCCAAAGATAATCGCGCCCCACTTTGATCTGATCCATCAATGCTTTGCCGATGCCTTGACCCGGAGAATTGGCATAAAGTCCGCCGATGCGCTGCCGCGCTGGATCAAACGCAAGATAGCCGATCACAGGATCGCCCGCGACAAAGATAATGCGCTCATCAAACGCCGTGTCGATGAAACGTGCGATCTCCGCCGCATCGTTTTCGCTGGGCATCCAGTCTGTGCGCTGCTCCCAAGCGTAGACGATTTCGCCAAGCTTGGGCGTGTCGGCGCGGGTCGCGTGTCTGATCGCAAGATCATTCATCGCTGTGCCCTGCCCGCAGACCCTCGCGCACGCGATGGGCGACTTCGATAAATTCTGGGCTATCGCGAATCTCAAGCGGGCGCTCCTTTGGAAGCGAGCTTTCAATCACATCCGCAATACGCCCCGGACGGGGAGACATCACGACGATTTTGGTGCTGAGATAAACGGCTTCTGGGATGGAATGCGTCACGAACGCGATGGTTTTTTCCGTGCGCTCCCAAAGCTGCAAAAGTTGCTCGTTCAGGTGGTCTCGCACGATTTCGTCAAGCGCGCCAAAGGGTTCGTCCATTAACAGGACGTCCGCGTCAAACGCCAACGCGCGCGCGATAGAGGCACGCTGCTGCATGCCACCAGAAAGTTGCCATGGGAATTTTTTCTCAAAGCCATTGAGTTCGACAAGCTCCAGAACACGCTTCACACGCTCCGTTTGGTCGGCTTTGTCGTACCCCATAATTTCGAGCGGCAAGCGAATGTTGCCCCCAATCGTGCGCCATGGATAAAGTCCAGCCGCCTGAAACACATAGCCATAGGCGCGCGCGCGTCGTGCCTCTTCAGGGCTGACGCCATTCATTGTGATGCTGCCAGCGGTCGGCTGCTCAAGATCCGCCATGACCCGCAGAAACGTGGTTTTGCCGCAACCCGAGGGACCGATGAAGCTGACGAAATCGCCCTTTTCAATATCAAGCGACACGTCCTTAAGTGCATGCACTGGCCCGTCGTTGGTTTGAAAGGTCAGGCTAAGATCTTTAGCGCTGATGATTGTATTGCTGCTCAAGTGCTTGACCTTGCTCTTAAATTCCCGCCGGGATGTTCATAGGATCGCGTTTGATCATCTTGGGGGAGTTCAACTCCTTCCACTTGCTCAGCGCGACATTGGGCGCGGCAAAAGCAGGGCGCGGAATGAAACGACCTCGCCCCGGATTAGGTTGCGAATTCTGCCCCCAAGCCCAAATCACTTCACCGCGGTTCAAAGTATAACGTGCTTGGGCGGTCACATCGAAGCCTTCAAACACGTTGTAATCAAGGATCGAGTGATGGTTTGCAGGGCTAATCGTCTTGGAGATCTTTGGATCCCACACAACGATATCCGCATCCGCGCCCTCTACAATCGCGCCTTTCTTGGGGTAGATATTGAGGATTTTCGCGACATTGGTCGAGGTCGCAGCAACAAATTCGTTCGGTGTCAGGCGGCCCGTCTCGACCCCTTCGGTCCAAAGTACGGCCAAGCGTTCTTCCAACCCGTTGGAGCCATTGGGGATGATCCGAAAATCATCGCGCCCTGCGCGTTTCTGCTCTGTGGTGAACGCGGCATGATCCGTCGCAACCACCTGCAAAGACCCCGATTGAAGGCCCGCCCATAGGCTATCTTGATGCTCCTTGTTGCGGAAGGGTGGCGACATCACGCGGCGTGCCGCATGGTCCCAATCTTGGTGGAAATACTCTGACTCATCTAATGTCAGAAACTGGATCAAAGGCTCGCCATAAACGCGCATGCCTTTTTGACGCGCACGGCGGATTGCCTCATGCGCCTGCTCGCAGGACACATGTACGATATACAAAGGCGTGCCCGCACAATCGGCAATCGTGATGGCACGGTTCGCGGCTTCGCCTTCAAACTCGGGCGGGCGGGAATAGGCATGACCCTCAGGGCCAGTGATCCCTTCATCGAAGTATTTCTGCTGCATCTCTGCAACCAGATCGCCGTTCTCTGCATGCACCATTGGCAAAGCGCCAAGCTCGCGGCAGCGCTTGAAAGAGGCGAACATCTCATCGTCCTCAATCATCAAAGCCCCTTTGTAGGCCATGAAATGTTTGAACGAATTCACGCCCATATCAACCGCATCTTTCATGCCGTTGAAAACACCCTCATCCCAACCCGTGATGGCCATGTGATAGCCAACATCGCTGCAAATTTGGGGGGCGGACTTGCGATGCCACTCGTTGATCGCGTTCTTCAAATCGCCGTCTTCACCGGGCAAACAGAAATCAACGATCATCGTTGTGCCCCCAGTCGCGGCGGCCCAAGTCCCAGTCTCAAACGTTTCCGCAGCGGTCGTTCCCATGAAAGGCATTTCAAGATGCGTGTGCGGATCAATGCCACCGGGGATCACATACGCGCCTTCCGCGTCGATGTATGCGTCACCCTTCAGGTCTTCGCCGATCTGCTTGATCACTTCACCCTCGATCAACACATCCGCTTTCCACGTGCGATCTGCCGTACAGACCATACCGCCTTTGATAACTTTCGTGCTCATCTCAAATCGCCTTCCTTATCGTCTTCATCTTGCCCTTAAACTCCGGGGGTCTGGGGGCTGGCCCCCAGCCGTCACTCAACAATCTGCGCTGTCTCCAAAACGGCGTGCATCAACACATCGGTCCCCGCACGTGCCCAATCTTTTGAAATCTCTTCCGCCTCATTGTGCGACAGCCCATCTACGCAGGGACACATCACCATCGCGGTCGGCGCGCACTTGTTAATCCAGCACGCATCGTGACCAGCCCCAGAGATCAGATTCATATGGGAATACCCCAACCTTTCAGCGGCTGAGCGCACTGCGGTGACGCAACCCTCGTCAAAGGTCACAGGATCAAAGCCACCGACCTTTTCAAACTCCACGCTGAGACCCATCTCGTCACAAATCGCCTGCGCTTCAACGCGCAAACGCGCTTCCATATCCTCGATCACCGCTAAATCAGGGGAGCGGAAGTCAATCGTGAACACGACCTTACCAGGGATCACGTTGCGCGAATTGGGGTAGACATCAATGTGCCCAGCAGCGCCAACAGCGTGGGGTTTGTGCGACCATGCGATCTGATCCACTTTCTCCAAAATCCGCGCCATGCCGAGACCCGCATTTTTGCGCATTGGCATCGGGGTTGATCCTGTATGCGAGTCCTTGCCCGTAACAGTCACCTGCGTCCAGCTTAGTCCCTGACCATGTGTAACAACACCGATGTCTTTGTTCTCCGCCTCCAAAATCGGACCCTGTTCGATATGTAGCTCAAAGAACGCATGCATCTTGTCTTTGCGCGCACCCACAGGTTCATCGCCTTTCCAGCCAATGCGTTCCAGTTCCGAGCCAAAACTCAGCCCATCCGCATCAACGCGCTCATTCGCCCAGTCTTCGGTATGCACACCTGCAAATACGCCAGAGGCGAGCATCGCAGGGGCGTAGCGCGTGCCCTCTTCATTGGTCCAGTTGGTCACGACAATCGGGTGTTTCGTCTTGATCCCGAGGTCCTTCATTGTGCGCAAAATCTCAAGGCCACCAAGCACCCCAAGGACGCCGTCATACTTGCCGCCCGTCGGCTGCGTATCAAGATGTGAGCCCACGTAAACAGGCAAGGCATCAGGGTCCGTGCCAGCAAATTCCGCAAACATATTGCCCATGCTATCAAGTCCCATGGTGCAGCCCACGGCTTCGCACCAGCTTTGGAACAGGGCGCGACCTTCCGCGTCTTCATCCGTCAAAGTCTGGCGATTGTTGCCACCCGCAACACCGGGTCCAATCTTGGCCATCTCCATCAAGCTGTCCCAAAGACGATCTGCATTGATCTTCAGATTTTCACCCGGTGCAGCCATGACATGTCCCCCATAGACGTCGCCGATCTGACGGATCGGTCACTTTTTTACCATTTGGTAAAGACACGATTGCAATGAGAGCTGAATGAGTCAAGGATTGACTTGCATGGAGCGCTGTCGCATCTCAGCGCTGCACGAACCTGTGCTCAAATGATGTGCAACCGAGAGCGAGATCCTTGCAGTGACCGAAAGCGCCGAAAAGACCGTGACTGCGCCCAAGAAAGCGCCCAGCCGCATTCAGCAGCGCAATCGCACTCTCATTCTTGATGCCGCGCTAGAGGTTTTTTCAAGCCATGGCTACCGCGGTGCCACGCTTGATCAGATTGCTGAACAAGCGGGTCTCAGCAAGCCCAATATTCTCTATTATTTCAACGGCAAGGAAGAGATCCACGTCACGTTGCTGAACCAGTTGATGACCACTTGGCTTGATCCCCTTAAAGAGATGAACCCGAATGGCGACCCGATCAAGGAATTGCTCGGCTATGTGCATCGCAAGCTGGATATGGCGATTGAATTGCCGCGCGAAAGCCGCTTGTTTGCAAATGAGATCCTTCAAGGCGCACCCCGCATGGGGCCGCATTTGTCCGCTGGCTTGAAGCCGTTGTTTGACGCGCAGACCAAGGTCATTTCAGATTGGATGGACAGCGGAAAGATCGCGCGCAGCGATCCCGCACATCTGCTATTTTCGATCTGGGCAACCACGCAGCACTATGCGGATTTTGCGGCTCAAACAGAAGTTTTGTTACCTGACATGCAAGCCCGCGAAAATGGTGCGCGTACTTTCCTTGATCAGCTCTTTACAAAGCTGCTAACCCCTTAAACGCGCCTGAGAAATCAGCTTGATCACATCAGGCCCAAGCCCGTTGACGATATCGCGTACGCCCTTTTTATTCGGATGGATCCCATCAAGTTGCATCCGCGCACGCACGGCTTTTCGATCAACTGTGCCATCCGCTTCGAGCAAACCCATAAAGAAATCACGCGCGTAAAGCGTGCCATATTTCTCGCTTAGCTCCGGATACATCGCATCAAAGGCTTGCTTGAAATCAGGCCCCATATTCGCAGTCGCGACAAGACCCACAAACAAAACAGGCACTTCGCGCGCAGCGGCGGCTTGCAACATTTTCTCCAGATTGGCACGGCTCACAGCAGGATCGATCCCGCGCAGCAGATCATTACCGCCAAGCGCTATGATCATGCCATCGACATCATCCGTTAGCGTCCAATCAATCCTTGCAGCGCCACCCGCAGTCGTATCGCCCGACACACCCGCGTTGATCAAACGCACAGCACCTGCATCAGGGCTATTTGCTTTCAACCAATCGGCAAGTTGCGGCACGAAGCCGTCTTCGCTGCGCAACCCAAATCCTTGCGTGAGACTATCACCAAACGCAACAATCGTCACAGCGTCTGCCCGCGCGCTGCCAACCTGTGCAAAGGCGAGAACAAAAATAAGTGTAATTGAGGCAATCGCCTTGCTCAAACCCTGCGCGAACCCATATCCCAAAGCAACACTCCTCATAACAGGCCGCCCCTTATGACCGCCGTTCTCTCCCTTAAAGATGCAGCTCTTTCGCTCGATGGCAATGCTGGGCGCGTGGATATCTTGCATGG
>CAYQZI010000182.1:0-5875 GCA_964421835.1 uncultured Planktotalea sp.
AGGAATTCCTCGTAATGCACCGCCTCGCGCGGCCAACCGAGTTTTTCCGCCGTGGCGCGCACCCAGTCGATCATGCCTTTCGGCCCGCATACATAGACATGCGTTCCAATGGGTTGGCCGTTCAATAGACCCTCCAAAGCAATCGCTTGGCTTTGATCGTCGTAATAAACGTTCGCCTCGTAGGGATGCTTTGAGGTCAGCTCATCCACGTAGGATCCGAGCGCTTCATTGCGGCAGGCATAGTGTAGCTCCCAAGCACCGCCCAAACGTTCGCACTGTTTGATCTGGCTCAGGAAGGGCGTGATGCCGATGCCACCTGCAAGGAACAGATGCTTCTTGGCGCGCAAATCCAGCGAGAACAGGTTCACAGGATAGCTGATTACCATCTTATCACCGACAGAAACGCTATTGTGCATGAACAGCGACCCACCTCGGCCCTCATCATCGCGGCGCACAGAGATTGTGTAGGCCGTTTGATCCATTGGATCGGACATCAGCGAGTAGGGGTTGAGGCGGGTACTTTCGCCGTCTTTCATTTCAACGACTGTATGCGCGCCGCCAGAGAAAGTGGGCAGCAAGCCGCTGTCGGTGCGCTCAAATTTGAAACGTGTCACAAGCTCATTCACCGGAACAATCTCGGTAACTGTAACGTCGATTTTCTCTGCGCCACTCATTCATAAATCCCCTTGGCTTCAGGAACATTTCCAGGGTCTTCCGCATCGATGCAAACACCTTGATAGGCGGCAAGACGGCGAGAGTAGTGATCGCGCACAAACAGGTTCAAGCCGCAGTGCGAACACACGAACGGGTCAATCGCTACATCCTCGGTGATGCCCTTACAATGCACGCATTGCATACGGCGCGCGGTTGAGCCGCGATGCTCTGTTTGCACAGCCGTGTAAGGAATGCCCGCATTTGTACAGTCGCGCATGGCTTGGCCCATCAACCCTTCGGTGCCCGCAAGGTAAACCTGCGTGCTCATCTTGGCGTCCTGCAGAACGCGCTGAATGCGCGATGCGGCGGCCTCGTAAGAAGGGCCTTCATAGTATTGCGCTGGGTTCAATGCGCGCAACTTGTCGCCAAAATCCGTACCTTTAGAGATGAAAATGATATGTGCGCCCGCCATCATCTCAGGTGTGGCGACCTCCAAGATGGCCTCGGCCCCCTCTGCGTCGGCGATCATAAGGTGATGCAAGCCAGCGCGAGGTTCTAACGTGCCCCAAACGGGGCGGCTGCGAATGGAGTCTGGGAATTCGAATTTCGACATTAAATTTCCTGCGATCTTCCTGCGACATGTAACAAAGGGCGCGAAGATTGCGCTCGCGCCCCTGATTTCGATCTATCAGCCCTTTGCGGTACGAATAGATTTATCAACATCGTAGAACGGCATCTCTTCTGCCGTTGCGGCGAGTTCAGTGCCATCGGGCTGCACAACCGTTAGCTTCGTGCCAGCTTTTGCAACCTCTGGCGACAGACGTGCAATCGCGACAGAGTAACCATTCAGCTCGGATGAAAGACCATAAGTGATTACGCCAACATCTTTTCCGTCTGCATGAACGCGTGCGAACATTTCCATCTGATCCATGCTGTGGCTTAGTTTCACGCCGTAGATCTTAAAGCGCTCTTTACCCTTTGAGGCATAGTGGTTCTCTGACCCGATAAAACCTTCTTTACCCGGCGACACTGTGAAGTCGAGGCCCAGCTCCCAAAGCGTATCGCCGCATGTCTCGTTTTCGAACGGGAATGTCTCTGAGTTGTCACCAGGGTAGAACAGCAGATAGCTTTCGATGCGCAACATATCGAGCGTGGAGAACTGCGTTGGGCGCACGCCCATGTCTTTGCCAGCTTCGAGAATGCTGTCCCAAAGATGCACAGCGTCCTTCGCGTTGCAGAAAATCTCATAGCCACGCTCGCCAGTGTAGCCAGTGCGCGAGATCATTACGTCGCGGCCATAAAGGCGCGTTTGCATCAAGCCGAAATAAGCCAAATCGCGGATCGTGGGGATTTCTTTGGCAAGCAAATCTACAGCGACGGGGCCTTGCAAGGACATGTCATGCAGGTCGTCATCAAAAATCACTGTGCAATTCTTGCCAGCGGCAACTGTCGTCAGCTGCTCCATCCCTGTGCCTGTGCCATGCACAACCAGCCAAGAATTCATCGACAGGTGATAGATAATGCAATCATCTATGAATTTGCCCTCAGCGTTTAGCATCGAGGCATAGGTCGAACGACCCGGCGCGATCTTTTCCACGTTCCGCGTTGTGGCGCGATCAATGACGTAAGCGGCGTCTGGTCCAGTCACATAAACTTTCTTCAGACCAGAGACATCCATCAGACCTGCTTTGGTGCGGATCGCCTCGTAGTCGGCCTTCGCACGCTCGGGTGTATGATCATAGAACCAAGCAGTGCCCATGCCGTTCCAGTCTTCAAGCTCGCCGCCAATTTCTGCGTGACGATGTGCGAGCGCGGAGCGCCTCCAAAGAATAGCCATGATGTGTCCCTGTCTGTTGTGAGTCTTGTTTGGATGTATTCAGCCCGACCCGACTTCAAAAAGCAACATTCCTGTGCAACTTTTTTTCCTGTCAGGTAAAATCGTGAGGTCTGGGCACAAAAAAGGGGAGCCGCGATTGGCTCCCCTTCAGATCTATATTCGATCTTACTTATCGAACTTTTTCGCTTTCTCTGTTTCAGAGCGTTGGCCGATGACCAAGACCGCGACACAGATGATTGCCGCGATCAATGTGGTCAGGCCCGGAAGTATTCCGCCCCATCCCATAAACATCGCGCCGTCTACAACGCTCCAAGAAGCTTCGTCATAAGGAAACATGTGATTGTCCTTTCGTGTTTAGGGTTGGATTATTCAGCTGGCGTAGAAGAGGCATCATTGCCCCATTCTGGATAGCCAGCTGCTGGAACTTTGACGACGTCCATACCTGCGAGTTCGGCACCTTCGCGGACACGCAGCATGCCGAACATCTTAAGGATGAACGACACAACGTAGCCCGGGACGAAGCCTAGCAAGAAGAAGACAACCGCACCGACAATCTGACCCATTAGGTTGATCGTTGGAACTTCGCCAGCCGCGCCTTGTAGCGCTGGGAAACCAGAACCCCAGATGCCTAGCATAACCACACCATAAAGACCGATGGTTCCGTGAACCGTCACCGCGCCAACGGCATCATCGATGCCGCGACGTTCTAGCCAGTCTGCACAGGGTTTCAGAATAACGCCCGCGGAGAATGCAATGATGAAGGCCAGCGCAGGATAGTAGATATCCAGACCGGAGGCCGTCGAAATAATACCTGCAAGCGCTCCGGACATCATCCAGAACGGATCACGTGTGAAGAGCCATGCCCCGATGATGCCACCAGCAACAGCCATCAAGATATTGAACGACAGCGCAGACAGCGTGATCGGTGTGCCGTAGATGGTCGACGGTTTATCGCCAAACCAGCTCCAGGCTTCACCGGGTACAATTACGCAGGCCATAAGGAAGCCCCAGAACCCGACGATAATCAGCATCAGGCCCGTGACAGTAAGGGGCATGTTATGACCCGCAATGTGGTTTGCAGAGCCATCTGCGTTAAACTTACCGATACGTGGGCCAAGATTGATCAAGACGCCCAGTGCGAAGAACCCTGCAACCGCATGAACAAGTCCTGCCGCTCCAAAATCATGCACGCCAAACTTGGTGACCAACCAGCCATCTGCATGCCAGCCCCAAGCGGCTGCAACGACCCAAGCGAAAGATCCGAGGACAACTGCGAGGATGATGAAACCAACGGTTTGAATGCGCTCGATGACCGCACCGGACATGATGGAAGCCGTTGTTGCTGCGAACAATGCAAACGCCCCGAAAAAGACGCCAGACGCTTGGTCAGCTATATTTGGGCCCATATACTGTGCGCTTTCACCCCAGCCCCAAGCGATCGAACTCGCGTAAGCGGCCCCAGAAATGCCCGCTGGACCTTCTGAGAACGTGAGACCTGTTGGGAAACCCCAATAAACCCACCACCCGAAAAAGTAGAAAGTCGGAATCATAAACGCGAAGGCGAGAATGTTTTTAACACCAGAACTCAGAACGTTCTTAAGACGCGAAGCGCCCATTTCGTAGGCCAGAAAACCCGCATGAATGAGAATCATCAGCGGGATTGTCAGATAGTAAAAAGTTTCGGCAAACATAGTGTTGGTGACCTTTGCACCAGCCCCCGCCGCTTCAAGCTCTGCCACTTTGGCTACAAGCTCTGCTAGTTGTTCTTCCACAGTATGGACTCCCCTTTGGCTGTCGTTTTTTGAACGGTCAGGTCGCGAATGCCCGACACTATGGCGGAGACAACCACGAGTTTGCTCGTTTTCCTAGTAATTTTTGCCTTAAGTGAAAAAAAGTTTCCTAACAGTTGAGCGTAAAAATTTTTGGTGTTAGCGTCGGATTCGAATGATGCCAAGATAGGCATTCACTTTTCGAGGACTTTAATATGTGCGGAATTGTCGGACTGTTCCTAAAGGACAAGTCGCTGGAACCTGATTTGGGTGCGATGCTCACGTCTATGTTGATTACAATGACGGACCGTGGCCCTGATAGTGCGGGTATCGCAATTTATGGTGATGAAACAACGGGTTACATTAAGGTAACCGTGCAGTCTGACACGCCCGATCTCGACTTTGCAGGGCTTGATGCTGCGCTTGGCGATGCCCTTAATGGCGAGGTGTCTATGAAGGTTGTGAGCACGCATGCGGTGCTGTCAATTCCTATCGGTCAGTTTGAAGTCGCACGCGCAGCTCTGGCCACGCTACGCCCCGGTATTCGCGTGATGAGCAGGGGCGAGACATTGGAGATCTACAAAGAAGTAGGTCTGCCCAAGGATGTCGCAGAACGCTTTAAGATTGAGCAAATGTCAGGCACTCACGGAATCGGCCACACCCGTATGGCGACAGAATCAGCCGTGACCACAATGGGCGCACACCCGTTCAACACAGGCGACGATCAGTGCTTGGTTCACAATGGTTCGCTGTCTAATCACAATTCTTTGCGCCGCAAGTTGCGCCGCGAGGGCATTCATATCGAGACAGAGAATGACACAGAGGTCGGCGCGGCCTACCTCACTTGGAAGATGCGCGAAGGGGCGACGCTTGGTGAAGCCTTGGAGAGTTCGCTCGATGATCTCGACGGCTTTTTCACATTCCTTGTTGGCACGAAAGATGGCTTTGGCGTCGTGCGCGATCCTATCGCTTGTAAGCCTGCGGTGATGGCCGAAACTGATCAATATGTGGCGTTTGGCTCGGAGTATCGAGCTTTGGTTAACCTGCCGGGCATAGAAAGCGCCCGCGTGTGGGAACCAGAACCAGCAACGGTCTATTTCTGGAGCCACAACGCGGCCCCGACAAGCACAGAGAAAGCAGCGTAAATGCAGACAGTCGATTTACAAGAAATGGGTCTACGCGGCGTAAATGCCGCGCTGCATGCTCAGGCCGATGACACGAACCAGACCGCTTGGACCATTGAGAACGCCAAAGGCGCGCATGCGATTGCCTGCGGTTTAGACGCGCCGATTGAAGTGACGGTCAAAGGCTCAACCGGCTATTATTGCGGTGGCATGAACCAGCAGGCGACGATTAAAATCGATGGCTCTGCTGGCCCCGGCACAGGCGAAAACATGATGTCCGGCAAGATTGTGATCGAAGGCGATGCAAGCCAGTATCTTGGCGCAACTGCGCATGGTGGAATGATCGTTGTCAAAGGCAATGCGTCTTCGCGGTGCGGCATCTCGATGAAAGGCGTGAACATCGTTGTTCAAGGCAACATCGGCCATATGTCCGCGTTTATGGGCCAGTCTGGCAACCTCGTGGTGTGCGGTGACGCTGGCGATGCTTTGGG
>CAYQZI010000183.1:0-5801 GCA_964421835.1 uncultured Planktotalea sp.
ACCAGAGTTTGATAGCAAACTGAGAAAACTAATCCTTGGAAGGAATATTTACATGACTAACTTCATCAAGAACTTCGCAAACGACGAAAACGGCGCTGTAACAGTTGACTGGGTTGTTTTGACAGCCGCGGTTGTTGGCCTTGCAGTTGCTGCATACGGCTCTATCCAGACTGGTGCTGGCAACCTGACAGCAGCGACAGACACAACAATGTCCGGCATGACAGTTGGTAACGTTGCGCTGCCAGCTGAGTAATCATCGCTTCACGGTAACGTGACCTAAGCGGCCTATCCTTCGCTTGCGTTGGATGGGTCGCTCTTGGTTTAGCTCTAGCGAAAGATCCTGCATTTATAGAAATTAGATGCAAAATCAATTCCCTAGAACAAAATCGTGCCCCATTTAGCTGCCAAGATGCACCTGTCACAAGCCGAAAGCTTGCACTGATTACACTTAACCGCCCTCATCTGCATGAGGGTTTGGAGAACACAATGCTGCACTCTTTTATCAATTTTACAAAAGATGAAAATGGCGCTGTCACAGTGGACTGGGTCGTATTGACTGCCGCAATCGTTGGCCTGTCCGTCGCGGCCTATACAACGATCAACGGTGGCACGACGTCAATGCGCGCCAACACCGACACGGCGCTGTCGAATATGGAAGTCGGGAATCCACAAATCCCGAACTAACCATGTCAAGCACATCCTAAAGAGCAGCGTTTCGCACCGTGCGAGGCGCTGTTTTTTGTCGCGCAATCCTCACAGATCTGCCGACATATCGCCACATTGCGCGCCCACAAAGGGCTTTAGAAACATGTCGCAAACCCACGTCCTTTGTGGGGATTGCAGCAGCGAAAAGGGTAACAAAATGCGAATGATCTTCGGTGTCGTCTTATTGATCGGAATCGCCCTTGCTGGGGTCGCCGTCCATATGACGCAAAAATATGTCAACCAACACAAAGCGGCATTGGCAGATGCTCAAGCAAACAAAGGTCCGATTGTGCCAACCGTTGGCGTATTTGTTGCCAATCGCAAACTCAAATACGGCGAAGAGTTGAAGCTCAAGGATATTGCCGTCGCGCAATGGCCCTCGAACGCCCTGCCAGAGGGTATTTTCAAGACGACAAAAGAGCTTTTCCCCGACGATCAGCCGGGCGCACGCTATGTGATGCGCGCCACAGAGAAATTCGAGGCGATTCTGGCTGTGAAGATCACGGAACCCGGCAAGGAAGTCGGACTTCAGTCACGGCTCGAGCCAGGTCAAAGTGCTTTCACGATCAAAGTTGACGTCTCATCCGGTGTTTCAGGCTTCCTGCGCCCGGGCGATAGCGTTGATGTGTATTGGACCGGAAAGGTGCAATCCGCGGGGGAAGAGCGCAAATCGCGCACCGTGACACGCCTTATCGAGAACGCTGTAAAGATCATTGCGATCGACCAAAGCTCGAATGAAGAGGTCAAACAGGCCACAATCGCGCGCACGGTTACAGTTGCCGTAACCCAGCTGCAAGGCGCGTCTTTGACTCAAGCGCAAAGCACGGGCCGTTTGAACTTATCCCTTGTCGGAGAGCAAAGCGAAGCGGTCGCCGGACTTGTTGAGGTGGACCAGAAACAGTTGCTTGGTATCGAAGAGGCACAACCTGTAGCGCAAGTTGCAGAGAAAAAGGTCTGCACGATCCGCATGCGCAAAGGCGGGGAAACGGTAAATATCCCGATCCCCTGCGCCGAGGGCTCTTGATCAAACACGGCAGAATTAGACGGGCATCGCTGCGGCGGTGCCCTCTTGTTTTGCGCCCCTGTTGCTTAAGACACACAATAAGGACGCATCAGAACCCATTGATTCTTGCAATAAAAACCAAACTGGCGCATGTTTCACATCAAAAGCGGGCAATAGACCTGCACCTGAGGCGTGATCGGAGAGGCAGGTCACATGAAAAAGTTAAATACCCTAAGAGCGGTCTTTTTAGGCTGCGCTGTTTTGTTTACGGCATCCGTCGCTCCGGCGCACGCGGATACGCTACGTATTGTGCGTTCGGGCAGCAGCTCGACCTTGCCGATTCCAATGAATCGCGCGGTGGTTGTTGAAAGCGACGTCCCCTTCGCAGAACTGAGCATCGCGAATCCGTCGATTGCAGATATCTCGACGTTGTCAGATCGCACCGTTTATGTGCTAGGCAAATCGCCCGGACTAACCACGCTGACCCTTTTGGACGAGGCGGGCCGATTGATCACCAACGTCGATGTGCGCGTCTCTGCGGATGTGAGCGAATTTAAAGAACGCTTGCGCCAGATTATGCCCGGCGAAAAAATCGAAGTTCGCACGGCCAATGACGGAATCGTTCTGTCCGGAACAGTGTCCAGTGCGGGCAAAGTCGACCGCGCTATGGATCTTGCCCAGCGCTATGCGCCCGAGCGCGTGACCAACCTGCTCACCGTCAGCGGTGTGCAGCAAGTGATGCTGAAAGTGCGCTTTGCTGAGATGCAACGCTCCGTTTCGAAATCCCTCAGCTCATCGCTGGCGCTTGGTGGCAGTGCGCTTGGCGGGAATGTTGGCGTTGCTGGCGGTACAAACACTCTGGCCTCAGGCGCGCTTTCAAGTGCAGCTATTGGCGGCACCGCACCAGAGGCAAACGCCAACAACGGCGCGACGTTGCTGGGGTTCAACGCAGGCGGTCTTGAGGTCGGCATCCTTTTGGAAGCGCTTGAGAGCAAGGGCATGGTGCGCACGCTCGCAGAACCGAATTTGACGGCGCTATCAGGTCAAGAAGCGAAGTTTCTCGCAGGCGGCGAATATCCTATTCCAGTCGCCAGCAGCGATGGTGTGCGCATCCAGTTCAAGCCTTTTGGTGTGCAGCTTGCGTTCATTCCACGGGTTCTGGACGACAAAGTCATCAATCTGGAACTCAACGCAGAAGTGTCTTCGCTCGATGCGGCGAACGGTATTGTCAGCGATGGTTTTTCCATCAGCGGTATGAAAGTGCGTCGCACGTCGACGACTGTTGAAATGCGCGATGGCGAAAGCTTTGCAATCGCTGGACTTTTGCAGGATGACTTCACGGATCTTAGCGGCCAAGTGCCTTGGCTCGGCGATATTCCTGTGCTTGGCGCGCTGTTTCGCAGCGCAGATTACAAGCGCGAGCAATCCGAATTGGTGATCATCGTCACCCCGCATCTGGTCACTCCGACGCGCGGCGAAGCGCTGGCCCTGCCAACAGATCGCATCAGCCCGCCGACAGAAAAAGATCTATTCCTATTTGGACGCGTGACAGGAGACTCTCGTCGCCCTAAGAAGGGGGCAGCAGCCGAAGTTGCTCGTCAAGATTTCACCGGCTCATACGGATACGTAATGGACTAACCATGGCAAAGCGCACCTCTCACACATACGCCGCTTTCTTGATCAGCTCCGCAGCTTTGCTGTCGGCCTGCTCGTCTGGCGATCCTGTGTATAGCTCTTTTGGAACAGAAGCCGGATCCTTGCTTGATCATGGCACGTTTGGCAATGCGACGATGAACAACACGCAGCTGATGAGCGGCGAGAAGCAATATGCCTTTGATCTGTCCTCGCGTTTCGCCAACGAAGTGCTCACCACGGTAAACTTCGCCTTCAACAGCGCCCAGCTTGACGCAGGTGCGCGTGATACGCTGCGCGAGCAAGCCAATTGGATCCGTCAGTTCCCCGAAGTGCGCTTTCGCGTCTACGGCCATGCGGATGCTGTAGGCTCGAGCGGTGCAAACCAAGCGCTTGGGCTACGCCGCGCCCATGCTGTTGTGAATTATCTTGCCTCGCAAGGCATTGGTAAATCACGGCTTGAGGCCGTCGATTCCTTTGGCGAGGATCAACCGCTTATCGTCAGCGGTGGACGCGAGCGCCGCAATCGCCGCACAGTCACCGAAGTCAGCGGCTTCGTCGGCAGCCATCCAACGGTTATGGACGGGCGTTATGCGCAAGTGGTTTATCGCGAATATGTCACAAGTGCGACTGCGGTTTCAAAAGTGAACCCGCGCATCCAAAACTAGATCTGACCTTACGAAGTCTTAAACAAGCGGCGCGAGCGATTGCGCCGCTTGTTTTTTGTTTTCGCACAATCGCGCCCATTCGGCCCCAATGTTGCCTAGATTTCACATGATATCTGTTCGAGCGGGGTAAATGTGCCCTGGGTGGAAAAAGAGCGGTTTGGCCATGCAAACGCATCGGCGCAGATCGCCAAGCAGGATTTAGGCAATGTCAGGCAATGACGTAAATGAAGTTGATGACAGCCCGCTTCGGGCCTGTACAATCAGCCGTGATGTTCAAAACTTCGATCTTTTGATTGAAGACATGGAAACCGTGATGGGCGAAGCCTGGGGCGATCTAAGCTTCAGCGATTCCATCGCCTTTCTTGAGCAATTGCCACCAAAGGGCATGGAATTCGTGGCACTTGCCATTGACTATGAGGATGAAGAAAACCTCGGGCTGCTGGAAAAAGTCATTGCCGCTGCCAAAGGTCGCGACATCAAGGTGATCTTGATTGCCGAGGATGTTACGCCCGCCTCTTTGCACCAATTGCTGCGCGGCGGGGCAGATGAATTCATCCCCTACCCGCTGCCAGAGAACGAGCTGCGCAATGCGGTCGAGCGACTTCGCAAACCCGCGCCAAGCCCGCAAGCCGCCGCTGCGCCGCATGACCCGATTCTGTCGGGCGATTCGCGCAACGGCGCTGTGATTGCCGTACATGGTTTAGCGGGCGGCACCGGCGCGACTACGCTGGCGGTGAACCTCGCTTGGGAGCTTGCCACGCTTGCCAAGGAAGACGCGCCGAAGGTTTGCGTGCTCGACTTTGATCTGCAATTCGGATCGGTCTCGACGTTTCTAGACCTACAGCGCCGCGATGCCGTGTTCGAGCTGCTGACTGACACGGAAAACATGGACGATGAAAGCTTCCGTCAGGCGCTTTTGGTGCACGAGGAACATCTGCACGCGCTCACCTCGCCTGCAGATGTGATCCCGCTCGATATGATCCGCCCTGAAGACATCAACATGATCATCGATCTGGCGAAATCGCGTTTTGATTACGTGATCATCGATATGCCAACAACTTTGGTGCAGTGGACCGAAACGGTCCTGAACGCCGCGCAAATCTATTTCGCCACGCTTGAGATGGACATGCGCTCGGCGCAGAACGCGCTGCGCATGAAACGCGCATTGCAATCCGAGAACCTGCCGTTTGAAAAGCTGCGTTTCGTTTTGAACCGTGCGCCGAAGTTCACCGATCTCAGCGGCAAGGCGCGCGTGAAACGTCTTGAGGAAAGCCTTGGCATAACCGTCGAAGTGCAACTGCCAGATGGCGGCAAACCTGTCGCCAATGGCGCAGATCATGGGCAGACCTTGGCCAAGACTGCGCCGAAAAATCCGCTTCGCAAAGAAATCACCAAGCTCGCAGCCTCGCTCAAAGAGCTTGGACAACACGCTGACGCAGCTGCTTAAGGAGAGACCCGGGGATGTTTTCCAGATACAAAAAAACGGATGCGGCAACGCCTGCGCCAGCGCCTGTTTCTGCGCCAAGCCCAGATGCCGCGGCAACGCCGGTAGCGAATATTGAAGCGATCGAGCCTGCGCCCGCCGCCTCTATGCGCCGCCCTGCCCCAACGGCCCCTGCGAAAAGTGCAAGCGCGGATAAGGACAAGAAACGCAAAGAACGCCTTGGTGAAATCAAGCTAGAGCTACACCGCGAATTGCTCGACAACTTGAACCTTGCGGCGCTTGAAACGGCGACCGAAAGCGAGCTGCGCGCCGAGATCAACTCGATCTCTGCCGAGGTTCTGCAAGAAAA
>CAYQZI010000184.1:0-5747 GCA_964421835.1 uncultured Planktotalea sp.
TAACAACAACATCTTCTTCAAAGGCAAGAATGCAGGAAATGGGGATTCATTTATAGACACAATTCATTTATACGGATTCTACAAATTTGAAAATAAGGAGACACATTTATTAAGATTCGTAGATAAAACACTAAGCGAAACAGCCATCTATTCCAATTGGGATACACTACATGTATATTGAAAAAGTAGAGACAAGGCATGCCTTGTCTCCACCAAAATATTGATAAAAAAAATAAAAATCAATCCAAAAACAAAGAAGTCACCTTAGCAGGATTCATCGCCCAATCCAAAGTATAAACCTCATCAGCAGTTTCAGTATTCAAAACTTCCAAACCTTGAGCTTCCGCTTTCAAAGTCAAGAGATTTCCGATACAATCTTGTGGACACGCCCGGTCACTCGGACTTCTCAGAGGACACCTACCGTACGCTTACCGCTGTGGACGCCGCCGTGATGGTGATTGACGGGGCAAAAGGCGTTGAAAGCCAGACACAAAAGCTCTTTGAAGTCTGCCGCATGCGCGATCTGCCGATCCTGACCTTCTGTAACAAGATGGATCGTGAAAGCCGCGACACATTTGATATTATTGACGAAATTCAAGAAAACCTTGCAATCGATGTGACCCCTGCAAGCTGGCCCATTGGCGTAGGCCCTGACTTTATGGGCTGTTATGACATGCTGCGCGACCGGCTTGAGCTGATGGATCGCGCGGATCGTAACAAAGTCGCAGATTCCATCGAAATCAACGGATTAGATGATCCTGCGCTCGCTGAACATGTGCCAGCGCATCTGCTGGAAAAACTGATCGAAGACGTTGAAATGGCACGTGAATTACTGCCTGCCCTCGATCCTCAATCAGTGCTCGAGGGGCATATGACGCCGATTTGGTTCGGCTCTGCGATCAATTCCTTTGGCGTGAAAGAGTTGATGGAGGGCATCGGCGCTTACGGGCCAGAGCCACAAGTGCAGCGCGCCTCCCCGCGTGAAATTTCGCCCGAGGAAAAGAAAGTTGCGGGCTTCGTGTTCAAAGTGCAGGCCAACATGGACCCCAAACACCGTGATCGCGTGGCGTTCGTTCGTCTTGCATCGGGCCACTTCAAACGTGGTATGAAACTGACCCATGTGCGCACCAAAAAGCCGATGGCGATTTCCAATCCTGTGCTGTTTCTCGCCTCGGACCGCGAATTGGCCGAAGAGGGCTGGGCCGGTGACATTATCGGCATTCCCAACCACGGACAGCTGCGTATCGGCGATACTCTGACCGAGGGCGAAGCCCTGCGCGTCACGGGAATCCCGTCGTTTGCACCCGAGCTCTTGCAAGGCGTGCGCGCGGGCGATCCGCTAAAATCAAAGCACCTTGAAAAAGCGCTGATGCAATTTGCCGAAGAAGGCGCCGCGAAGGTCTTCAAACCCACATTCGGCTCTGGCTATATCGTTGGCGTGGTTGGCGCGCTTCAGTTCGAAGTGCTCGCCAGCCGGATCGAGCTGGAATACGGGTTGCCCGTGCGTTTTGATCAAAGCCAGTTCACCTCTGCGCGTTGGGTGTTGGGCGAAAAAGCGGCTGTCGAAAAATTCGCCGACGCGAACAAGGCCCATATCGCAACAGATAATGATGGCGACATCGTTTACCTCACGCGCCTGCAATGGGACATTGACCGCGTCGGGCGCGATTACCCCGATGTCACACTGAGCGCCACAAAGGAAATGATGCTTCAATAGCCCTTGCTGCACAGCCTGTGCGCGGGCATCAATATGCTATGAGCGAGAGTGATCAAAGCGCAGAGGATCTGACCTATGAGGGCGGCTTTCAAGCTGTCGTCAAACGGATGCAGGCGCGCCAAGAACCGCTCAGCTTTCACCCCGATGAAGCGCTGCCCTCGCTTTACACGAACCTCGAGGCGCTCAAGACCAGCCGTGTCGCGCCAATCGATCCCAAAGACATTCCGCGCGCCAAAGATCAATCGGGCAATACCCGCAAGTCACTGGAATTGAACGAAGAGTTCATTGGCCAGCCAGAGCTTTGCAAGTTACATGGCTTGCTCATTGCGCATCTGCGCAAGTCCGATCAGCCCAAACATACCATGGCCTTGTTCACGCGCATTTGGGCCGAACACGCGGATTTCATGTTCGCGCATCTCGATCCAAGATGGCTGGTGTCTGCGGTTACAACCTTTGGCGATCACGGCCAAACAGAGGTCCAACGCCGCGTCGGGCATTCGATGACGGTGCTGTTTGGGGCCATGAAACTCTATGAATCCGAGCGGCTTTATTCCGGTTTCGCGCCCGAGAGCGAATTCAAACTCAAACGGCTTGTGCCGCGACAACTGCCCCTAAACATGGATCGATATGCGCTGGTGTCCGGCGGACTTGATATCAACATGTTGGGGCGGCTTTGGGTGGATGCGGCAGAGGATCCTGTCATCGCCCCGCTCGCCCATCGTCTTCTGGATTTGCTGAACGCGGATGCGGGCACTGTCTTTCGGCGGTTCAAAACCCTTCGCGGACGCAAGCAACGTCAACGCGCCCAAAAAGAGGCGAGCGCGCAAGACGCAGACCCCGAGCCTGCCCTCCTCCCCCGCCCCGCACGCGCGAAAACGCAGATTTGGGGCACGGTCAGCACCATCAAGGCGCAAGCGGCGCAGATCAAACCCTTCATCGAGCATCATCTTGCGCTTGGGGCGTCCCAAATGCACATCTATCTCGATGCGCCCCTGCCCACCGAAGAGCGCGCGCAGCTTGAATATCCAAAGGTGACAATCACCCAATGCGATCGCGCATACTGGCAGGCAACTGGCAAGCCGGTGATGGAAAAACATCAACAACGCCAAGCCTTTAACGCAACACGCGCCTACCGCGAAACCGCTGTTGATTGGCTGGCGCATATTGATTGCGATGAGTTTTTGTATAGCGCCGATGACATCGCAGCATCGCTCGCACGCGCACCTGATGAGATCGATGCGCTGATGATCCCGCCTGCCGAGGAAATCGCGCAAACCGATGCAACGGATGGGCTGCTGTTTCGTCGCACGTACTTCGATGCGGGTGTGGAAAAGGATGTTTTGGCCGAGCTTTACCCGGTGTTTGGCTCATATCTGCGCTCTGGCTTTATCTCGCATACGGGCGGAAAAACCTTTGCGCGCACGGGTCTGGACGACGTGCGTTTTGGCGTCCACTTGTTGAAACGCTCAGGCGTCGAGGTCGAAAATTCACAACGCATTCAGACGCTTACGCTTTTGCATCGCCACGCCCCCAATTGGGAGGTTTTCGAGCGTCATCTGGAATTTCGCCTAAGCAAGGGCAGTTATCGCGATCGCGGCCAATCAAAACTTGGACTGGGCGATATCATCGATGTGCTGCGCGAAGAACATGGGCAAGACGGGCCGCGACGGCTGTTTGATGAGATTTGCGCCTATCGGCCTGAAATTGTTGAAAAACTTGAAGAAAATGGCATGTTGATCCGTGCAAAACTGGCTGCGCTACCCGATGTCTGAACTCAGATGGGGCATCGTCAGCACGCTTAAAGCGCCGATTGACGAAATCTTAGGATTCGCCGCGTATCACCTGCAAAAAGGGGCACATCGACTGTATTTGTATCTCGATGCGCCGGATGCGGCGGCATTTGCCGCGCTCAAAGCGCATCCGAAAGTGCGTGTGACACAAACGGACGGGGCCTATTGGACGAAAAAAGGAGGGCGGCCAGATAAACACCAGCCACGACAAACGATAAATGCAGCAGATGCCTATGCAAAACGGGTTGAAGTGGATTGGCTGACGCATATTGATCACGATGAGTTTCTTGTTTGGGAGCGCCCAATCGAGCAACAACTTCAATCGCTTAGCTCGGAGTGCCTGTGCGCGCGCATGCGCCCAATCGAAGCGCTGGAATGGCACGGTCCTTCCTGCGAGCCGCGCCCTTTCAAAGGTTTCGCGCTCCCTATGCCAGAGCGGCGGCGTATCACGCAAAGCATTTATCCAACGTTTGGAGCGCATCTAAACGGTGGATTTCTAAGCCATGTCGCAGGCAAAATGATCTATCGTACTGGAATTGCTAGATTTTCCGTTAAGATCCACAATGCCTTTCTGAACGATGTGCAAAATCCCGGTCAAATAGAGCTAAAACAAACGCGTCTATGTCATCTGCACGGCGCAAGCTGGGAAGAGTGGCGCAAAAGCTACGCGTACCGCAAATCCAAAGGTGCCTATCGCGCAGAACTTAAAGCGCCTTTTGATCAAAATGCTGGCGGGCTGAACATGCATTCGCTGTTGCACCAAATAGAAACGACGCAGGGCGAACAGGGTCTGCGCACCTTCTACAACGAAGTGTGCCGCGCACGCCCTGCGCTTTTAGAGACGCTAGAAGCGCAGGGTCATTTGCATTGGCACACGCTCGACTTGGCTCCGGCAATTGCCGCTGAATTTCCAAATTGGCGATGATTGCACCAAAACAGCGACGAATTGCGCTTTTTATGCAAGGTTCGGACCGCGTTTTTGCCAAAAAGACATGGTTATTTGACCCAAGCCGCCTTTTTCGCTATGCCCTGCGCCTAGACCCATGGAGTGCAAAGACACTCAATCAATCGGATTTGGTCTATTGCAGATGTACGGGCCATGCGTGTCCGTAAGCCACGGATATACATGACAAAGTTTACTGATCTGAACTTGGACCCAAAGGTCCTAAAAGCCATCAACGATGCAGGATACGAATCCCCGACCCCGATCCAGGCAGGGGCGATTCCACCAGCGCTCCTTGGACAAGACGTACTTGGCATCGCGCAAACCGGCACAGGCAAAACCGCGAGCTTTACGCTTCCGATGATCACATTGCTTGCCAAGGGCCGCGCGCGCGCGCGCATGCCGCGCTCTTTGGTGCTATGCCCCACACGTGAATTGGCGGCGCAGGTTGCCGAAAATTTCGACACTTACACCAAGTATCACAAGCTCACCAAAGCCTTGCTGATTGGCGGTGTGTCTTTCAAAGAGCAAGATCGACTGATCGACAAAGGCGTCGATGTTTTGATCGCAACACCGGGCCGTTTGCTGGATCACTTTGAGCGCGGCAAGCTGTTGCTGACGGGCGTGCAAGTGATGGTCGTTGACGAAGCGGATCGCATGCTCGATATGGGCTTTATCCCTGATATTGAACGTATTTTCAGCCTCACGCCGTTCACGCGCCAGACCTTGTTCTTCTCTGCCACGATGGCCCCCGAGATCGAGCGCATCACCAACACGTTCCTCTCTGCCCCTGCCCGCGTCGAAGTCGCGCGTCAGGCCACGGCGTCCGAGAATATCGAGCAAGTCGTGATGATGTTCAAAGGCTCGCGCAAGGATCGTGAAGCCAGTGAAAAGCGCAAAGCACTGCGGAAGTTAATCGATGCCGAGGGCGAAAAATGCACAAACGCAATTATCTTTTGCAATCGTAAGATGGACGTAGATATCGTCGCTAAGTCTTTGAAAAAATACGGATATGACGCCGCGCCTATTCACGGAGATCTTGATCAAAGCCAGCGCACCAAAACGCTTGATGGTTTTCGCGACGGAAATTTGCGCTTTCTTGTCGCCTCTGATGTGGCGGCGCGCGGGCTTGATGTCCCGTCAGTCAGTCACGTGTTCAATTTTGATGTGCCCAGCCATGCCGAAGACTATGTGCACCGTATTGGCCGCACGGGCCGCGCCGGGCGCGATGGCAAAGCCGTAATGATCTGCGTGCCGCGCGATGAAAAGAACTTCGACGCGATTGAAAAACTGATCC
>CAYQZI010000185.1:0-4076 GCA_964421835.1 uncultured Planktotalea sp.
TTTTCTTCAAAGGTTGCGATGATCGCATCCATGTCGCCTGCGCCGACGGCTGCGTTGTTGGTGTCGATAACTGCGTTGATCTGTGCGTTTTCCATTGTCTTCGTCCTAAGCTGTGTTTCGTTATGAAACCTGTCTAAGGCGACGGACTGTCAGAAAGTGGCAGGAGTGATCAGCCTTGATGATTTTTCGGCATTTCAGCGGATTCCAATTGGCGCCAAGCTTTGATCAGATCATGCCTTCGGCGTGGATAACGCGTGTCTATTTCACTTAGAGAGAGCATGCGATCCGTGCGAAAATGCCGAATCTCTTCGCGCATTTCACACCACGCAGAAATAAGGCGTCCGCCTTCGAGGTAACTGATAAAAAAGGGCCAAATCACACGCTCACTGGTATTTCCACGGGCATCTGCGTAGGCGATCTTCACTTTATGCTCTTTATGGATAGCGCGCCGCAAGGCAGAGACATCGATATCCTCAGACACCGCATGTTTGCTTGGCATGACTTCTAGATATTTGGCCTCTACCCGATCGCTTAACTCCACCGGCATGACCGCAGTAAGCCGCGCCATTGCTTTGCGCGCCGCTTCCGCCATGGGCCGATCCGCTTTATCAGCAACCCAAAGCGAGCCAAGCACAAGCGCGTCAACCTCTTCGACAGTGAACATTATAGGCGGTAGCAAAAAGCCAGAGCGTAGAATGTAACCAACGCCGGGTTCGCCCTCAATATCCGCGCCGAGCGCGCGCAAAGAAGCAATGTCGCGGTAAAGCGTGCGGATCGAGACGTTCAAGCGTTGCGCTAAATCATCGCCTGCAACAGGGCGGCGATGGCTGCGAAACTCATCCATGAGATTCAAAAGACGTTCTGCGCGTGAAATGATGTTCTCCTACTTCGGCATGCGGCCTGCGCAATCGACGTAAACAGTTTATTCGCAAATCGGCGTTAGGGGTCAAGATATAGCGAGCTGACGCATTCGTTGTTTGCCAAACGCTTGCTTTGCCAGTATCGCATTCAGGACAATAATAAAGACGAGCAGCCGATGTCCTTAGAGAGTAGAACGCACAATCAACGCGAGGCGCGCGAATGGGTTCCGGTTCTTGCGAAGTATCGCGAGCCGAACACGCTGCGCAGTAGTTTTGAGCTTGGGGTCAGCGTTGTGCCGTTCATCGTGCTTTGGGCGATGGCGCTTTGGATGGCGAATTTCAGCTATCTTGCGGCTTTTGGCATCGCGCTGCTGAATGGCGCATTTTTGCTGCGCATGTTCTGTATCCAGCATGATTGCGGCCATGGCTCGTTCTTTGACAATCGCACGCTGAGCGATTGGACGGGGCGTGTTTTGGGTGTGTTCACACTGACGCCATATGACGTGTGGCGGCGTACACATTCGATCCATCACAGCCATGCGGGCGATCTGGATCATCGCGGTATTGGCGATGTGATGACGCTGACGGTTGATGAATATAATGCGCGCTCCAAAATGGGGCGTTTCAAGTATCGTCTGTATCGTCACCCTTTGGTGATGTTCGGCCTTGGCCCGAGCTACTTGTTCGTGTTGCAAAACCGGTTACCGCTTGGTCTGATGAAGCAAGGCGCGAAATACTGGATCTCCGCGATGGGCACAAATGCGGCGATGGCCGTCGTTGTCTTTTTGATCGTGTTCTTTGGCGGCTGGCAAGCACTGGTGTTTGTCACGCTTCCTACGGTTCTTTTGGCCGCATCCGTTGGGGTCTGGCTGTTTTATGTGCAGCACCAGTTCGAAGAAACGCACTGGAAAACCAATGACGACTGGAAGCTGCATGAAGCCGCGCTCGAGGGCAGCTCGCACTACGATCTGCCTGTGGTGCTGCGTTGGTTTACTGCGAATATCGGCATCCATCATGTGCATCATCTATATAGCCGCATCCCGTTTTATCGCCTTACGGACGTGCTGCGCGACAATGAAGAGTTGGTGCATCGTGGCCGCATGACCCTGCGCGAAAGCCTGCGCTGCGCGCAGCTTGATCTGTGGGACAGTGCGCAGAACAAACTTGTCTCGTTCAAAGAGGCGCGCCGTTGACATTTTCGCGCCGCTCTCACATTTTACCGCCCAAGGGGTCTGCGAACGCCCCGTGAGGCCAAGGCCCAAGTTTCGCGTCCAACTTCACCCCCAAATACGGGAGGACGCGACATGACCGCTCCAAACACCATTGCCTCTGCGCAGCTTGCGCGGCTTATCGGAACGCCTAACGCTCCGGTTCTGATCGATATCTGCATTGACGACGATTTCGCCGAGGACCCTCGGCTTATTCCTACCGCAAGGCGCTACCCTTTTAAGCAAATCGAAACCCTTGTGCCTGAATTGCAGGGCCGCAAAACAGTGGTTATCTGCCAGAAGGGCAAGAAACTCTCGCAAGGAGCGATGGCCCTGCTGCGCTCGCACGGCGTTGACGCCGAGGTGCTAGAGGGGGGCATTTACGCGTGGCGCGACTTTGGCGGCGCGATGGTCCCTGCCGCAGCTTTGCCGGAACGCGGCGCGCGCTGGGTCACGCGGCACCGGCCCAAGATTGATCGCATTGCTTGCCCTTGGCTGATCCGCCGCTTTATCGATCCATCGGCGCGTTTTATGTTCGTCGCGCCCTCGGAAGTGGCGGCTGTTGCTGAAAAATTCGACGCGATTCCCTTTGATATTGAGGGCGTCGAGCTCAGCCATGGCGAGAAAACATGCAGCTTTGATGCGCTGCTCGCAAAGTTCGCGCTCAACACGCCCGCGCTTGCCGCGATGGCACATGTGATCCGCGCCGCCGATGGCACGCCGAACACAGATGCGCCGGAAGCCGCTGGTTTGCTCGCAATCTCGCTTGGGCTGTCGCGCATGTACCGTGATGATCTGGAACAGCTTGAAGCTGCGATGCCGCTCTATGATGCGCTTTATCGCTGGGCGCGCGATGCGCAGGGCGAAACCCACGAATGGGGCGCACATGGTGGCGCATCATGACCTCTTATCGCGATATGTTCCAGACATTCGGCAAAATCGGATGCCTCTCCTTCGGAGGGCCAGCGGCGCAAATTGCCTTGATGCACAAAGAGTTGGTCGAGGGGCGCAAGTGGCTGAGCGAGCAAGAGTTCCTGTCGGGCCTGTCGTTCTGCATGCTTTTGCCGGGACCTGAAGCCATGCAGCTGGCCACCTATTCTGGCTGGCGCTTGCGCGGCACGCTTGGGGGTCTGATTGCGGGGCTATTGTTCGTGTTGCCGGGGGCTTTTGTGATCCTCGCGCTTGGGGCGATCTACGTCAGCTTTGGCGATGTGCCGCTGGTGCAAACGCTGTTCTTGGGAGTCAAAGCGGCGGTGCTCGCCATCGTGTTAGAGGCGCTGATCAAAGTCTCCAAACGCGCGTTCAAATTGCCGATCCACTGGGCTTTGGCAGTCGCAAGCTTTATCGCGATCTTTGTCTTTGCTTTGCCCTTTCCATTGGTCATCGGCGTCGCGGCGCTAATCGGCTATCTGAGCACGCCCGCCGCGCAGCATGTGCCAACCCCAAGCGTGCCAGCCGCGCAAACAGCCATGACCATCGCGATCTGGCTGGTGATCTGGTGGCTGCCAATTCTCATCTTGGGGTTTGTGATTGGGCAAGATTTCTTGTTCCAACTGGCGCTGTTCTTTTCCAAACTTGCGACTGTGACTTTTGGCGGAGCCTATGCTGTGCTCGCGTTCATGGGGCAGGAAGTCGTGCAAAATCTGGGCTGGATCAGCGCGGATGAGATGATCGATGGGCTTGGCCTCGCGGAAACGACGCCGGGGCCGCTGATCCTTGTGACCGAGTTTGTGGGCTTTCTGGCGGGCTACAACGTAGGCGGCTTTGGGTTGGCCGTACTCGCGGCTATTGTGACGCTTTGGGTGACCTTTGTGCCCTGCTTTTTGTGGATCTTCGCAGGCGCGCCTTATATCGCGTGGATGTCGGCGCAGCCGCGATTGAACGGCGCTCTCAGCGCGATCACGGCGGCTGTCGTAGGTGTGATTGCGAACCTCTCGATTTGGTTCGCGATGAATGTCATATTTGCCCAAGTCGAACGCCAGCGCTTTGGCTGGGTGCCAGAGCTTGC
>CAYQZI010000185.1:4176-5742 GCA_964421835.1 uncultured Planktotalea sp.
TTGCTGCGCCGCTTGGCATCATCATTTGGCTGCTGCTGCCTGATGCGATCACATGGCGCGGCGCGTTTCTTGCGATGCTCTCTGGGGCAGTGACCTCGGGCATGGGCTATGCGCTGTGGTACAAAGTGCTGCCCTCGCTCAGCATGCCGACGGCTGCGGTTGCGCAGCTGACCGTGCCTGTCATCGCGGCTTTGGGCGGTGCTCTCTTCCTAAGCGAGCTGTTGTCACTGCGCTTTGCGCTTGCCACTGTGCTGGTGCTCTGCGGTGTTGGCCTCACCATCTATGGGCAGGCGCGAAGCCGCGCAAAGTGACAAACCCCTTTTGTCCCTTGCCGAAAGTCCCTATCTAACGGGCATGTTCAGATATGCCCTCGCATTTGCTTTATGCCCGCTCAGCGCCGCTGCGGATTGCGCTGTGTTGTTGCACGGGCTTGCGCGCACGGAATCCTCGTTTGCGATCATGGAAGAAGTCCTGCGCGAACGCGGCTTTGATGTGGTACGCCCGGGATATCCCTCGACCAAAGCGACGGTTCAAGTGTTGGTGGATATCACCTTGCCAGAAGCGGTCGCAGACTGCGGCGATCAGACGGTGCATTTCGTGACGCACTCTATGGGGGGCATTTTGCTGCGCGAGTGGCTGAAAGATCAAAAGCCTGCAAATCTAGGCCGTGTTGTCATGCTCGCCCCGCCCAATAAGGGCAGTGAAGTGGTGGATGTGCTCGGCGACATTGACGCGTTCGGTTGGTTCAATGGCCCCGCAGGGATGCAGCTTGGCACAGGCCCAGATAGCTTGCCAAATGCGCTGCCGCCCGCTGATTTCGAGCTTGGTATAATTGCGGGCAACCAATCGCTTAATCCGCTTTTCTCGTCGATGCTAGAAGGGCCGGATGATGGCAAAGTCTCGGTTGAATCGACCAAGCTTGAGGGTATGAAAGCGCATATGACGCTGCCTGTGACCCATACCTTTATGATGAATAATTTCCGTGTGATCGGAGAGACGGTTTTGTTTTTAGAGAACGGCGCATTCGATCCGGATCTGGATTGGCGCGATGTTGTGTCGACCGCCATTGATGAACTGGTCGATAGTAATGAAACCCGTTGAATTAACGCTTGAAGGCGGCGAGGTTTTGCGTGCCGGCGCGCTTGCACAAGGCACGCTGTCGCTAAGCGACGGGCTGATCAGTGACGTCCCTTGCAGTCGTAGGATCGATGCGCGGGGTTTTCGGATCTTGCCCGGTATTGTTGATATCCACGGCGACGGGTTCGAGCGTCACCTCGCGCCGCGCCGCGGGGCGATGACGGATATGCGTGCGGGCATCGCCTCGGCAGAGGCGGATCTGGCCAGCAATGGCATCACCACTGCGATCATGGCGCAGTTTTACAGTTGGGAAGGGGGGCTGCGGGCCCCTGAATTTGCCCGCAAGTTTCTGAATGCTCTGGGCGTCACACGCGCAGAACAACTGACCGACATGCGCGCGCAGCTGCGCATAGAGACGCATATGATCGACGCCTACGATGATATGCTTGCACTGATCAAAGAGCATGACATCGGCTATGTGGTTTTCAA
>CAYQZI010000186.1:0-5736 GCA_964421835.1 uncultured Planktotalea sp.
AAAGTGGTGAGCCGTGATGGGTTCGAACCATCGACCTACTGATTAAAAGTCAGTTGCTCTACCAACTGAGCTAACGGCCCACTGAGGGCGGTATCTAGAAAGAGCGGGGCATCGGGTCAACCCCGAAAATCATGTAAATGTGCACAATGTCTGGATTCATCTCGCCCGCGCCTCTATATGCGCCGATATGGTGCAGAATACTCATAAAACACTGCCGTTCAAGAAGATGCATGGGCTGGGCAACGACTTTGTCGTCTTTGATGAACGCGAAAGCGGGCCTGTGGTGACGCAGGCTTTGGTTATTGCGATGGCAGATCGGCATTGCGGGGTCGGATATGATCAACTTGTCGCGATTCGAAATCACCCATCCGAGGACATAGAGCTTGTCTTTTGGAACGCGGACGGAAGTATCGCAGGAGCTTGCGGCAATGCAACGCGCTGCATCGCAGGTTGGGAGCTCGCGCGCAGGGGCGAAGTCACCTTAAGCATTCGCACAGAACGTGGACTATTGCAGGCCACCGACGCTGGCTTTGGCAATATTGAAGTGAACATGGGCCGACCGCTGCTGCATTGGAGCGAGGTTCCGCTGGCACAGGATACGGACACGCTTCATCTGCCGATTGAGGGCGATCCGGTGGCGACGGGGATGGGTAATCCACACTGCACATTCTTTGTAGATGACGTTGCAAGTATCGATCTAGAAACCTTCGGCCGTAAAATCGAACATCATCCGCTTTTTCCTGAACGCACGAATGTTCAGATTGCTCAAATTATTGGACCCAATCAAATTCGTATGCGTGTTTGGGAGCGCGGTGTTGGTATAACGCTTGCGTCTGGCTCATCCTCTTGTGCGGTGGCGGTAGCAGCGAGTCGTCGCGGATTGATTGAAGGACCTGCAACCTTGCATCTTGATGGCGGCAACATTCACATAAAGATACTGCAAAGCGGGGTTCACATGACAGGCGCTTGGGCGCATGTCTTTGACGGACACTGGAGAGGCGCAAGATGAGCGCGCCCAAGTTCACGACGCTTGGCTGTCGCCTTAATGCTTATGAAACTGAAGCGATGAAGGAGCTGTCCGCGAGCGCTGGTGTGCAGAACGCGGTGATCGTGAACACCTGCGCTGTGACAGGCGAGGCTGTGCGCAAAGCGCGACAAGAAATCCGCAAGCTGCGCCGCGAAAACCCTGATGCGCGTTTGATCGTGACAGGCTGCGCTGCCCAGACCGAGCCAGAGACGTTTACCGCGATGGATGAAGTCGACGCGGTCATTGGCAATACGGAGAAAATGCAGGCGGATACATGGCAAGGGCTTGCTGCCGACTTTATTGGCGAGACTGAAGCGGTTCAGGTTGATGATATCATGTCCGTGACAGAAACCGCAGGGCATTTGATTGACGGGTTTGGCACGCGCAGCCGCGCGTATGTGCAAGTCCAAAATGGTTGTGATCATCGCTGTACGTTTTGCATTATTCCCTATGGACGCGGAAACTCGCGCTCTGTGCCTGTGGGTGTTGTCGTTGAGCAAATTAAGCGGCTTGTGGGCAAGGGCTATAATGAAGTCGTCCTAACTGGTGTGGATCTGACGTCGTGGGGCGCTGATCTGCCCGCTGCACCAAAACTTGGCGATTTGGTGATGCGTATTCTTAAGCTGGTGCCAGATTTACCGCGCCTTCGGATCAGTTCGATTGATTCGATTGAAGTCGATGAGAACCTGATGCAAGCCATTGCAACAGAGCGGCGTTTGATGCCGCATTTGCATCTGAGCTTGCAAGCTGGGGATGACATGATTTTGAAACGCATGAAGCGCCGCCATTTGCGTGATGATGCGATTGCGTTTTGTGAAGAAGCCAAGCGTTTGCGCCCCGACATGACCTATGGCGCGGATATTATCGCAGGCTTTCCCACAGAAACGGATGCGATGTTTGAAAATTCGTTGAAGTTGATTGAAGACTGCGATTTGACGTGGCTTCACGTATTTCCCTATTCGCCGCGCAACGGTACGCCAGCGGCGCGTATGCCTGCGGTGAATGGTAATGTGATTAAAGCGCGTGCGTCGCAGTTGCGCGCGGCGGGAACACAGAAGGTCAAGGTGCATCTTTCGCAGCAAATTGGGAAGACACATCATATACTGATGGAGAATCCACATATGGGACGCACGGAACAGTTTACCGAAGTGACCTTTGGAACTGCACAGATTGAAGGCCAGATCGTTACGGCTCAGATTGAAGGGTCGCAAGGCGCTCAGTTGGTGGTTTAGGGGTGCAATTCTTTTCACAAAAAGAATTGCAAAAGTCTTCGAGAAGACTTTTTCTGCGCGCATGCATCCAAACCCAGTCTTTCGTTCAACACCTTCTGATCACAGCCTTGCGTTCGCGCGTGCACGCAGTTTCGGCACGCTCGCGATCAATGCCGATCCGGTCCCGCACTTCGCGCATATCCCGTTTCTTTTGAACGAGGATGCCAGTCATGCCGACCTGCATTTGGTGCGTTCAAACCCAATTGCGCGCGTCCTTACCAAAGGCCGCCAATTCACTCGGCTCGCGGTATGCTCTTCTGACAGCTACATTTCGCCCGATTGGTATGGGATCAAAGATCAGGTCCCAACATGGAACTATATCGCCGTACATTTTCTCGGCGTTTTAGAGCTACAACCGCAAGAACATTTGCACGGTCTGCTTGAGCGTCAATCAGCGCACTTTGAGAACC
Source organism: uncultured Planktotalea sp. (assembly GCA_964421835.1). Classification (GTDB taxonomy): domain Bacteria; phylum Pseudomonadota; class Alphaproteobacteria; order Rhodobacterales; family Rhodobacteraceae; genus Planktotalea. The sequence continues at coordinate 2,709 of CAYQZI010000186.1, forward strand.
AGCTTGCGCCGAAACCCCCTTGGACAAGCGACAAAATGAGCAAGGGCGTCATGGAAAAGATGATGCGCGCCATTGTCCCTGTCAGACTTCATATTGACGATATGCAAAGCACATGGAAGCTTGGACAAAACAAGCCAGACGAAGTGCGCCAAGCCGCCGCTGAGCATGTCGCGAAGCATACTTTGGAGGCAGATACAAATACACTTGCCGCCTGGATGAAAACACCGCCAAGTACGACTTAACCTAACGAAAAGGTCCTGTTCATGAAACTCAGTTACAGCCCCGCGTCGCCCTATGTGCGCAAAGTGATGATCTTATTGCATGAAACGGGTCAACTGGACGATGTCGAACTGGTTGATGGCTCTGGTACGCCTTTGGCCCCTCATGCCGAGACAGTGCAAAAGAACCCTATCGGCAAGATCCCGGCGCTTGAGCGCCCCGATGGTGCGACGCTTTATGACAGCCGCGTGATCTGCGCGTTTCTGGATGCGCGCGCAGGTGAGCGGCTTTATCCCAGCGGCGCGCGGCGATGGGAAACGCTTACGCTCGAGGCAACAGGCGACGGCATCATGGATGCCGCTTTGCTGATGACCTACGAGGGACGTTTGCGCCCTGAAGACAAGCAGATGGAGGCCTTTGTTGACGCGCAGTATGGCAAGGTCACGCAAGCTTGCACCGCGCTAAACACTCGCTGGATGAGCCATTTGGCAGGACCGCTTGATATGGGTCAGATCTCTGTCGCCTGCGCGCTTGCCTATGTTGATTTCCGCCATGGCCACCGCGACTGGCGCAAGGGCAACGATGGTCTCGCGGCGTGGTACGCCAGCTTTAGCGAGCGCACCTCCATGCAAGCGACAATGCCGCCGACAGCTTAGAAACTGTAGCTCACACCGATATTGATCGCATTGGTGATAATATCGGTGTTAAGCGTGCCGCCGCCAACCAGTTCGGCTTTGTTTGACGAATAGGTGAACTGATACTCGCCAAAGAGCGCCCAGCGATCTGACAGATCGTATTTAGCACCTGCTGTTAAACGAGCAGCTGGTCCCGTTACTTGATAGCCGAAAGTACGTAGGCCAGTTGCAGTTGTTACATCGACGTGGGGAATTGCTAGTCCGATGCCTGCTCCTACGTAGGGGGAAAACTTACCAAATCGATTGTTCCAACGCTTGGTCACATTGAGCGTCAAAATGTTTAATCCGTCGGTCATTTCCATTCTTGTAAAACCAAGGGGGGTTCGCTCGTCCTCAGGCACATACACTTTGGCGTGCGTAAGTTCTAAGCCAAACCCAAGATCAGATCGGGTCCACCAAGTCGCGCGAACGCCGTAGTAAGGTGGCGGGGAGAAGCTCTTTGATTCCCATTCAATGAGACCACTGTAACCCACGCCTGTGCCAGGAAACTGACCTGAAACACGACTATCAAGCGACTCTTGCGCTCCGCCATAAAAACTAAGCTCTACTTGCGCGCTCACAGGCGCTGAAAGACTGAGCAAAAGCCCCAAGCTGGCGAAAACTGATAGAATCAAGCGCATTTATTATCCTCACGAAAGGTCTATGGCCCAAATATTTTAACGTGATGTTGTCATATAGGTGTTTGAAGACCCTCTCAACCGCGACACATCGGCGCTAATTCCATTCCTATGCTTTGCTTGCTGGACGGAACGCAATTGTGACGCTAGATACCGCAGCGAACCGGCTGTGGGAATCTCTTTTGGGGATTCTTATGGCCTGACGCGTATTTGCCGCTTTGCTCTGATAGGCTTGTGGCCCAGATATGGAGAAAACCTCGTGTCCCACGCAGACGATCACGAAGGCACCCACGAAGGAACTCGGAGGGATTTCCTCTACTACGCAACAGCAGGTGCTGGCGCAGTGACCGCAGGTGCAGCAGTTTGGCCCCTGGTAAATCAGATGAACCCCTCTGCTGATGTGCGGGCTTTGTCCTCTATTCAGGTTGATATCTCTGGTATCGAGCCTGGCACGCAGTTGACCGTGAAATGGCTTGGTAAGCCTGTGTTTATCCGCCGCCGCACGGAAGAAGAGATTGCAGAGGCGCGCGATGTGGATCTTGCAACTTTGATCGATGGCGAAGCGCGTAACGACAATCTCGGTGTTGTAGATGCATCCGACGAAAACCGTGCTCTGGATGAGACTGGCGAATGGCTTGTCATGATGGGCGTGTGTACGCACCTTGGCTGCGTTCCGCTTGGTGATGGCGCTGGTGAATACAACGGTTGGTTCTGCCCCTGCCACGGCTCGCACTACGACACGTCTGGACGTATTCGCAAAGGCCCGGCACCGACGAACCTTCCGGTTCCGCCAGTGGCTTTCGTCGACGATTCAACAATTAAACTCGGTTAAGGGAGAGCATACAGATGGCTGGAATTCCTCACGACCATTACGAGCCGAAGTCAAGTGGCGAAAAGTGGGTGCACTCGCGCCTGCCCATCGTTGGCTTGCTCTATGACACAATCATGATCCCCACACCCAAGAACCTGAACTGGATGTGGATCTGGGGCATAATTCTGACGTTCTGCCTTGCTTTGCAGATTGTCACTGGCATCATTCTAGCGATGCATTACACGCCGCATGTTGATCTTGCGTTCGCGTCTGTTGAGCACATCATGCGCAACGTGAATGGCGGTCATATGATCCGCTACTTGCACATGAATGGCGCGTCTTTGTTCTTCATCGCTGTTTATGCGCATATGTTCCGAGGTCTGTACTACGGTTCGTACAAAGCCCCGCGAGAGATCACATGGATCATCGGCATGCTTATCTTCGTTCTGATGATGGGCGCTGGTTTCATGGGTTACGTTCTTCCATGGGGACAGATGTCCTTCTGGGGTGCGACTGTGATTACAGGCTTGTTTGGCGCGATCCCATTCGTGGGCGAGGCGATCCAGACGTTGCTGTTGGGCGGTCCTGCCGTTGACAACGCAACTTTGAACCGCTTCTTCTCGCTGCACTATCTGCTGCCGTTCGTGATTGCCGGCCTTGTGATCGTTCACATTTGGGCGTTCCAC
>CAYQZI010000187.1:0-5663 GCA_964421835.1 uncultured Planktotalea sp.
TCAAATTCATTGCAGCCATTAGCACTTAGCGCAGCATGTGGAAAAATGGGCTCTCAGCCGCCATTAGATCTGTCGCAGCATTTTCGCAGCAGAGGCTCACCGTCACCGACAAGGACGGCCCAGAGCTGTCCTTCAGCACCCATTAGCTATGCTACGGTGCGGCCCGTCATTCCCGCCATTCGCTGCGTTCGCAAAATCGAGATAATGTCCGTCCCAACTCTTTTGGAAGCGAGTTCGGAATGCTTGGTTTGAACGCCAGATTTGACATTCGCACCCGACACAAACACTCTACTTGGAACAGAGGAGGAAGGCATGCCAGAAATTCTGTCGAGTGCTCAGATCGCATCCTATCAACAGAATGGACATTTAGTTCTTGAGCGCCATCTTCCCGATGACATCATGGCAAATCTCCGGTCTGAAATCGCTCGGTTCGAGGATGAGGCTCGCGGAATGACAGAATCCAATGAAAGATTGGACCTTGAAGATAGCCACACTGTACAGGATCCGCGTTTGCGTCGCATCAAGCTTCCCCACAAAATTAGCAACATGATGCGCGATCTTATGTATTCAGATCATATCCTTGCCCCTGCACGTGATCTGATAGGGCCAGACCTCCGGCTGCATACGTCTAAGCTCAACATGAAATCAGCGGGATTTGGCGCAGCCGTAGAATGGCATCAAGACTATGCGTTCTACCCCCATACCAACGACGATATCCTAGCCATTGGGGTGATCATCGATGACATGGAGACCGAAAACGGTCCTTTGATGGTTTATCCCGGCAGCCATAGGGGCCCAGTCCATGATCACCATGTTGATGGTGTGTTTGCCGGCGCATTCATCCCGGAGGAAGTTGGTTTAGACCCAAACGATGCTGTTGAGTTGAAGGGACCAGCCGGCTCTGTCTCAATTCATCACGGCCGGATCATCCACGGATCGGCGCTCAACACATCTGATAAGTCACGCCACATTCTGTTTTACGAAATGATGGCTGCTGATGCATTCCCGATCATGGGGTCAATGACGGTGTGGGACGGAATCGAGGACTACGATACCCGCATGCTGTGCGGCGAACCGACGATCACGCCACGACTTACAGATATCCCAATCAGGATACCTCGACCGCAACCCGATGTTCCGATATCGATCTATGAAATCCAAAAAGGGTTGGAGAAGAGATCCTTCGAGACGACCATGTAGCGTATTTTCCAAGACCTAGATGGGTTCCAAACCCTGCGAAATCTGGCCCAAAGCTGCCCTCCAAAGAGAGATCAAGCTGCTGCGGTGCTGCTTTGGAATGCTGACATTCGCTGCTTGCGCGACTTAGATTGATTTCTTTAGCTCTTAAAAGCGCACCAAAGGAAGGTTTTCTAAGGGCTCACGACGTTGAACCAAAGATCAAAGGTGTCGTGCAAATCAAGCCATTCCTGGAGCAGGCTAAGCGGTCCTTCGACTTGAACGCCTTGGGCGACAGCGTCCGCCAAAGCAAAACTTCCAGATGCCAAGGCTTCTAACTGTTGCTTTTGAACAGTCACCTTAAGGTCTGCGTTGTCCGACTGATAGTTGATGCGTGTGAATTCCGTTTGCCTGGCGACACAAACGCAAGCCATTTCCCCCTCAACTTCAAAGTTCAGGACAATGTTTGATGGTTTTGCTCTTTTTGGATTCAGCCTGATCGCATAGGCGTCAAACCAATCTTGAAGGCCTAGAGCCGCGGCAAGATCCTCATTCCTACCTCCGACCATGGGAATTGGATTTACGCCCTCAGACAGTTCCTTCGCTCCCATGAGATAGGCGTTGCGCAGGATCCCAGACTCTTCACGATACCCAAGATGTCGATACACCTCGGCCAACATGTACCGCGCCTCATCTGTCGCGTCTGGCGAGAAGACGACATGACTAAGCAATGTCGCCGCCCATTGCAGATCGTCACGTTCAATCGCCGTCAGACTGATTTGAAGTGCAGCGTCCACTCCTCCAACGGCATCGACGATGTGTGCGCCCAGCTTTTCGGGTGACAACGGGCTTAGATTGACAGGATTGCCATCGTAGAACCCGTAATACATTTGATAGACAGCGCGGGCGTTGAACTTCAACGACCCGTAATATCCGCGCGCATGGAATTTTTCCGTGAGCCAATCAGGTTCAACAATCTCTTCTGCAATCTCGTTCGGAGTATGTCCGTGATTGGCAAGCCGCAGCGATTGGTCGTGAATGTATTTGTAGATATCGCGTTGCTCTTCCAGATATGTGAGTACATTGGCTTTGCCCCAAACTGGCCAGTTGTGACAATTGATGAGGGTGTCAGCATCTTTGGAAAATAGCTCGATCGCTTCATCGATTGTACGGGCCCAGAGCAACGTATCACGAACCTGCGCTCCTCTTGGTGGCAGCGCGTTGTGCATAGTCTGCGAGCAGACTTCCGCCATGCAAAGTACCTTGTGGGACGGCAGCATGAAGGTGAACTCAGCGGGCGCTTCGGTGCCAGAGGCCATTTGGAATATGAATGGGACACCATCTATGTCGTGGGTTTCGCCTGTTTTCTCGATAAAGATTTGTGGTGCGACGAAGGAGCGTTGGCCTTTGGCTGGGCTCTTGCCAATGCCTCCGTCGATCGTTCCTTCTGGGCCAATTGGCAGCGTTAAGCCGAATTGATAAATCGCCCGGCGGGCCATTTGATTTCCGCCAAAAATGCCCTCTGATGCAGCATAGGTCATGAACTCTGCGGGCGCGTAAATCGGTGGATAAGCCTGGGGGTTCGCGCCCAAGACACCTTTGATGCCGCCGAAATGGTCCGGGTGCGTATGTGTCAGCACAATCGCACTAACAGGACGTTCGCCCAAAGTTTCATTGACCATCTGAAGTGCCGCAGCGGAGGTTTGTTTCGTCATCAGAGGGTCGATAAGAATCCAACCGCTGTCGCCACGAACAATCGTCATATTGGCGTAATCGCAAGCACGCGCCTGCCAGACGCCATCCGTAACCTCAAACAGGCCAGAGATTTTGTTCAGTTGTGCCATCCGCCACAACGACGGATTTACTGTGTCCGGGCAGTCTCCATCGAGAAAATCGTAATCGGCTATGTTCCAAGCCGTCCGACCGCCCGGCGCTGGTACACCGCCCACTGGCAATTCGGCAATCTTGCCGCATTGCGCAGCCTCAAAGTCCTGCATGTCGTCAAGAGGCAAGCGTTCGCAGGATTTTTGGTTCGCCCTAGCTGTTGCCTCCGCAAGCTGTGCGCGCAAGTTCTCTAAACTCTTCATGCACTTAGTCCTTCAATCCAAAGACGCTTGAATTGAATTTGACGAAAAATCCTCGGTTTGTCCAATTCGTATATGCTAAGTGATAGGCTTGTGGCTGGGGGCATAGCGTGACTCGGCCCTTAGCCGCCGTTCGCGACGGTGTACGTATGCCGCAACCGCAGCCCGCATTGCGGTCATTCGTGCTGGATGCAGCATTTGATCATGGATGGATGACCGCATCGCGGACAAACCGGACTTGTGCAGTTGCGGCTATTGCTGACGCAGCATTCATTCGCTGTCGCAGCAGCGCGTTCTTTGCGGTGCAGCGCATTTCGTCGGAGCAGCTATTTAAATCCGCTTTCAGTCGCAAATCCCAAACTGTCTTTTCGCTACAAAGAAGTCCGACTAGCGGGGCATGGACTTTGTGAGCTTTCACAGCAATCGCAGCTTTGCACTATTTATGCAGGCTGACGTCTGGTCAGAAACCGGCTACGAGACATCCTTATACAGTAATCCCAAAACGCTTTCATCGCTCTGTATCGCCTAACAACATGTCTCTCAAATTTTGCCCGACGGGAGGCAACTCGTGAAGATTAAGCGCGGAATGAAGGTCCACAAGGTGGCTTTGCATCAATTCCTCAGCAAACATGCCGTCGTTATCTGCAATTGCCTTTATCAAAGCATGGTGGGCTTGGCTTTCACATAGCGCGCTCTCACGACGCCAATACAGCGCGATGATCAGCGATGAGCGGGCTATCAAAACACTGATCATGTCAGCAACGGTCTGCTGTTTTGCGATCCTTGCGATTTCAAGATGGAATTGACCAGACAAGAACAATGCGCGGCCCCGATCGCCAGCTGCTAGCGCGGCATGTTCCTGCGCGATGTGATCATTCAAAAGCGCAACATCATCTGGCGTCGCATTCAAAGCAGCACTTCTTGCAGTGCGTGGCTCTAACAACTCGCGTGCCTCAAACACTTCATGCGCTTCGGTAAGGCTTGGCTGCGACACATATGCGCCGCGGTTGCGCTTAATCTCGACGATTTGCTGATGTGACAGGGATTGCAGCGCGGCCCGCACAATTGTTCGGGACACCCCATAGATTTCCGACAAGTCATCCTCGCCAAGCTTGGTGCCGGGAGCCAATCGGTGTTCGTGCACCGCGCGCGACAAAGCACTAGAGATATGATCAGATGTGGCGGTCCGTGTCTCGGATTTGGGTGTGCTCAAGGTCATTCAATCTCCTGGCAATCGGGATGCCAGAGCAAGATTCAAGACACAACCCCAATGCGATTCCACACAACACCGCGCAAAATCGTATACAATATTGTGCGCGATAATTGAACATTTGCGTATTGCTGTGCCCAATTTTTCGGCGGGCCATCGGAATTTCTGATGACTTGTCCTTAAAACGATTGCTCAGCCGACGCGCAAACGCGCTGCTGATCCCAAGAACTAAGTGGGGGCTACGTGCGTACACAAGACTTAGAAATAGTCTCGGTGACCAAGCGATACGGTACAACGGTTGCCGTCGATGCAGTCAATTACCGTTTTAAATCAGATAACTATACCTGCCTTCTGGGCCCCTCAGGCTGCGGCAAGTCCTCCACCCTAAGAATGATCGCGGGCCATGAAAGTGTGAGCGACGGGTCCATCGTTCTGGATGGGCGTGACATTTCGCACCTTCCACCGGCGCAGCGCGGCACAGCGATGATGTTTCAGAACTACGCTTTATTTCCGCACCTCACCGTTTTGGACAACGTGGCATTTAGCCTAAAAATGAAGGGGACAGAAAAGGCCGGACGCCATAAGGCCGCCGGTGAAATGCTTGAGCTGGTTGACCTGACCGAGCTTGCCGACCGGATGCCCGATCAACTCTCAGGTGGACAACAACAGCGCGTGGCCCTTGCCCGCGCGCTGATCACCCGCCCGCAGGTTTTACTGCTCGACGAGCCTCTGTCTGCTCTTGACCCTTTCTTGCGCATTCGAATGCGCGGTGAGCTGCGCAAACTGCAAAAAGAGCTTGGGATCAGCTTTATCCACGTCACCCATGGCCAGGATGAAGCGCTTGCATTGGCTGACGACATTATCGTGATGAACGATGCCGTAATCGAGCAGGCGGGCCCCGCGCGGGATGTTTTCAACGCGCCAAAAACAAGATTCGTGGCGCAATTCATGGGGGGGCACAACGTCGTCGCCTTGCCTGCAGGACATTTTGCCATTCGCACCGACGCAGTTTCTATCACAGACGCCACAAAAGGTGCGGTTGAGGGGAATGTGACCGCCATCGAGTATCAGGGCACCCATGTGTCTTTGTCCGCGCGCATCACGGGCGACCAAGAGGTCATGGCCCTGATCCCTGACACCACCTATTTCGCCAACCCGCACCATCCCGGCGACCGGATCGGTCTGCACTGGGA
>CAYQZI010000188.1:0-3789 GCA_964421835.1 uncultured Planktotalea sp.
CACCTTCGGCAGGCTTTTCTTCGATGAGCTTGTCAAAGCCACGTTTCAAGTCTTTGAGTTTTGCTGTCGCGCTTCGCGTCACATGCGCTTCGCTCGCAACGATATGCCCACCATTGAACAAAGGCTGTGCCGCTTTCGCGATGCCGCCAAACAAAGGCGCTCGAAGAACGCCGTTGGCGATCATGCTCGCATAGAGCTCTGAGGCTGCCGCCTGAGAAATTCCAAGCTGCTGTACCAACAAAGCAGGCGATGCTCTGTTCTGCGCGCGCGCAATTGCGACGCCCCAAGCATACAGAGGTGGCGTCGCGTGTCGCGCTGTCGCTGCAACAGAAGGCACAGGAAGCGCCGTCGCAAGCGCACCCCCAAGAAGCGTCGTATTAAAAGTCCGTCTATCCATAACAAATAGATAGGTACGCCAAAGACGAATTGCGAGTCATTCGCAAAAACTCTTCCGATTTCCATTCTCCATAAATATCCCGGGGAGCGCGAAGGGCTGGCCCCTCGCCCCAGTCCGATCACGCAGGGATCGGAAGCCTCAAAGAACCTTAATCACGTCCTTATCGATCGCCAGCATATAGCCCTTGCGCGCGATATTCTTAACAAGCAATTCACTGACCATCTGATTGCCCAAACCATCGCGCAACCGCTTTATGCGCGTTGCTCCAGCGGCCTCTTCACAATCCACAGCACTGCGCCCTGAAATCACCGCTTCGATCTCGACGCCGGTCATCACCTCATCATCCATGCGCGCTTCGGCAAGCACCGACAAAGTCTCCATTGCTGCATCCGTCAGCTTGAAGCCCATGTTATTAAGGTAAACCGTCTTCTCTTCGCGGCTGATTAAAAGCGAGGACACCTGTATCCCCGACCGTTCGATCTGCGCCATGCGGCGGTTCAAAACGATCAACATCACCAAAAACACCACCGCAGCGATGAGCAATGCAGTTGCGAAAAGCAACAAAACAAAAATCACAAAACGATAGGACTCGAGCGTTTCCGCAAAAGACGTGCCAGACTGTGCCAAAATCTCCAACAGTTTGATCTCTGCTTGACTGTTCAGATCATCATTCTCAACGAAGATCCGCTCAACCCGAAGGTTAAACGCATTCGCATCCGGCAGGTTCGCAAACAAAATAATCGCCGCGAACAACAAAATGCCGACAATTGCGGCCAAACCAATGACCACAATCCGATTGCCTGTGCGCCGCGCATCGGCGGCAGTCGCGGTTTCGTCTTGCACGCGCGTGCTCCTACTTATTGCTCGGAGACTGACAAAACCTTCAGCAATGTCCAGCCCTGCGCCGCAAGCTTGGCTTTGACCTTCGCTTCTGCCGCTTGAACCGTGCAAGGACCTTCAACACTCATAGAGCTATGCTCAAGGCGCAAAGGGTTGTCCTGCTTCGCTTTATAGACGGCAGTGCAGTCAGCAATCGCGGCACTCGCAAGCAGCGTAAGCGCGGCGGCGACACAGAGAGGTTTCATGCAATGTTTCATACCACCCTAGATGCGCCAGTAAGCGATGTTTTTCAATAACCTTGCCCATTTCAACGCGCGCTATCAGATAACACTGCGATGATATTGCCTGCCAGAGGGGTGCGACCCCAGTTTGATCCCATCAAGCCCGCCAATCACTGGCAGGCACAAAACAAGTCAGGATCAAACTTATGCATCGCGCTTTTATTTCTACAGTTATCGCAACTGCTCTCGCATTTACGGGGATCACCTCAAGCATGGCACAAGCCGGTGAGTACCGCTATGCTCAGCCGCGCTCGCAGAGCCATGTGGACCCGCTCGCTGCAACCATTGCAGGGGTTGCTGCTTTGGTGATCATCGGTAAAGCGATCGAAAACAATGGTGGATTCAAGAAGAAACAACACCACAAGCCGAAAGCTCACATCACTCACAATCGCGGGCATGGTCACAAGAGCCATCGTAGCCACCGTGGCCATGGGCACAAGGCACACAGAGGCCATCACGGTCACCGTGCATACAACAACCGCCGTGGACACGGCTGGCACCGCCACGGCAATGGTCACCGTCACAGCCACGCGTATGGCCCACGTCACCACCGTGGTCGCAACTAAAACGAGTTGAGCGGAGCTTGGCACCTCCTCTAATGTCGCCAAGCAAAGAGGAAGCACGCAGTTGGACAGGGCTGCGTGCTTTTTCTATTGAGGGACGACCGCGTCAAAGATGGACACTAACTTCATGACCCTCCTCAACCCTGATTATTCGTTTGAAGGCGCCGCTCATATGCGAGGGCATTCTTTGGTCGCTGGCGTTGATGAAGTTGGGCGCGGCCCGCTTGCAGGGCCTGTGACAGCCGCCGCCGTTGTCCTTGATCCAGCGCATATTCCTAAAGGACTGAACGACAGCAAAAAGCTGAGCGCTAAGCGACGTCAAGCTTTGCATGATGAACTATTACTGTGTGCCGACGTAAGCATCGCACATGCAAGTGTCGAAGAAATCGATGAGCTGAACATCTTACGCGCCTCGCATCTTGCAATGGAGCGTGCTGTGGCAGGGCTAAAACAGCGCCCCGATCACCTTTTGATTGACGGAAATATGATTCCGCGTGGTTTAAGCGGATCTTGCGAAGCGATTGTGAAAGGCGATAGCCGTTCCGTCTCGATTTCGGCTGCCTCAATTGTGGCCAAAATCTGTCGAGATTATGTCATGTGGGATTTGGCGCAACACTACCCCGGATATGGCTGGGAAACGAATGCCGGTTACCCGTCAAAAAGCCACAAGTCTGCATTGGAAAAACTGGGGGTCACCCCACACCATAGACGTTCGTTCAAACCTGTCCACAACATCTTGTATCAAGGAAAATAACTAACCTATTGTTTAGAAAAAGAATTTGACCACGAATCAGCTTTGACTCACATTGGCCCATAACCACAGAGCGAAAAATCGCCGGGACATGAGGCACGATATGACAAACCAAACAACAGCGCAGGCGCAAGCCGCGCTTCCGATCAATACGATTCAATCTGGCGATTGCATCGAAGTGATGAACAGCCTGCCAGAGAATTCGATCGACCTGATCTTTGCAGATCCCCCCTATAACTTGCAGCTCAAAGGTGATTTGCACCGCCCCGATAACTCCCGTGTTGATGCGGTTGATGATCATTGGGACCAATTTTCCTCGTTCGCCGCCTATGATAGGTTTACCCAAGACTGGCTCAAAGCGGCACGCCGATTGCTCAAACCCAATGGGGCTATTTGGGTGATCGGCTCTTATCACAACATCTTTCGGGTCGGATCTGCGCTACAGAACGCAGGCTATTGGATCCTGAACGATGTGGTTTGGCGCAAGTCGAACCCCATGCCAAACTTTCGTGGCAAGCGTTTTACCAATGCACATGAAACGATGATTTGGGCGTCTAAGTCTGAAGGCGCGAAATACACGTTCAACTACGAAGCACTTAAGTCGTTGAACGAGGGCATCCAAATGCGCTCAGATTGGGTTCTTCCGATATGCACGGGGCATGAACGACTGAAGGATGAAGCTGGCGAGAAAGCGCATCCAACGCAAAAACCTGAAAGTCTGCTGCACCGCGTCATTGTTGGCTCGACCAACCCTGGTGATGTCGTCCTTGACCCCTTTTTTGGCACAGGCACAACTGGCGCAGTCGCAAAAATGCTGGGCCGTGAATACATCGGGATCGAGCGCGAAGCGGCGTACCGCAAAGTTGCAACACAGCGGATTAAGGCGGTGCGCAAGTTTGATCGCGAAGCTTTGCAAGTTTCGACCTCCAAACGCGCAGAGCCGCGCGTGCCTTTCGG
>CAYQZI010000188.1:3889-5646 GCA_964421835.1 uncultured Planktotalea sp.
CAGCAAATCCGGTCAGAGATGGCAGAGAAGCCGGTCTAAGGCCCGAGGGCACTTACAAAGAACACCGCCGGTGCCTGTGTCCTGACTTCACGGCACCTACTTACCCCGCCTTGACTACAGGGCGGGGGCTTTTTGCATTTTGGGTTTTGGCCGTTTCACAGTGTTCTTGGCAGTTTTAGGCTTTGACAGGATCACGGAACCAGAAGCAAACCGCGTAACAATTTCCGAACGCGCGTAAAGATCTGTCAGCGCACGGCGCTCCAGAGGGGAGTTGAACTTCACAACACAAAATTCGCTCATGATGCTGTCAAAAGAGGCCCTGTAGGTGCGTCCACCAAGCGCAATCTGGATCATGCCTTGCGTGTTTACCAGTCCGCTCAACCCATCAAATTCGCTAGCCTCGAGCGATACAAAACGCGCGCCCTGAGGCCCTAGAATGGTGACATGCCCAAGCAGATCCCCGCCCTCAAGACGGAGTTTAGCCGGAATTTTGCAGTGCTTTCGATTCTCTATAAAAGGCACTGCAAGCACATAGGTTTTCCAGCAGATCACAATCAAGCTGACCAAACCCAAAAGCGAAAAGAACACCAGCGAAAGGTTAAAGTAAGAGCGCACGTCAGCGCCGCTGCCGCCCTTGAACGGGTTGGAGAAATTGAAATCAAACCGCTCGAATATAAGCCGCCTAGACGCGCTTTCAGACGCATACTGCCCGTCCTGCACCCCTGTGCACAGCTCCTCGAAAATTTGCACTGCTTTTTCGATGTTGCTCTCGCTCAGCACGCTTCTGTTAAAGCCTGCCGTGCTTAGCATAGCCGCATATTCGGCGATCATTTGTTTCAAAAACGGTGCATGTATCGTTTGATTGCTCGCCATTAACTTTGGAAAAATCGTCAACACATTCAATTGCGAAAGACCCCGCGCAAGACCCGCATTTTGCGCCGCGCTCAAAGGTAGGCCAGTGGTCAACAGCTGCTGTGTATTGCTACGCACCTGATCAAAGGCGCGTTTTTCTTCGCACACTGCCCATGCCATCGTTCCTGACAACATCAACACAAGTGCAACCAGCACCGTTGATCTGACTCTTCGCATCTTTCGCTCCGCTCACACCCGCATTGGCTTTTCCTAGGCAAAAAATGTGAAACTACGGTAAACTTTCGCAACTGATCACAAGAAGAGCCAAATACATGCCGAAAATTGATTTCAAAAAGTCGCTAAAAACGCTCTATGCCCCGAAGGCACAAGACTTCGTTTTGGTCGATGTTCCAAAGATGAATTTCGTCATGATCGACGGCGCTGGGATACCCGAAAGTCCCGCCTACGCAGAGGCAGTGTCGTGGCTTTATTCCGTCAGTTATCCGCTTAAATTCTTATCAAAACAGACCCTTGAGAGGGACTATGTTGTGCCCCCGCTGGAGGGACTTTGGTGGGCTGAGGACATGAGTGCCTTTGTGCAAGATCGCAAAGACGAATGGCTTTGGTGCATGATGATCATGCAGCCTGATTGGATCACGCAAGAGATGTTCGAGCAGGCCGTTGAAAAGGCGCAAAAGAAACTGGGGCCAAGGCCCGAAACCCTACGGCTCGAGCCCTTTGAAGAAGGCTTAAGCACGCAAATCCTGCACATCGGACCCTACAGCGAAGAAGGTCCGACGCTTGCGCGATTGCATGATGACTATATGCCCTCCAACGGTTTGGACTGGAACGGCAAGCATCACGAGATTTACCTGGGTGATCCACGCCGCACAGCGCCAGAGAAG
>CAYQZI010000189.1:0-5608 GCA_964421835.1 uncultured Planktotalea sp.
GAGATTGCAGCGCAGGCCTTGATTGATGCAACTGTGCGGCTTATACCGCGCGTGCTTGGGAACTCTGATTCCACGCAGGACGAATCGTTCTCGCATGGTCTCCTAGAGCATCCTCAGTATACGAAACCTGCGGTCTGGAAGGATCGTGCGATACCGGAAATACTTCAGTCCGGCCATCACGCGAAGATATCTGACTGGCGGCAGGCCATGGCCGAAAGGCTCACAAAAGAAAGACGACCTGACCTCTGGCGGGCTTGGTGTGCAGCGCATGGCAGGGACCCGGATGAAGACCAAGAGCTCTCATAGGACGCAATCACTTCGCGGGAAAACCGTGAGCATACATAGGAGATGAGACATGGATCTTATCGCACAACTGGAGGCCGAACAGGTCGCCGCACTCGGGAATGATATTCCCGATTTCAAAGCCGGAGACACAATTCGTGTTGGCTATAAAGTAACCGAGGGCACGCGCTCTCGTGTTCAGAACTATGAAGGCGTGTGCATCGCACGCAAGAACGGCGCGGGCATCGCGGGTTCCTTCACAGTTCGCAAGATTTCCTTTGGTGAAGGCGTGGAACGTGTGTTCCCACTGCATTCAACAAACGTCGACAGCATCACAGTTGTGCGCCGTGGCCGTGTACGCCGCGCCAAGCTGTACTATCTGCGTTCGCGCCGCGGTAAGTCCGCACGTATCGCAGAAGATACAAACTATAAGCCACTTAAAGGCTAAGGAGCGCAGCGATGAAAAACGATATTCACCCAGATTACCACATCATCAACGTGAAAATGACCGACGGTACAATTCACCAGATGAAATCCACATACGGTGCAGAGGGCGATCAGCTCGCGCTCGACATCGACCCGTCTGCACACCCTGCGTGGACAGGTGGCGGCACACGTCTTTTGGACGCTGGCGGCCGTGTATCCAAGTTCAAAAAGAAATACGAAGGTCTGGGCTTCTAAGCTTAAGAACTTCTCGATTTTCGCAAGCGCCGCTCCTGTTTGGGAGCGGCGTTTTGCGTTTAAGTGCTTGCTGATCAGCGCAACGCAGTGTGGAGCTGGCCATCACGATACCAACCGGAGATGAGGAACCCTTTGTTTCGAACTTCGGGGAACTCATCTGCCCAATCGCGAAAGCGGTCATTTGTGATAATCTTGGCACCATAATCACGCGCAGCTGTCAGGATATACTGATCCGCAACCGTGCCCTTTGGAACAACCATGACACGGTCTTCGGGAAGTCCCAGCCGTTTGCCAAACATGTCGTCATGCCAATATTTGCCAAACAGCTTATGGCCTGCATTCGCATCAAACATGACCCCCGCAGTGTAGCCGCGCTGATGTACCAAATCCAACACATCGCGGATCGGTTTTATGTTGGGCGTGTTGTCGATCCAATGCATGACATTCGAGCCATCCAAAATAACCCATTTATGCGCAGAGATATCGATCTGGGGGTCAGGGCGGCGGGGTTCTCGCGCAAGACGTGTCTTGAGCCAAGCACGCCAGACAAGCCACAGAGCAGCGATGGCGCAAGGACCGCCCAAAAGCAAAACATCAGACCATTCAGGCACCGCAAGTCCAAAGACGCAAACCAGCGCTGACACGCAAAACAATACAACAGGGAATCTCATGCAACCTTAAGTATTCAAACCCTAATATAGCGTCAACGACAAAGCGATTGCGCGTTTTGCGTCGGTTTGCATAAGAAAGGGCGCGCGAAAGGAGTTTGCACTTACCCGCGCGTGTTTTGACGGATCAGGCCCTGCACAGCAAGAAACGTTGTATAGCCGAGCGCAGCGCATAAAAGGGCTTTGGAGATAGGCTCCATCGTGCCGTCAATAAGCAGGGCGTGAAGAATACTGCCGCCTGCAATCACAACCGCAAACGCGCCGTGCATGCGCTTCCAAACCAGCGGACGTAGTCGCAATTTTGGCCGCAAATACGCGAGTAATCCGGTCAGAAACACCGCCCACATGGCCATAACGCCCCATAGCGAAAACCGCGTTGGTGATTGAAACGTGAGCGCGTCGATCACATCAGGTGGGCTGGTAATCCACAGCGCGCCAACGTGGAGTATAATCAAGCCCATCACACCCGCGCCAACCCATCGATGCAAACGGCGTCCTTGCGCCGATGATAGGCTGGGCATGGCTCCTATTGCCAAGAGCGGTTGCACCACTAAAGCCACCATCGCAAGGATGCCGGCCAATCCCGCTAGGATATAGACAGGATCGCGCCACGCGAGCAACGGACTGTTGGCAGCAAGCACGATTGGAATGCAAAGCGCAGCGCAGAGCGCGCCCAAACGTAGACGCGATTGCAGAGGTTTTGCCGACAAGGGCCTAGACAGGCTCAAGCACGAAATGCGCTTCAAGGCTGGTATCACTCGAGCGCCGCATCACGGGGCGCAAAAAGACAGAGCGAAACCCCTCGCTGTCAAAGGCCAAATGGCCATGCGCTTGCCCGAAAGCGGGAATGATTTGCGGCATTTCCAACCGGTAGACGCCATTTTCATCCGAAAGCGTGGCCCCATGCGAGCGTTGGTCGCGCTCATGACCCTCGGTTGTATGCGCCCAAATTTGAATGCGTTGCCCAGCAAGCGGGGCACCATCGCCTGCGCGACGCACGGTTCCGCTCATCCAAAAACCGCCGCCGCCAATCTTGTCAACGATAGGCGCGCCCGGGCGATAATTATTCGCGCCGCCGCGCATTGTCTTGGTCGCTTCGAGGGTTTGCGCCTGCGCGTGAGTGCCAAGGCTGGACACGCCAGTTATCAAAGCTCCGCCAGCGGCGCTCAGCACGGTTCTACGGTTCAGATGAAGCTCACTCATACGCGTTGCCCTTTTCGTCAATACGCTCGCACCGTCAAACCTAGATCATCGAACGTGATTTTTCCACCGATCCAAGCGTCAATTGCACGCAAAATGCTCAAATCACGCTCACGAATGCGAGACCGAGGCAAGCTTTCGACCCACTCTGGACATATCCGCACAATCAGCGCAGGACTGAGCGGTAGCTTGATCTTCGTCAAAGCGAGACCCGTCACCATGCCCCATCGCCCGCTTTGGCTCACCCTTGCGCCGTTCATATTTCTGGCGCTTTGGTCTATGGGGTATTCGGTCGCCAAGATTAGCCTGCTCTACACCGACCCGATGACCCTGCTTGCCCTGCGCTTTGGCTGTGTCATCCTCATAATGGCGGTGCTCTTTGCTGCGATCAGACCACCCCTGCCCAAGTCCCGCACCGAATGGGCACATTTGGCTTTTGTCGGCTTTTTGATCCAAGCGGTGTATTTCGGCATGAACTACTTTGCCTTTGAATCCGGTGTGGGGGCTGGCACTGGCGCACTACTAATGTCGTTTCAACCCATTC
This sequence comes from uncultured Planktotalea sp., assembly GCA_964421835.1. Taxonomy (GTDB): domain Bacteria; phylum Pseudomonadota; class Alphaproteobacteria; order Rhodobacterales; family Rhodobacteraceae; genus Planktotalea. Next base: position 3,376 of record CAYQZI010000189.1, read on the forward strand.
TTGTCGCGCTGATCGCCCCGATCTGGAGCCGCGAAATCATTGGGCGGCGCAGCTGGATTGGTCTTGCTTTGGGGCTGCTTGGCACGCTTCTCGTTATTGGCGCACGCACGGATATCGAACCGCCCACCCTGTTTGGCTTAAGCTGCGCAGCCGTCGCGTTGCTTGGCATTACAAGCGGCTCGCTTTGGGAAAAACGTTTTGGCCTGAACCACCATCCCGTTACCTCTAACTTAATCGGCTACAGCGCTGGTTTTATCGGCATCCTGCCTGCGCTGGCGCTGCAAGACAGCTTTGACATCGAATGGAGCGGCGCGTTTATCACAGGGCTTGCCTACCTGGTGATCGGCAACTCGTTGATCGCCGTGGGCTTGTTGCTAGCAATGATCCGTGCGGGCGATGTAAGCCGCGTGTCAGCGCTTTTCTTCATGGTGCCACCTTTGGCGGCTTTGCTTGCATGGTTTATGCTGGGCGAGGTGATGCCCCCGCTCGCGTGGCTGGGTTTGACGGTTGCTTCACTTGGCGTTTATTTGGCCACCCGAAAGGCACCTGATGTTTGAGCGTTACGCGATTTACTACACCTTCGATGGAGCGCTTGGCGCAGCAGGAGCGCAATGGCTTGGCTGGGATATCGCAGGCGGTGCCGTCCTTGCCCCCACGCGAGACGTGACCCAAAGGCCGCGAAAATATGGCTTTCACGCAACCATCAAAGCGCCGTTTCATTTGACGCCAAGTGAAAGCGAAACGGACCTGAAAGCAGCTTTTGCGCATCTGTGCGGCGCGCTCAGCCCCGTGACTTTGGACGGTTTAGAGCAGCAAAATATTGGCCGCTTCTGCGCGCTGACAATAAAGGGGCAAGACGGCGCCATAAAGCACCTTGCCGCCACTACGGTGCGCGCGCTGGATCGCTTTCGCGCTCCGCTTTCCAATGAGGACCGCACGCGGCGGCTAAAGGCACGGCTCAGCCCGGAGCAGATCGAAAATGTCCATAAATGGGGCTATCCGCATGTGATGGAGCAGTTCCAATTTCATGTCACGCTGACTGGACCATTGAAAGCTGCGCAAGCAGACGACATTCAACGCGCGCTTGCGCGCATCTTTACACCGCTTCTGCCGCGCCCTTTTGAAATCGCGCATTTGACGCTTGCGGGCCAGCGCGCGGATGGCTTTTTCGAGCAAATCTTGCGCTTACCGCTCACAGGGGCGGGGCCGTCTTAAGTGACTGCAATACGTCGGTTTCTAATTTGCCGCGCCCTGCCTCTTCCCCTTGCGCAGCGCATGCTCTAATTCGAAAGACAAGACCGATGTAGGGAATCCTGAACATGGCGCATATTATTGTTGTCGGAAACGAAAAGGGCGGTGCGGGGAAATCCACCGTCTCTATGCATGTGGCGACGGCGCTGTCGCGCATGGGGCATAAGGTTGGCGTGCTGGATTTGGACCTCAGGCAGAAGACCTTTGGGCGCTATGTGGCCAATCGTCAGGCGTTTCTGAAAAAGCAGGGCGTCGAGCTGCCCTGCCCCGATTACCGCGAACTTCCCGAGATTGACAAAGCCAATTTGCGCCCCGGCGAGAACGTTTATGACCACCGTCTCTCTGCTGCGGTTGCCACGCTAGAGCCCGATTGCGACTTTATCGTCATTGATTGCCCCGGCTCGCACACACGGCTGAGCCAAGTGGCGCATTCGCTTGCGGATACGTTGATCACGCCTTTGAACGACAGCTTTGTGGATTTCGATCTGCTCGCGCACACGGACACCGATGGCGTCAAAATCGAAGGGCCCTCGGTCTATTCAGAGATGGTATGGAACGCGCGCCAACTGCGCGCGCAAGCCAAACTGCCGCCTATCGACTGGATCGTTTTGCGCAATCGCATGGGCGCGCAGAACATGGTGAACAAGCAAAAGATGGAAGCAGCAATCGAGCAACTCGCCAAGCGCATCGGCTTTCGCGTGGCGCCCGGCTTTAATGAACGAGTCATCTTTCGCGAGTTGTTCCCGCGTGGTTTGACTCTGCTTGACCTGAAAGAGGTCGGCGTGAAGCAGATGAACATTTCAAACGTCGCTGCGCGTCAAGAGCTGCGCGATTTGATGAAAGCTTTGAACCTGCCGGGCGTGACAATCGACTTTTGAACCCCGCGCAGGCGCTGTGCTTTTTCGAGCAAAACTGCCATTTGCGTGTTGTTAGTTACAAAACCAACTAATATCGACAGGCTACCTTCGTTTAAGGAGCCGCA
>CAYQZI010000190.1:0-5583 GCA_964421835.1 uncultured Planktotalea sp.
TCAGCAGCTTTCGCCTCTTCCTCTAACTTGGCAGCAGCGGCAGCGGCTTCTTCTTCGGCCTTCGCGGCAGCGGCAGCAGCCGCCTCCTCAGCAGCTTTCGCCTCTTCCTCTAACTTGGCAGCAGCGGCAGCGGCTTCTTCTTTGGCCTTCGCGGCGGCAGCAGCAGCGGCCTCCTCAGCAGCTTTCGCTTCTTCCTCTAACTTGGCAGCGGCGGCAGCGGCTTCTTCTGCTGCTTTGGCAGCGGCGGCCTCTTCTGCGGCTTTCGCAGCAGCCGCGGCTTTATCGGCTTCTGCCTGCGCGATGGCCGCCCTTTCTGCGACGTTGTTGGAGTAAAGCGTGTACCCCCCGCCAAGCACCAGCGCCGCGATCACGACCCAAATCAAGTTCTTCATCGACTGTTCCCCTAGAGATAAACCTTTGCACCCAATACATAGCTCTGGATGCTGCGCCTGCGAAATGCGCCCATAGCGCTGCAAACACAAGGGGAAAACGCATGTTTTGAACAAACCAAGGGCGATTTGGCGCTTGAAGAGCGCGCCGCGCGGCTGTAGTTTGCACGCTGAGTTAAATAGCTATCAAAGGATAAATCCCATAGCCCGCAGACCTCACAATGCGCCGCCACAGCGCGACACCGGACCTCGTGTTAACGACAAAATCCGCTCTCCCGAGATCCGCCTGATTGGCGCAGACGGCGAAAACGTGGGTGTGATTCACCCGGCCAAAGCTCTTGTTATGGCAGAAGATGCCGGACTGGATCTGGTTGAAATCTCGCCCAATGCCAACCCGCCTGTTTGCAAGATTATGGACTTTGGTAAGTTCAAATACGAGACGCAAAAGCGCGAAGCAGAAGCGCGCAAAAAGCAAAAGATCATCGAGATCAAAGAGGTCAAGTTCCGTCCGAACACGGATACGAACGATTATGACGTCAAGATGCGCAATGTCTATAAGTTCTTGGCAAACGGCGATAAAGTGAAGGTCACTTTGCGTTTCCGTGGCCGCGAAATGGCGCACCTGAACTTGGGACGCGAACTGCTGGAGCGTGTTGCAGAGGACACCAAAGAGCACGGGCGCGTGGAAAATTTCCCCAAGATGGAAGGCCGTCAAATGGTCATGCTGATCGGGCCATTGCCAAAGTAATTTCGCGGGTTGAGATGCGTTTTGAAAAGGTCCGGCTCTGCCGGGCTTTTTTGTTTTTGGGGGCTCTGCCCCGTCTGCTCAAGCAGACTCCCCGGAGTTTAGGGGCAAGATGAAGTTTGGGCCCTAAGCGCGGCGCGGCCGAGGGCGGGTTGGGATTTCTTTTAGAAGCCCGCCGACTCCCATGCCTGCAATATCGGCGCTGGACACAGGCACGCCGCAAAGCACACGGCTCAGCACCTTATCCGCCCCGTTCAGCGCGGGCGAGCGGGCGCAGCCGGGTAAGCCGATCACGGGTTTTCCCAAGATATCGCCCAGAAACAAAAGGTTGCCTGGATCAACAGGCATGCCAAAGCGGGTCAGCATGCCCCCCGCCGCACACAGGGCCGCAGGGGCGACATCGGCGGGGTCAGAGGTGGCGGAACCCGTGAGAATCAGAATGACATCGCCAGTCGCGGCTTTGATGCGATCGGTCAGCGCCTCGATGCGGTGTGCGCAGATCAAGGTTTCGACAAGCGGGCTTTCAAGCGCGGACAGCCGTGCGCGGATCGCGGCGATGCCCTTGGTTTCATCCGCGCCCTCGCGGATTTGGGTGATGATCAGCGAAACGGTTTTGCGTTGCGGCATGGCGAGCGTCACAGCACCGCGCGCAAGGTCGCGGGCTAGCGCCAGATCAGTTTCAGGCACCGCGTAAGAGATGATCTTAACCGTTCCAAGCATCGCCCCCCGGTGCATTTGATGAAAGGTTGGCACTGTCGCAAAACTGATCATCGGATTGATATCATTGAGCTTTGTCAGGCGCTTTTCGTCCAAAAGCGCAACGCCTGCGCCATCGGCGATGATATTCACGCGCCCTGTAGCAGCAGCGGTAGCGCTTAGGCCAGATGCGCCGCACAGCAAGGCGCCGCCAAGCTGGCGTGCAGCGTCGTTTTCCTCTACATCGCCATTTTCCAAAGTCGCCACTGTTATGTCAGCGATCCCCGCAGCGCCCAGCGCATCCAGATGCGTTTGATCAAGCGCTGTCCCTTTGCGCAAGCGCAGGCCATTTACATCGATTGAATGCGCTAGGATGCTGCCTTTGCTGTCGTTTATCGCGCGCGCGCCGAATATCATGCGACTGGCTTGCGCAGCATTTGCACCATCTGCGCAATGATTGAAATTGCAATCTCTGCCGGATTGGCCGCACCCAGATCAAGCCCAATCGGTCCTTGGATACGTGCGCACTCCGCTGCGCTAAACCCAGCAGCTTGCAAACGCTCCAAACGTTTCGCATGGGTGCGTTTTGATCCCAGCGCCCCGATATAGGAGGCCCCGCTTTTCAGCGCCAGATGCAGCACCGGATCATCCAGTTTTGGATCATGGGTCAAAAGCACCAGCGCCGTGCGCGCGTCAAGGCCAAAGGCGTGCGCAGCATCGCTTGGCCACTCATCCGAGAGCGCAACCTCTGGAAAACGCACTGTACTGGCGAAGCTTTCGCGTGGATCGACCACCTGCACGTCATATCCTGCCATTTTCGCCATAGGAACAAGCGCTTGCGCGATATGCACCGCGCCGACAATCAGCAGCCGCACCGGCGGGTTGTGAATCGCAATGAAGCGTTTGCTGCCCTCTTCAAAGCCCGAGCGATCCATGGAAAAGCGGCTTTGATAGCCCGTCTGCGCCAAACTGCGCGTCCCTGTGCTCAGATCCACCACATAGGCGACAGGCCTGCGCTCAGCGCGGGCCGCCACCAGCTGAGCGAGCAAATCTTCGCTGAGAACCTTGCCCACTGGTTCAAGCAAAATACGAATCGTTCCACCGCAGGCAAGGCCAACCGCAAAGGCATCCCCGTCAGAAACACCAAATTCCAGCTCGCGCGCATCTCCCTCGGCAATCGCCTCGAGCGCTTCAACAATCACCGCGCCCTCGACGCAGCCGCCAGAGACAGAGCCGACAATCGCGCCCTGCCCGTTGATCGCCAGTTGAGCGCCCACGCGGCGCGGCGCGCTGCCCCATGTTTCAATCACCGTCGCCAAAGCAGCGCCAAGCCCCGCGCGGTGCCATGCCAGTGCTTGCTCGGGGATATTGTCGAATTCCACCTCGCCCATTTCGCCCAATTCTCCCATGACGCTTTGAACCTTCCCATTTGCTCAAAAGACCGCTCGCACGAACCTGCTCGAAATAGCGATCAGGCGCAACGCATTGATGTCCAAAGATGAACCCATGTTTTTCCCAATGCTGCCCCAATTGGCCTTCAAGACCATGTCAAAGGGTCTGCGGCAGATGGATCCACTTGAGACGTGCAGGAGCTAGATATGCAGGACGCAGCAAGCCATCCCCTTGATGAATCCCTTGCCGGGCAGACCGGACAGGCTTGGCTTGGCGCGCTTGAAGAGCTTGCGGATGAAGCCGGATATTTCCAGCCCCTCAGCGCCAAACACAATGCGGCGTTCTTCGATGCGGGCAAAACCCTGCTTGTGACTTTCGAGACATTGCAATCCGCGCAGAGCTTGAACAGCAAGGCCCATCCCATTGGCTTTGAGATGGTGCGCCGCGAAGGGTGCTCACTTTTGAGCTTTTTCAGCAATGGCGAGACTTGGTTTCGCGACCCTTCGCTATACCGCTACTTCGACCGATTGATTGATGACGGCTTCTTTGAAGACTTCGAACAGGTGATCTTCTATGGCGCAGGCTCTTGTGGCTATGCCGCGTGCGCCTTTTCTGTGGCAGCTCCGGGCGCACAGGTGCTCGCCCTTAACCCCCAAGCGACCCTAGATCCGCGTGTGACTGAATGGGACGATCGTTTTCGCAAAATGCGCCGCACGAGCTTTACCGATCGTTATGGCTATGCCCCTGATATGCTTGATGCGGCAGAGCGCGCGACGATTATCTATGATCCCCGTGTTGAACTTGACGCAATGCATGCGGCGCTCTTTACGCGCTCGAATGTCGATAAGCTGCGTATGGCTTACTTTGGTTCCACGCTTGATCAACAGATGATGCGCCTAGAGATCCTTTACCCGCTGCTGAGTGCGATTGGCAGCGGTGCCTCTGTGCCCAGCGCTTTTCACATGCTGCACCGCGAGCGCCGCAAAGATCGCAACTACCTACGCGCGGTTTTGGGCGATACGGAAGATGCCAAACGCTGGGGTTTTGCCAAGGCGATCTGCGAGCATGCAGCCGATACGCTGAACGCGCCGCGCTTCAAAAAGCGTGCCGAGCAGATTGAAGAGCATCAACTCTCTGGCAAATCCACGTCTTAAACAGCGCTTTGTGCAAGCATCCTTAAGCGCGGTTTGTGACGACGCTTATACATGTAGCGCGCCCAAGCGGCTATCATCGCTGTGCGCCAACCTGCTTCTATCTCTATCTCGTCGATCAATTCCGCGCCTTTTGCGTGGGGCTTGACCCATAGACGATGCTGCCAATGCTTAACGCCCATGCCCTGCTCATTTGACACAAAACGCATCGCGTCTTGGTCAAATTCAAGCAATTCCATGCGATAGGGCTGCGCTGGCAGGATGCCGAACATCGACACTTTAACATCAATCACCTGCCCTGCATAAATCGCACCGCTCGGCATCCCTTCAAAGCTTAGCAGCCCTTGCACCGCCTCTTGCAGACAGTCCAAATCTATCGCCACGCGCCACACCTCGCGCGGCTCGGCATCATAGACATGGCTTAAGTGTACTGTTTGCATCTAGTCACCGCGCGAGGTGAGACGCGCCAAGATCGGCTTGCGCGCAACACCAAGGGCCGCGCCAATGCACAGCATAACCGGATAGCTGTGCACGCCCATAAGGTTCAGCAGCGCCGCTGCCAAAGCCAAGCAAAGCGCAAAGCAAAACAAGCTCATTTGCGTCTCTGTCAGCGTCAGGGATGCGCGTTTCAGCGCATCAGTGATAAACGGGCTGGCTTGCGCGAAGAACACCGCAACGACAAACCCAGTGATCAATGTGAAAATCATAACTGCATTCCTTTTTTAGGTGCGTCGCGGGTGTAACCTTGTTTCAGCGGCTGCGCAAACCGCTAGCCCTTCTGAACGCTTCGGTGTATGCGATCCCTATGACAGATAGCCTTACGCTCCGCCGCCCCGACGATTGGCATTTACACCTGCGCGATGGCGATATGCTGCGCGCCGTGTTGCCTGAAACCGCGCGCCATTTTGCCCGCGCGATCATTATGCCCAACCTTGTGCCTCCTGTGGTAACTGGCGCGGATGCGCTGGCCTATCAAGCGCGCATCATGGACGCGCTGCCCGAGGGCATGACATTCGAGCCTCTGATGACGCTCTACCTGACCGAGGACACAGACCCCGAGGATATGCGCGCCGCCCATGCCAGCGGCCTTGTCAAAGCGGTCAAGCTCTACCCTGCGGGCGCGACCACCAATTCCGCCAGCGGCGTGCGTGATTTTGCACGCGTGCAGCCTGTGCTGGATGTCATGGCAGAGATTGGCCTGCCCCTGTGC
>CAYQZI010000191.1:0-5570 GCA_964421835.1 uncultured Planktotalea sp.
GCAAGGCGGCGGGCGGCGCGAGTGTCTTTGGCCCCGCGTGCATTGCCCACAAGCGCAGACATGGCAGCGGACAGACCAAAAGCAACAGCAATCAGCACGAAAAACGCTTGAAATCCAATCGCAAGACCCGCTTGCGCGTCTGTTCCAAGCTGCCCTGCGAAATAAACATCCACCACATTGTAAAGCGTGGTGAACAACATGCCCAAGGCCGCCGGAATCGCCAATTTGCGAAAATGCCCCGAGATTGGGCCAGTCGTTAGATCGTAATCACGCGATGCGGCCATTGGGCTTAGCTTTCGATGCGGCAGACAGGGGCAGAGGCTCCTGCTTTAACGCATCCCGCGCAGAATACTATCGCTTAAACGACCTGCGGCAGTCTGTTTGCGGGGGGCGTGTTGCGGCTGCGCTCAGAGCGCACAACGCCGTCGATCACCGTCATGCCAACGCCCGGCAGATTGCCCATTTGCACGCTTTCAAGGATGTTTTTACCGGGCGCGTGCTGCGCTTGATCCATCAGCACAAAGTCCGCGCACATGTCTTTTTCAATCAGCCCCGTATCCAGTTTGCGCTGGCGCGAGGTGTTGCCATTGCCAAAGCAAAACGCGATTTCCGCAGGCACATTGCCAAAGGCGGAAAGCATCGCGATCATGCGCAAAATTCCAAGGGGTTGCACGCCAGACCCTGCGGGACCATCGGTGCCAAGGATCACCTGATCCAGCTTGCCCAGCTCGCGCGCTGTATTCACCGTCAGTACGGCTGCGCGTTCATTGCCGTTGTGCACAATCTCGAACGCCGCCTTGCAGCTCTCGCACAGGCAAATGATCTGATCATCCGGCAGGGCAGAGTGACCGCCGTTGATATGCCCGATCACATCTGTACCCGTCTCCATCACCATATCCGCATCGATCAGGCCAGAGCCAGGGATCGAGGGACCGCCCGTATGGATCGTGCTTTGAATGCCGTATTTACGCGCCCAGCCCACCATTTGCTGCGCGGTTTTGCCGTCTTTAACCGTACCCAGCCCAACCTCGCCCAGCAAGGTCACGCCAGCGGCGGCCAGCTCTTTAAAGTCTTCCTCGACCATCCCATGCTCGATCACAGGCGCGCCCGCGTGGACTTTCATACCGGAGGGGCGGAAATTTTCGTACCAACGCTGCGCTGCAATCGCCATCGCCTTGAGGCCAACCACATCTTTGGGACGCCCCGGCATATGCACCTCACCCGCAGAAATCAGCGTTGTGACGCCGCCGTGTAACGTGCTGTCGATCCAGTGCAGCTGCTGTTGGCGCGGGGTATAATCGCCCACAACAGGATGGATGTGGCTGTCGATCAAACCGGGCGCGAGGGTGACGCCCATTGCATCAATCTCCGTATCTGCACCACTCGTGTCCATGTCTTTCTCGCGACCCCATTCAGCGATTTTGCCATCAATCGCAATGATGCAATCGGCTTCATAAATCGGCTCTTCCATTTTGCCCGACAGCATCAGGCCAATGTTGCGGATGACAAGTTTTTGCGGCGTGTCGGACATGGCGCTTCCTTTCGAATTCATTTGAACGCTAACAGAAGTCGCGCCCCGTTCAAGAGGGATGATGAAAGGATTTGACAGAATCCTCTGCGCGATATTCTATTCGTACACAAACAAGTTTCTGATATCGCAAGGAGCGCGGTTTTGGACTATCTGACACCGACAACTTTGGACGATGCGCTCGCTGCGTTAAGCGCGCGCGATCTGAGCGTGATCGCAGGTGGCACCGATTGGTATCCTGCGCAGGGCGAGCGGCCCATCGAGAGCGATATGCTTGATATCACGCGGATCGCGGGCTTGCGAAGCATTGCGCGGGTAGAGCAGGGCTGGCGGATTGGCGCCGCAAGCACATGGAGCGATGTAATCGCAGCGGATTTGCCGCCTGCATTTGATGGTCTCAAGGCGGCTGCGCGCGAGGTCGGCTCGGTTCAAATTCAGAATGCAGCCACGCTTGTGGGCAATCTTTGCAACGCCTCCCCTGCGGCGGACGGCGTGCCGCCTTTGGCGACTTTGAATGCCTCGGTCGAGATTTGCTCGGCGCGCGGCGTGCGTGTCCTTTCGCTGGCGGAGTTCATCACCGGCGTGCGCTCTGTCGCGTTGGAACGGGGCGAATTGGTCAGCGCAATTCTGATCCCCGAGATGTCAAACACGCGCAAAAGCGCCTTTGCCAAACTGGGTGCGCGCAAATATTTGGTGATCTCCATCGCCATGGTCGCCGTGACGTTAGAGCTTGAAGCAGGCATTCTGCGCGACGTTCATGTCGCTGTTGGTTCCTGCGCGCCTGTTGCGAAACGGATGCTGGCTTTGGAGCAAGCGTTAGAGGGGCAACCGCTCGGCAACGCCGAAGCGCTCATCGCCGGATCAGACCTACCCGAGCTTTCCCCCATCGATGATGTGCGCGGCTCTGCTGCGTATCGCAAAGACGTGGTCGGCGCGCTGATCCTGCGCGCTTTGAAGGAGGCGGCGCATGGATAAGCGCGCGGCCAAGGATGTGATCGGCTTCACGCTAAACGGTGCACCTGTTCAAAGCGCAGCGCAGGGTCATGCACGCCTGAGTGCGACTTTGCGCGAAGAGCTTGGCGCGAAGGACGTGAAAGTCGGCTGTAATGCAGGCGATTGCGGCGCTTGTACCGTTTTGATCGATGGCGCGCCTGTGTGCGCCTGTTTGACCTCGACGGCGCAAGCGATGGGGCGTGATGTGCAGACTTTGCGCGGGATTGAACCCAAGCTGCTCACCCGTTTGCAAGACAGTTTCACCGCGCATCAAGCTGCCCAATGTGGCATTTGCACCCCCGGGATGATGATCAGCGCCGCCGCTTTGCTGAGTGACGTTGCAAGGCCGAATACGGCGCAAGTCCAAGACGCGCTGGGCGGTGTTCTGTGTCGCTGCACGGGGTATCGCAAGATCATTGACGCGGTTGTCGCCGTTGGTGCGGATCTGCCAAAGCGCTCTGCAAAAGGGGGCGTTGGCGATGCGATTCCACGTCTTGATGGTGCCGCAAAGGTGGAGGGTACAGAACGTTTTGGCGATGATGTTGCGCCCGACGGCGCGCTGATTGCGCTGGTGATCCGCTCGCCCTTTGCGCATGCTGCGTTTGAGCTTGGCGATCTTGGTCCACTGCGTGCATTGGTCGGCATTGAAGCGGTGCTGACGGCGCAAGACATCCCCGGCGTGAACCTCTTTGGCACCATTCCGGGTTTCATTGATCAACCTGTTTTTGCTCAGAGCGCGACACGTTTTAAAGGTGAAGCTGTTGCTGCGCTGATCGGCGAAGCAGATGTCATTGCTGCGTTTCGTATCAACGATTTCCCTATCACATGGACAGAACTCACGGCTGTCCAAGACGTCACCGATGCTCAAATTAAGGAAGCGCCACAGCTTCATGCAAACGCCGAAAACAACGTCATGTGCGGTGGTTTTGTCGCCCATGGAGACATTGACGCGGGTCTTTCTGAAGCGGATATTGTGCTAAGCGGCAGTTTTGAGACCTCCTTTGTGGAGCACGCGTATATTGAACCTGAAGCGGGTTTTGCCGAAGTTATTGATGGCCGTGTGCACCTTCATGTGTGCACTCAAGCGCCAGTGATGAACCAAGAGGCGCTCGCAGGCGTGTTGGCTCTCGACAAAGACGACATTCGCATTGTTCCAACGGCTGTTGGTGGTGGTTTTGGCGCGAAACTTGATCTTACTTTGCACCCTTATTTGTGCCTTGGCGCGATGGTTACTGGCCGTCCCGTGCGCATGGCCTATTCGCGGGTGGAGAGCATGGCGACTTCCACCAAGCGCCACCCCGGACGGATCAGCATCAAAGGTGGCGTTCGCAAAGATGGCAGGCTGACTGCGCTGCGTTTTGACGGTGATTTCAACACAGGCGCTTATGCAAGCTGGGGGCCAACCGTGGCCAACCGCGTGCCGCTTCATGCCTCTGGCCCCTACCGCGTGCCGAATTATCGCGCGGAGGCGAAAGGCGTTTACACCCATTGCCCACCCGCAGGTGCGTTTCGTGGTTTCGGAGTCCCTCAATCAGCCATCGCGCAAGAGACATTGTTCGACGAATTGGCGACGGCTGTCGGCATGGATGGGCTCGAGTTTCGCCTGCTCAATGCGCTCGACAATGGTGTGGCGACAGTCTCTGGCCAAGTGTTTGAACAAGGCGTTGGCGTGAAAGCCTGCCTTGAAGCCCTGCGTCCTGCTTGGGAAAAAGGGCGAACAGAATGCGTCACGTTCAATGCGCAAAACACCAATCTCAAACGCGGGGTTGGTATTGCGGCGGGGTGGTATGGCTGTGGCAACACATCGATGGCGAACCCGTCCACCATCAAATGCGGATTGTGCAGTGATGGCACATTGGTGCTGCATCAGGGCGCTGTGGACATTGGCCAAGGGTCGAACACTGTGATCACACAGATCTTCGCGCAGGCCTTTGGGGTATCGGTGGATAAGGTCGCGCTGATTGGCGCTGATACGGATGTAACGCCTGACGCGGGCAAGACCTCCGCGTCGCGTCAAACCTTTGTCACTGGAAATGCGGCCAAGCTGTCCGCCGAAAGCCTGCGCCGCCAAGTGCTCACGCTGGTAAACGCGGCGGAGGATGCGCAAATCGCGCTTTGCGATGGTGTCATAGAGATGAGCGGTGGGCATAAGGTAGATCTGACCCGCATGGAAGTAGGCGAGGATGGTTACGTGATGCGCGCTGTTGCCAGCTATGATCCACCGACTGAACCGCTCGATGAAAACGGCCAAGGCGTGCCCTATGCGCAATTCGGCTACGCCGCACATCTTGCAGTGGTCGAGGTGGACACAAAGCTTGGTACAATCAAACCTATCCATATTGTGGCTGCACATGATGTGGGCCGAGCGATCAATCCGCTGCTGGTCGAAGGTCAAGTGCAAGGCGGCGTTGCGCAGGGTCTTGGCATGGCGCTGATGGAAGAGTTTATCCCCGGTCGCACAGACAACCTGCATGACTATCTGATCCCGACCATTGGCGACGTTCCCCCGATTGAAACGGTGATTGTTGAAGAACCTGACGCACACGGGCCGTTTGGTGCGAAAGGGCTGGGCGAGCATGCGTTGATCCCGACCGCCCCCGCCATTCTGAATGCGGTGCATCATGCAACGGGCGTGCGTTTGCGCCACGTTCCCGCGTTGCCGCATCGCGTCCGCGCTGCTTTGAAGGAGGCGGGTTATGAGTGACACCCCTCGCGTAAAGCCAGAGAAAATCCGCTGCGATGCGTGCCCTGTTTTGTGCTTCATCGCAGAAGGACGTTCGGGCGCATGTGATCGCTATGCCAATCATGCTGGCGAACTGGTCCGCCTTGATCCGCTGACCGTGATCGAGCATGGCGCACCTGCGGTGGCCTTCTTGGATCAGGGCCAAGACCCAAAAGATTGGGATGGTGATTTGGTTCAAGGTACGCGCACATTCGTGACCGCCGTCGGCGCTGGCACAACCTATCCAGACTATAAACCTGCGCCTTTCATCGTCTCGCAAGAGGTCGATGGCGCAGACATGGTGACCGTCGTAACCGAGGGGATTTA
>CAYQZI010000192.1:0-5490 GCA_964421835.1 uncultured Planktotalea sp.
AACAGCAAAATCGGAAAACCAAATGTTTCGATTTTGACCCAAGCATCCGTCGACAAGGTGCGCCAGATAATCTCATTGCCCACCGCTAGCGCCGCAAACATTCCCGTCAAACGGCGCGTCAGGATCATCCAGCCCTCTTGCGCCATGGGCAACGCATCCGAGAGCACAAAGGCCAGATAGCTTTTCTTTTGCAGCAAACCAATGCCGAGGATCACCGCAAAGAAGCCATAGACCAGCGTGGTCTTCATCTTGAAGAAACGTTCATCATTGAAATAAGCGGTGAGCCCGCCAAAAAAAATCACCATAAAGGCGGTGAAAATCTGCATGCGGCTAAGCTTGCCCGTCAGATACCACAAAATGCCCATGGCAATCAGCAAAACCGGCACAAAGGCAACCGTCGCCATGATGAAGCCAGAGTACTCTGTGCCTGCAATGGTGTAGCTTTGGTCGCGCATGCGCAGATACATCAGGAAGAACACCAGCGTCGGGCCAAGCTCGAGCACCTGTTTCAAGATCGGATTGACGTCTTTTTCCTGTGCCATTCTTGGCTCTCCTTTAGGCGCTTAGCCTGCAAATTCCACAATCACAGCTCCGAGCGCGATCAAAGTCATCAAAGCGATACGCCGCGGGCCAACGGTTTCTTTCAATACAAGCCAGCCAATGAGCGCTGCGAAAACCGTAGACGTCTCGCGCAAAATGGCCGCTTCGCCGACCTTGTCAAGCCGTGTGGCCAGCATAATCGAGCCGAAAGAGGCAAATGCGATGAACGCGCCAATAATGCCGCGCAGCGCCAGCGGCGGCAAGGCAGGTGGCTGCGCCATACGTCTATAGTGCAGGTAGGCAATCGGCGGAATCGCGATGCCGTCGATAAAGAAAAACCACGCCAGGAAGGTGAAAGGATCGGCCGTTGCGCGAATGCCATAGGCGTCATAGGTCGTGTAAAGCGCCACAAACAGCCCGGTCCCAAAGGCAAGCCACAGCGCAGGCATGAGTGTTGCGCGATCTTTCACAAGATATTTGTAGTTGTATATCGCAAGCCCAAAAATGCCGCTCAGCAGAACGAGCGCGCCAAACCATTGGCCCAGCGTGAATGTCTCACCAAAGATCAGATAAGCGCCAAAAACCGTGAACAAAGGCCCCGTGCCACGCACGACAGGATAGACAACCGTGTAGGCGCCCTTGGTGTAGGCGAAAGCTTGCAGCAGTTTGTAGCCCAGATGAATGAAGAACGCGCCGGCAAAAATCACCCACATATGTGGTTCCGGCCAAGGCACGACGAAAAGCGCGAAAGGCATGGCCATAAGCCCATAGCACGCATCAATCGCGCCGCGCGAGAGCCAAGGATCGTGCCGCCCTTTTTGCAAAGCGCCGAAAACCGCATGCAAAAAAGCCGCCATCAGCGCGAGGATCAGCGCAACATCATGACCCTGAGCTGTGCCCTCTAGCGAGATGAGCCAATCGGAGATGCTCATTAAAGAGACAAAAGCGGGGGCCAGCCCCCGCACCCCCGGAGTTTAAAGGGCAATACGAAGTTCAAAGAGTGCGGCCCGTCAGCGCATTGGCAAAGTCCTGCGGATCAAACGCATCAAGATCATCGATTTGCTCGCCCACGCCGATGGCATGGATTGGCAGGCCAAACTTATCTGCAAGGGCGACCAGTACACCGCCTTTGGCCGTGCCATCGAGTTTTGTCATCACAAGCCCAGAGACGTCTGCGAGTTTTTGGAAGGTTTCGACTTGGTTCAGCGCGTTTTGGCCTGTTGTGGCGTCGAGCACGAGCAAGGTGTTGTGCGGCGCGCTTGGGTCTTTCTTTTGGATAACGCGCACGATTTTGGAAAGTTCTTCCATCAGATCGGCGCGGTTTTGCAAACGTCCGGCGGTGTCGATCATCAGCAAATCAGCGCCATCGGCCTCGGCTTGCGTCATCGCATCAAAGGCTAGGCTGGCGGGGTCAGAGCCCTCTGGCGCGGTGAGCACCGGAACGCCTGCGCGCTGCCCCCAGACTTGGAGCTGCTCCACGGCCGCTGCACGAAACGTATCGCCTGCTGCGATCACCACGGATTTACCCACGTCTTTGAATTGGCTCGCAAGTTTACCAATGGTTGTTGTTTTTCCTGACCCGTTTACGCCAACCACCAAAACAACTTGAGGTTTCTTTGGGTAGATCGGCAGCGGTTTGGCCACAGGATCCATAATGCGGGCGATTTCGGCAGCAAGCAGGTCCTTGATTTCATCCGCGGATAATTTGCGCCCCATGCGCCCCTCGGCCATGTTCGAGGCAACCCGCAGGGCCGTATCCACTCCCATATCCGAGCTGATGAGCAGCTCTTCAAGTTGCTCCAACATATCGTCATCAAGCACACGGCGGACCGCTGTGCTTGGCGCGGCGCGGCCAATAAGACGGCCTAGCAGCCCCGGCTTTTGCGCATTTTCTGAGCTATTCAGATCGGTTGTCGTTGGGGGTGTGGTTTCTACCGCGCTGCTTTCAGACTCGGGCGGATCTTCGGGGTCGATCTCGGGTGGCGTATCGATACTGATCGGGGGGAAGGTCTGCTCGATCCCGGCTACGGGTTCTGGCACTGCAGGCGCGGGAATTGGATCTTGCGGCGTTTGCGCGACGCTGACCGCAGGCGCATCTTCAACCTCGGCGGCGACGTCCGGCGCGCCACCCTCCTCGACGATCGCATCGAGGCCCTCCTCTAACTTGGAGGATGACTTGAACAAACGATCTTTGAGCTTTTTGAAAAACGCCATGGGCAGAACTCCGCTAATCCCCTTCACCTAAAGACGAATTGCGCGATTTGAAAGAGCTTGTGCATTGAAACCTTGCAGGTTTGCGCGCACCATGGCCGCCAAAGTGGTCAAATCCAAAGGGGTGCCCATGTTTCGCTGTCTCGCCGTTGCTGCATTTGTTTTTAGTGCTCCGTTCGCGCAAGCAGCTCCGCTGAGCGCCGAGGCATTTGATGATTATACGCGCGGGAAAACGCTCTATTTTAGCGAGCAGGGCGAAACCTATGGCGCAGAGCGGTATTTGCCGGGACGACGCGTTGAGTGGTCTTTTTTAGATGGCACCTGCAAATCAGGGGAATGGTACGCGGAAGGTCGCTCGATTTGTTTCGTCTATGAGGACCGACCGGATCCTCAGTGTTGGGAATTTGAACGCACCAGCACGGGGTTACGCGCAACATTTATGGGCGATGCGCAAAGCACAGAGCTTTACGAAGCCGAACAATCAAGCGAGCCTTTATATTGCGTCGGCCCTAAGATCGGCGTATGAGTTAAACAGTAAACGTAGGATATTTAACGGCAAATTGCGTGTTTGATATTTAGCAACGCGCATCGAAGATTTTTATTGGCCCTTTTTCAAATTCCATTTTTATAGCAAGGCGAGAGTTCTCAAATGAGATTTTTCCGATGCAGTGACTGCAATCACAAAATGAGATTTCGCGCAAAACACTGCGGAAATTGTTATACGCCCTCACCGATTTACAATCGTGGGTATGTGCTTATCCCAGCACTTTTGGCGCTCGGCCTTGGTTTATATTTGTCGATCTAACGCTCGCATTGTAGAGATGCTTAAGCTATGCGCCTTAACATGTGCTTAAAACAAACTGCCTTGTTCATCTTTTGGCGGTTGCTTGCTTGATTTTGCCGCGCGCATGGGCGCGAGCGCGAGTTTACCATCCGCGAATTCAATCTCTTGCGGGGGCTGAGCTTTGGCCGCTTTGCTGCTGGTTAAAACCTGCCCATCTGCTGCCCGCACAACCGCGTAGCCACGGTCTAACGTCGCTTTATAGCCCAAGGTTAGCCGTAACCGATCAAGAGCCTCGAGCTTGGTAACATGTTCTGATTGCTGCGCTTTTGCGGCTTGAGCAAAGCGCGAGAGCAGCTTGGAAAGATCATCCTTGCGCCGCGCAATCTGAGGGGTAAGAGCGATGTTTTCGTAGCGCTGCGTTATTTTTGTGAGATCGGATTGAGCGGTCTTTGCGCGGCGCTCTAACGCTGGCGACAAACGCGCCCCGCGGTCTGCAACGCGCTCATTTGCGCCCTGCAATGTGCGCCCCAAAAGCGAGGGGCGCAATGCGCCTGAGGCTTGGCTGAGAGAGCTGCGACCAAGATTAACCCGCGCGCTCAACGCATTAGGTAAGCGCGCTGCGGCCAAATCCAAACGTTGCTGAGATTGTCCCAAAAGCGCATCTTTGCGAGGCAAAGCACGCGAAAGATCACGGAGCTTTTCACCCCGATAATTCAACGTGGCACGCATCGCATTGATTCGGCGGCTTTCGGTTTCTTCCAAGCGCGCGAGTAAATCTGCGCGCACGGGAACAGCGCGCTCGGCAGCCGCAGTTGGGGTTGGCGCGCGGTGATCAGAGGCGAAATCAATCAACGTCGTATCTGTTTCATGCCCAACGGCGGAAATCAGCGGAATTTGTGAGGCTGCAGCCGCGCGTACGACGATTTCTTCGTTAAAGCCCCAAAGATCCTCGATAGAGCCACCACCGCGTGCGACGATAATCAAATCCGGCCGCGGCAAAGCCCCCCCTGCCGAGAACCCATTAAATCCTTCGATTGCGCGCGTTACGTCCGGCGCACAGCGCTCGCCCTGCACTGCGACTGGCCAAATCAGAACTTTGCGCGGAAACCGATCCCGAAGGCGGTGCAAGATATCGCGAATCACAGCCCCTGTTGGCGAGGTCACGACCCCAATCACTTCAGGCAAAAATGGAATATCTTGCTTGCGCGTAATATCAAATAGCCCTTCACCGGCGAGCTTCTTTTTGCGTTTTTCCAACATGGCCATCAGCGCGCCCTCGCCCGCGATGGCCACATCTTGCACGTTCATCTGATATTTCGACTGACCGGGGAAAGTGGTTAACCGCCCCGTTGCAATGATCTCCATGCCCTCTTCGGGCATCACAGTCAGACGCGCCACCTGCCCTTTCCAAGCTGTGCAGCCCAGCACGGAGCGATCATCCTTAATGTCAAAATACAAATGCCCCGAACGCGCATGCACCACACGGCCCACTTCGCCGCGAATGCGTACATGATCGAAAGTGCCCTCAATCGTGCGTTTGACCGCGCTCGAAATTTCGGAAACCGTAAATTCAGGCTCATTCGCCCCTTCGCGGGGATCGTCTAACAAATCGGACATCGTGCCTCGCTTGTGCATCAAGTGATGCCAGACTAGAACGCCATCAACAGAAGGCCAAGGCGCCCCAGACAGGAGATTACAATGAATATTCTTATCCTTGGAAGCGGTGGGCGCGAACATTCGCTCGCTTGGGCGGTTATGCAAAATCCGAAATGTGACAAGCTCATCGTTGCACCTGGAAATGCGGGCATTTCAAAAATCGCAACATGCGCGACCTTTGACATTGAAAACAGCGCCGAGGTGATCGCGTTCGCGGAAGCAGAAGCGATTGATTTCGTCATCATCGGCCCTGAAGCCCCGCTTGCCGCTGGCGTTTCAGACGATTTGCGCGACGCCGG
>CAYQZI010000193.1:0-5483 GCA_964421835.1 uncultured Planktotalea sp.
ATCAAATCGTGCAACAAACGCCCTGGCTTGATGAGATTGAGGCGACATGGGGCGCCGCCCCTGGTCGTGTGCAATCCAATGGGCGCGACGTCTTTGTGCTGGGTGCTCAGTTTGGCAATGTCTTTGTCGGCGTACAGCCTACGTTTGGGTATGAGGGCGATCCTATGCGCCTTTTGTTCGAGCGCGGTTTTGCACCAACACATGCGTTCAGTGCGTTTTACCAATACCTTAAGCATGATTTGAAAGCCGACGTTGTTCTGCATTTCGGAATGCACGGCGCGCTTGAGTTTATGCCGGGCAAACAGAATGGATGTGGCGGTAATGATTGGCCAGATCGTCTGATGGGCAATATGCCGAACGTCTATCTTTATGCGGCTAATAACCCGTCTGAGGCGACGCTCGCGAAACGCCGCTCCAACGCTGTCACAATCACCCATTTGACGCCACCTTTGCAGGCCTCTGGCCTATATCGTGGTTTGGCGGATCTCAAAGATAGCCTCACGAAATGGCGCAGCATGAACCCTGCGGATGACGGTCTTGAGGCTTTGGAAAAGCTTATCCGAGCACAGGCAGAAACAGTCCATCTTGAGTGCGATGACCTCGGCCAGCTTTGGCTGAAACTGTTAGAGACCGAAGAAGCACTGATCCCCGATGGTTTGCACATCGTGGGTCGTGAGTTGTCTGAAGAGTCTGTGCAAAACACGCTTGATCAGATGAGTTTTGAGGACGCCAAGGCTCGCGAAACCGCGCGCGCGCATCTGTCGAACTCTGTTGAGCTTGACGCGTTGATGCGTGCCATGAACGGTGAATTTATCAGCCCGGTCGCTGGCGGTGACGTGATCCGTGCGCCTGATATTCTGCCCACAGGTCGCAACATACATGCGTTTGATCCTTTCCGTATGCCCACGGCTTTCGCGATGGAAGACGGTGCTTTGCAAGCCGCCGAACTGCTTAAAACGCACGAGGTTTTGCCCAAGACCGTCGCGCTGGTGCTTTGGGGCTCTGACAACATCAAATCCAACGGCGGACCCATCGCGCAAGCGCTTGCGCTGATGGGTGCAACGCCGCGTTTCGATAGCCATGGGCGGCTCTGTGGCGCGGACCTCGTGCCGCTCGAAACACTGGGACGCGCACGTATTGATGTGGTGATGACCCTCTCTGGTATTTTCCGCGATTTGCTGCCTTTGCAGACCAAGCTTTTGGCGGATGCTGCGCTGAAATGCGCGATGGCGGATGAGCCGCTTGCACTGAACCCGATCCGCGCACATGCGCTGGCGTTCATGGCAAAGAATGAGTGCGACATACAGACGGCTGCGCTGCGTGTTTTCTCTAATGCGGAGGGCGCTTATGGCTCGAACGTCAATCAACTCGTGGACAGTTCTGCGTTCGAAGATGACAGTGATCTCGCCGATGCATATCAAGCGCGCAAGAGCTTTGCTTATGGCGTTGATGGTGATGCGAGCCAGCAATCTGATCTGCTGCAAGACACGCTCTCGAACGTAGAGCTTGCCTATCAAAACCTTGAATCAGTTGAGCTGGGCGTCACATCGGTAGATCATTATTTCGACACGCTTGGTGGTATTGCAGCAGCAGTAAAGCGCGCCAAGAACGGCGCTGAAACCCCCGTCTACATTGGCGATCAAACACGCGGCGGCGCGAAGGTGCGCAGTTTGCAAGAGCAGGTCTCACTTGAAACGCGCGCGCGCAGTTTGAACCCGAAATTCTACGAACCACTCTTGAAGCATGGCCATGAGGGTGTGCGCCAGATCGAAGCGCATATCACAAACACCGTTGGTTGGTCCGCGACGACAGGCAAGGTGGATCCTTGGATTTACCAAGAGCTGTCCGAGACCTTTGTGCTGGACGATGCAATGCGCAAACGTCTTGCCGATCTAAACCCGCAAGCTTCGATGCGCATGGCAAACCGCCTGCTCGAAGCATCGGATCGCGATTATTGGACACCCGATTCAGACACGTTGGAGGCTCTGCAAAACGCAGCCGACGCCATTGAAGATAGACTAGAGGGCATTGCAGCCGAATGACCCAAACCTTTGGAAAGGGACTAAAATGAGCCCACTTGATAGAAGCATTCCCAACCTTGGTGGGGACGGTGAAGGATCTGTGCAGGTCCATCAGGACGAAAGCGCCAAGATTGAAGGCGCGAAAGTCTTTAGCGTTTATGGCAAAGGCGGCATTGGTAAATCGACAACGTCGAGCAACCTTTCTGCGGCCTTCTCTAAGCTTGGCAAACGCGTCTTGCAAATTGGCTGTGATCCAAAGCACGACAGCACATTTACGCTGACTGGCATGCTTCAGCCAACAGTGATCGACATCCTGAAAAGTGTTGATTTCCATGCGGAAGAGCTACGCCCGGAAGACTATGTCACCGAAGGCTACAACGGTGTGAAATGCGTTGAAGCTGGCGGCCCCCCTGCGGGAACGGGCTGTGGTGGGTATGTCGTTGGCCAGACTGTGAAGCTTTTGAAGCAGCATCACATGTTAGAGGATACGGACGTCGTTATTTTTGACGTGCTTGGCGATGTGGTTTGCGGTGGCTTTGCCGCGCCCTTGCAGCATGCGGATCGCGCGTTGATCGTGACAGCGAACGACTTTGACAGCATCTACGCCATGAACCGGATTATCGCGGCGGTTCAAGCAAAGTCTGCGAACTACAAAGTGCGCCTTGCTGGCTGCGTGGCTAATCGTTCGCACCAAACCGATGAAGTGGATCGCTACTGTGACACTGTCGGTTTCAACCGCATAGCGCATATGCCAGACCTCGATGCGATCCGTCGCTCGCGTCTGAAGAAGAAGACTTTGTTCGAAATGCCGGATGAAGAAGACATCGTACAGGTGCGCAAGGAATACATTCGTTTGGCTGAAACGCTTTGGAACGGAACAGAGCCTTTGGCCCCTGCTCCGCTGCCCGATCGTGACATTTTTGAATTGCTTGGGTTCGACTAAAGATGAGCTATGAAGCCACACGCACGCGCGTCGAGACCTACTTCGACAAAACCGCGACCCGCACATGGGAGCAACTGACATCAGATGCGCCCGTGTCGGGTATTCGCGCGACTGTGCGTGCAGGACGCGACCGCATGCGTAATCTGTTGATCGCGCAACTGCCCGAGGATTTGCGCGGTGCGCGTGTCCTTGATGCGGGCTGCGGCACAGGGGCTTTGTCGTTTGAATTGGCGCAACGCGGCGCAGATGTTGTTGGGGTGGATATCTCTCCCCAGCTGATTGATATCGCCAAAAAACGTCGTCCAGCAAATGTCGCAGGTACTTTGACGCTTAAGTCCGGGGATATGCTTGATAAGAAGCTTGGGCCTTTCGATCATATCGTCGCGATGGACAGTCTGATCTATTATTCGGCTGATGATATTGGACGGATTTTGGACGGTCTTGCGCCACGCCTGAGCGAGAACATGGCGTTCACAGTCGCACCGCGCACACCGCTTTTGATGATGATGTGGCGAGCTGGAAAACTATTCCCGCGCTCTGATCGCTCTCCCACAATGATCCCGCATCAGTCCTTTAAGATTGCTGCCGCAACGCGCGGCAAAATTCGCGAGATCGAACGAGTTTCATCTGGCTTTTACATCTCGCAAGCGCTGGAGTTCCGCGCATGATCGCCAGCAAAAACATCGTCAAGAACATGACGCTGAAAATGCTACCCTTCGCGGATGCCGCGAGTGAGGGCTTGCCCCTGTCGCAATTGCTACGTTTGTCGCTGTTCCAGATTTCTGTCGGCATGGCAGCTGTTATGCTGCTCGGCACGCTTAACCGCGTCATGATCGTTGAGCTCTCAGTGCCCGCGATGATCGTGGCGTTGATGATCGCGATTCCCGTATTGATTGCGCCTTTTCGTGCGATCCTAGGGTTCAAGTCTGACAATTATCGCTCTGCGATTGGCTGGAAGCGGGTGCCTTATCTGTGGTTCGGCACGCTTTGGCAGTTTGGTGGTCTTGCGATTATGCCAATGGCCTTGTTGGCTTTGGCGGGTGATACTGCTGTGGACGCTGGCATGTTTGGTCAAATCGCGGCGGCTTTGGCGTTCTTGCTCACAGGTCTTGGCATGCATATGACGCAGACAGCTGGCCTTGCTCTCGCGGCTGATCGCGCAAGCGAAGAAACACGCGCGAAAGTCGTCTCCCTTCTTTACGTGATGTACTTGCTCGGCATGGGCGTTGCGGCTGTGATCATTGGCACATTGTTGCGCGATTACTCATCGCTTTTGCTTGTGCAGGTCGTTCAAGGGGCGGCTGTGATGACGCTTGTTCTCAACGTCATTGCGCTTTGGAAACAGGAAAAACTGTCCCCCATGAGCACGCAAGAGCGTAGTGCACCTAAGCCCGCGTTCAGTACCGCTTGGTCTGATTTCAAGCAAGACAGCAACGTGATGCGCCTGATTGTGACGATCTTTCTGGGCACGATGGCGTTTAATATGCAGGACGTTCTGCTTGAACCTTACGGTGGTGAAATTCTTGGCCTTTCTGTATCTGCGACGACGTTACTTACTGCGATGTGGGCAAGCGGTGCTTTGCTTGGTTTTGCCTTAGCCGCGCGTTGGCTCTCGCAAGGGATTGATCCGTTTCGTATGGGCGGGCGCGGTGTGATCATCGGTATTGTTGCGTTCAGCTCTGTGCTGCTCTCGGCGCCGATGTCCTCTCCAGTTCTATTCTTTGTGGGTGCGGCGCTCATCGGCCTTGGCGGCGGTCTCTTCGCGGTTGCGACATTGACCGCTGCTATGACGATCGACGTGAAAGGCGCTGCAGGTCGCGGACTTGCCCTTGGCGTTTGGGGCGCGGCGCAAGCGACAGGTGCTGGCCTTTCCATTTTCATCGGTGGTGCGATCCGTGACCTTGTGAATACAGCAGGTCAAAGCGGCGCTCTTGGGAGCGCGCTTACATCGCCCTCTGTTGGATATTCTGTCGTTTATCAGCTCGAAATTGGGCTGTTGTTCATTACTCTCATAGCGCTTGGTCCGTTGGTTCGCACCAAAGCGCTTAACTCACGTCAATCACGCAGCCTTGAGCTGTCTGATTTTCCCACATGACCGCATAGGAGGCGACTATGGTTGGCACTGAATTTTTTGGAAACTTCGATCTCGCGAGCGCCGCGATTTGGATGTTTTGGCTCTTTTTCGCACTGTTGGTATTCTACCTGCAGACAGAGAACATGCGCGAAGGCTATCCTTTGCAAGATGAAGAGGGCAATGCTGCTCCAAACCAAGGGCCGTTCCCTGTTCCAAAGGACAAGACGTTCATTCTGCCTGAGGGTCGTGGTGAATTGACGGTTCCATCTGGTCAGCGCGGTGATCGTGATGATCTTGCGCTTGAGCAAAGCGCGCGCGCTGCTGGCTCGCCCTACATCCCAACGGGCAATCCGATGCTTGATGGTGTTGGCCCTGCCGCTTGGGCCCCACGAGAGGATCACCCTGAACTTGATGCGCATGGTCACGTAAAGATTAAACCGATGTC
>CAYQZI010000194.1:0-5479 GCA_964421835.1 uncultured Planktotalea sp.
TGCGCCACAAATTCGCCCACGCCGGGGATGATCCCCATGATCGTGCCGTACACGGCGGAGCACAGTGAGATAAGCTTACGATTTGCGATCTCGCGAAATCCGCTGAGCAGACCACCCGTGATGCGTGCTTCGGGCGGATCATCATCCTTGCCCACCAGCAGGTTAAGCGCTTGGCTGAGGGCAAAGATACCAACGATCACCACGATCAGATTGAAACCTGAATAAAGGTACTCGATATCAAAGGTGTAGCGGTCGATCTTGCGGGTGGATTGACGGCCAATCATCGCAATCAGAAAGCCGAACCCGAAAAGCAGTGCCGCGATACCCATGGTTTGGCGATGCGCTGCGATCAACAGAACGCCGCCAAGCACCGCCGCCATTAGGATATCGCGCTGCCCGAACAAAGCGCCCAGATCGCGCAGGTAGGGCCCAAAAACAAACAAAGCGACCAGCGCCATGATAATTGAAAAACACCCACCAAAAAACGACGCGGAATAAGCGAGCGACAAAGCGCGCGACGCCTCTCCCCGCCGCGTCATCGCGTAGCCGTCATAAGTGGTCAGCGCGTTCACAGGCGTGCCGGGCGTGTTAATCAAGATCGCAGGAATCGCACCGCCATACATGGACGATCCATAGACCCCGAGCAGCAGAACAAGGCTGACCAGATCATCCAGAAACACTGTTGCGGGCAGCAAAATCGCAATCGCTATCGCAGGCCCGATGCCCGGGACCGCGCCAATAAGCAAACCACCAACCGAGCCAATCAGGATCGCCAGCAGCACCGCAGGCTGCATCAAACTGTCTAATCCTGTGAGAAACGCTTCCATCGGGGCCGCCTAAAAATACGTCAGCATAAAGGCGCGCATACCGCTTGGCAGCTGATCATAAAGCCAAATGCTCACCGGTGTTTTGATTTGCAGCAGGGTGCGAAACACGATGACAACCGCAAAGCCTGACGCGATCCCTATGAGGGTCCAGCGCAGGCTGCGATAGCCCAAACGCCATGTCAGGAACGATCCGAGCAAGACCGTGGAAACTAGGTATCCAAGGATCGGCACGATCAAGGTATAGCCGATAAAGTAAGCCACATATTCAAGCGCTGCGACGTATTTTGTAAGTTCGAAATAGGCGCTTGTTGGCAGGAGGAAACGCTTGCGCCACGCGGTCTCTTTCCAAGAGGCGCGCAGATTCCATAGCGCCGCCGGCACAAAGATCACCAAGCAGAGCATCGGTGCGACCCATGACTGTTTGAGGATGCGGCCAAAGCGCGTCACCCGCCCCTCGATATCCGCAAGCCCGAATTGATAGGCCATATAGGTGCCAAAATCGTCAGGGAGTTTGCGCGCATCCCAGCCCGTTTGCGTCCAAAAGAACGCGAAGAAAAACAGGGCGATCACAGCAGCAAAAATCGAGACTTGGAAATCCCCGCGCTTGCGCGAAAACTTGAAAAGATCCTCGACCTTTACCTTTTTGTCAGGCGGGCATTCGCTTTTGAAGCCTTGCTCAAGTCCTGTGGGTAGGCCGTCTTGAAACAAATAGATCTCGTCAGGGATGGAGTGTTCACGCGTCATGGGTTATCGCATCGCGCCGCAAGGCGCTGCACCCGGATGCGCGAAGCATATATTTAAAGACTTTCTTCGACGCATCTCTCATCGCTTTACGGAGCGGTTTAGCAATGTAAGCGACGATTACAAAAGCCTGTCAACCAAAAGCTCGGTGGCGTCACAAATCGATCTTGCCTCCAGCGCCTAAAACCCGCTGCGATGTGTCTTGCATCGTTTCGCTCAAATTCAGACAGCGCTGCTTAAAAAGATCAATTTTGCCCTGCCAATCTTAGGTTCCGCCATGCTCGTGCTTTCTTATGTTAAGCAGTCAGCTTATACCTTGCCCAAATTAGCGACACAGGCAGGCAGTTCCGGACACGAAATGACAAGACGTATTATGATCCTCGTCTACCCCGGCTGCATGTCGCTTGATATTGTCGGGCCTGCGGATACGTTCCTCATGGCCAACACAATTGCGCGCGAGCATTCCGGCCAAGATGCAGAGCCCGCCTATGATATCTCGCTGATTGCGCCGAAGCTTGGGAACCTCCAGACCGCTGGCTCTATCGTGACGATGAGCATTGATCATTGCTGCTACGAGCTCAGCGACGCGGAGCTAGAGAAAACTGACCTTTTACTGATCAGCGGCGGTGTTTCCGCGATTGACATCCGCACAGACCCCGAAATGCTGGCGTTTATTCATCGCGCCAAAAAGCACGCGCGGCGCATTGGATCCATTTGCACAGGGGCTTTTTTGCTGGCCGAAGCGGGGCTGCTCGATGGACGAAAAGCGGCGACCCATTGGCGTATGGCGAAACTTCTCAAGGAAACTTACCCCGACATTCTTGTCGAGCCGAGCAGCATAGTGTGCCAAGATAAGGGCGTGTGGTCGTCTGGCGGAATTACCTCTGGCATCGATCTGGCATTGGCTGTGATCGAGGAAGATCTAGGCTCGGAGATTGCTCGCTCTGTTGCTCGCTTGATGGTGACGCATTTGGCACGGCAAGGCGGTCAGAACCAATATGAAGACCTCAATAAGGACGAAGGCGAGCGCGTTGGCGCCGCTGACATTTTGATGCGCGAAGTGCTCAATCATATCCGCCTTCATCCAGCGGGTGACTTGAGGGTTGAGACATTGGCAAAACACTTCAGTTTGACAGAAAAAACGCTCACCCGTCGCTTCAAAGGCTTCACGAACAAAACGATTGGGAAATTTGTCGAAGACACCCGCCTCGCCCACGCGCAGGCGCGCTTGGAAAATTCCGGTGAAAGCTTGGGCGAAGTCGCGAAAAAATCGGGGTTCCCCTCGACAGAGGCGATGCGAAAGGCGTTCACCAAGCGCTTTTCGATTTCTCCTGCTGCGTTTCGTGCAAGGTTTCGCACCGCGACGAAATCTTTGTAACGCGCAGCGCTGATTGACGCGCCGTCCAAAACAAATCACGCAGCACAAATATTGGACAAGACCCTGTCAAAAAAGCAGATGTCTGAAAAGACGTGCTATTTGTCCTATGCGTTCTCAGCTTGTTAATCTAGGCTTAGGGCGTTCGTCTGTGAGTGGACGGCAAATGTACCAAACTTCGTTGAGATCAAAGAAATATTACTATTCAATCCGTTAACAGTAATCGTGCCAGAGTATTTGGCCACTAATTTCTGCGGCTTCGGCCGCAAATCAATTTTCCTCGCTGATACACCAGCGCAACAAGGTCGATCCACATGTCTGTCACCCCAACACAATGGCTCAGCAATTTCCAAGTCTCGCAAGCTGGCGTCGCGCCGGATGCGAAACAGTCTGAAATTACAGGTCTCGCCAATGGCAATTTCCTTGTGTCCTGGGTCGAGGAAGGCACCACAGGCGTCGCCACATCCTCGGGTGAGGACATCGTCGGGCAGTTGTATGATTCTTTCGGAAACGAGACTGGCCCTGCGTTTCAGTTGAATACGGTAAAGACCATCGGCGAGCAGGATGACTTTGAAGTTGTCGCCACAGATGACGGTGGCTTTATCCTGACCTATCGCTCTGAAGAGGTGGTCGATGACATTGATATTGTTACCGAGCGCTACAACGCCGCTGGGACGCGAATAGATGCTGTCTCTTTCCCAATTGGGTCCGTCTCTGATGTGTTCAACCCTCAGATCGCGTTCAATCTCGACTCAGAAGCATCTGTCACGAGCTATACCAGAGAAGACGGTTTAATCGCAGGTTTTCAGGAAAATGTGGGGGCTCGCATCAGAAACAGCGCACTTGACACCGTTCCTGAAACAGACCTAGCAGAAAACTCTAGCTTTAATGACGAAAACAAAAACTCCATCGCCTATAACACCAATGGTGAAATCGTCTCTGTCTACATTGATGCGGCAACGGATGTGCAGTTGGACGTCTATTCCAGCGCAGGTGTTTTGCAACACACGGTCGATGTGGACACAGGGCTGGATGACAACGCCGATCCGCGGGTTGTGACGCTGTCAAATGGCTTTATCGCGGTCACATGGGCGCAGGACTTTGGCGGCGGCGATTATGACATCAAATACAAGGTCTACGACAGCAATCTGAATGTTGTGAAAGCTGAATCCACAGCTGCCGCCCTGAACGACGTAGAGGATGACGCCACAATGATCGCGCTGCCCGGTGGTGGCTTTGTGATCGCGTGGGACAATAGCACATCGCCCAACAATGGGCTTTACGCGCAGGTATTTGACAACAGTGGCAACAAAGAAGGCTCTGTTGTCACCCTTGTTGACAGCCCGATCGCCAACGCAGAACTGGGCGTTACCGTCGATGGGCGCCTGCTTTATACCTACACACAGAATGACACTATTCATGCGGGCATTATGGACCCGCGTGAAGGGATCATAAATGCGAACACGTTCAATCCATCGGGTCAGCAGACGAATTTTGTAGAAGGCAATTTTATTCAAGGCCGCAAGACGGCGACTGTGATCAATGGCGATGGCAGTTCGGAAACGATCATCGGCCATGACGGGGACGATACGATTGACGGTGGTGGTGGGTCTGACAGCATTCTCGGCGCCGACGGCAATGATGAGATCACCGCAAGCGGATCGAATACGACGGTAAACGGGGGGTCGGACGATGACGTTATTATCATCGAACGTACGAGCGGCTTTAATCGTGCTGTCGAGGTGGAAGGCGGTTCTGGCAACGATACCCTCGATCTAAGCGATTTTACGGCTGGGATTGACCTTGATTTTGATCGCGGCACTTATTCTGCGACGGGTTCTGCGAGAGACTTTGATAACTTCGAAGTTGTCATCGGTGGCAGCGGCAACGACTCGCTTGTTGGCACATTTGGCGTGGAACGTCTCGAAGGCGGCGGCGGGAATGACACGTTTAACGGTGGAATTTCTGTTGACTTGCTGTTTGGCGGTACAGGCGATGATTTATTCGTGGTCAACGACGGCCATTTCATCGACGACATCGATGGCGGTGCAGATTTCGACACGCTCGATCTGTCCGATCTGGAAGGCAGCAGCGACGCAGTCAACGTCGATCTCGAAGGTAACACGTGGGATGGACGCGGTGGTAGCCATAGTATCACAGGCATCGAAAAGGTCATCGCCACGCAAGGTAATGACACGGTCATCGGCAATTTCTCTGTCGCGACTGTGCTTGAGGGTGAAGGCGGCGATGACAGTCTTGTCGGTGGTTCGGCCAATGATACGATCAAGGGCGGCAGCGGCAACGACACGATTATCGGCGGCGGCGGACGCGATAGTCTGGATGGCGGCGCGAACAACGATCTGTTCCTCTTTGGCACGGGCGACGGGATTGACGACATCGACGGCGGCGACGGCGATGACACCTTAGATGCCGAATTTGCCTTTGAAGACATGAACATCAATCTCGATGCAAATCTTCATTCGCATGACAACAATGGCACCATCGCATCGATTGAAAACATCGAAGATGTGAAGAC
>CAYQZI010000195.1:0-5424 GCA_964421835.1 uncultured Planktotalea sp.
ACGGACATCGTGCCGTAGACCTTGTTCATATGCGCGCGCAGGCCCGCATCGATATTCGCGGCTGCCGATCCTACGCCGCTGCGAATTGTTCCATATTCAGCCATGAATACTCTCCATAAATAGATTGGTCCCCTGTTGTAGTGGACCTGTGGGAAATATCGGAGCGCGGGAGGCGTTTTTCAAGTCATTAAATGGCAAAAGCGCCCGAAATTCGGACGCTTTTACTCGGATTATGCACTTTAAGATCCGAAAACTACGTAAACATTGAAAGAGCTATGCTTTTACTGCGCGCACTGCGGCGCAATGTCCCAAAAATTGCGGCGTGCTTCGGCGCGTGCTTGCTGTTGCGTCAGGCCAATGTCTGCGAGGGTCGCTGCATCCATGCTCGCCAAAGCGCGGCGCGACTTTGCGACGGTAAGAGCCACCTGCAAACGTGCCAAAATTGACGGACGCGCTGCGTTCAAGCCAAGGGCTGTGTTCAGGGTAAGGGCCTGTGGAAGAGCGTGAAACTGTGACATGATGAAACCCCTTTCGTTTGTGATGGGTTGGTTGCGATCAATTCTTTATGTTGATGTATGTGCCATGCTGTGCTTAATTTGAAAAACGAATAGTTTTGAAGTTATGCATCACAAAAGGTGATATATGCGAAATCTTGATATAACCGCGCTGCGCTCTTTCGTGGCGATTGCAGAAACAGGCGGCGTGACGCGGGCGGCGGGCTTGCTGAACCTGACGCAATCGGCGGTTTCGATGCAGATTAAACGTCTTGAGGAAAACCTTGATCTGAAAGTGCTCGAGCGCGCGGGCCGCCAAGTCGTTTTAAGCCCAGAAGGTGAGCAATTGCTGACCTACGCGCGCAAGATGATTTCGCTCAATGATGAGATCATGACCAAGCTGACGGACAAAGGCTTTGAAGGCGAAGTGTCCCTTGGGGTGCCGCATGATATTGTCTACCCTGTTGTTTCTAAAGTGCTTCAGCAGTTTCGCGCGCAATTTCCGCGGGTGCATGTGAACTTGAACGCTTCTTTCTCGCGGCAACTCCAAGAGGGGCTTTCGCGCGGGGAGTACGACCTTATTCTCACCACAGAAGAGGGTGTGATGCCCGGGGGCGAGACGTTAAGCCGTGCGCGTCTCAGCTGGACAGGCGCTGAGAATGGCAACGTGTGGCGCCAACGTCCTTTGAAGCTTGGCTTTAGCCGTCACTGCATGTTCCGCCCCTTGGTGCAAAAGGTGCTCGATCGCGAAGGGATCGCTTGGGAAATGGCGACAGAGACCGATTCTGATCGCACAATAGAGGCCACCATCGGCGCGGATCTCGCCGTTTGCGTGGTCATTGAGGGAACCGAGCCGCCCCATATGCTGCCGATCCATCATGGGGGTACTTTGCCGGAAATGCCCGAATCCTTGATCAATATGTACGGCTCTGATGAGGCGCAGTCTCAAGTTGTGAAAGCGCTGGCTGAATTGCTGCGGCAGGGCTATGCAGATCTGAAGTCAGGCAGCCGGGCGAATGTGAATATTTTGAGAGACGTCGGATAGGGCGCGCCGCAGTTATTTTGCGGCCACCTCTATCACAACTTTGCCCGTTGATTTGCGCGTGCGCAGTAATTCAAGTCCCTCGCCGACCTCTTCGAGGGGCAAAATATGGCTGACATGCGGATCAAGACGGCCCTGCTCGAACCACGCAAGCAACTCGCGCAGGCTGTCTATCAGCACCTCTGGTTTGAATTTCATGTAGCCGCCCCAGTAGAATCCTAAGACATCGATGTTTTTCACCAACATATGGTTCGCTTGGATTTTCGGGACCTCGCCGCTGGCAAAACCAATCGTCAACATACGCGCTTCGGGGTTGCACGCGCGAAAGGCTGCTTTGAAGCCATCACCGCCCACAGGGTCATATACGACATCGACGCCGCCAAGCGCCTTTAGCTCCGCGCGCAAATCTTCGACATCCGCTTCGATCACGTGATCTGCGCCAGCCTTGCGCGCAACCTCTAACTTGTCTGCACCGCGCGCCACCGCGATGACTTTCGCGCCCATCAGCTTGCCAATTTCCACCGCCGTAAGGCCAACACCGCCCGCCGCGCCGAGCACCAAAAGCGTTTCGCCCGCCCTAAGATTGGCGCGATATCCCAGCGCAAGATGGCTGGTGCCGTATGCAATCTGAAAGGCTGCAGCCTGCGCCATGGTCATAGACGCGGGTATCTTCAGCACCGCACGCGCGTCAAAACACCCATACTCCGCCAATCCCCCCTTACCGCCAAAAACCGCGACACGATCCCCGATTTCAAGACCCGTCACCCCCTCACCAAGTGAGTCGATTGTGCCCGCGACTTCCATGCCAAGAGTGAAAGGGGCAGGGGGCGTATCTTGATACTGCCCCTTTTGCATGAGCAGATCGGCGAAGTTTAGCCCACAACACGCGATTTTTATGCACGTTTCCCCTACGTTCGGTTGCGGTTTGTCGAGTTTCACAAAACCTGCGTTTGTGCCTGTTTTTGTAACCTGATACGCGCGCATAGAAACCTCTTGATTGTTTAGGAAAAGCGGGGGGTTAGCCGCTACGATGATGGCTCTTCGCAGCAAATGTCCAGTTAAAACTGACCTCAAAAAAATCGACTTTTTTGTGCAAAGTGACAGTCAGACACCAATTTTCCCCGTCAAAGTAGGCAATTCCTGACTTGCCTCGAAGGGGTATAACCGTAAGATTGCGCTACCCCACGTTGAGCGGTCCGTGTAGTGCGCACTCGGCGATGGGTGGATTTGGTGCGGTAATGATGTTCTGTCACTCGGAACATGCCGTGCCTCGAGTAAGAAAGGTAGCGTTATGGCACATCCAGTGGACGTGCATGTTGGTAAGCGGGTTAGACATCGTCGATGGCTTGTCGGGGTTACTCAGCAGCAACTTGCTGAGAAAGTTGGAATTAAATTTCAACAGATTCAGAAATATGAAACCGGGGCAAATCGCGTTAGCGCATCGCGCCTGTGGGACATTGCAGAAGCGCTTGACGTTGATGTCAGCTTTTTCTTCTCCGGCATGGAAGGCGCAGAAGAAGAGGGCGAAGCTTTATCAGGAAGCGCGCCAAGTGCTGTGCCGTCGGATTTGCTGAACGACAAAGAAGCGCTGGATCTGGTGCGTTCTTACTACGCGATCCCAGAAGAGCAACGTCGCCGCTTGTTCGATCTCGCACGGGTTCTAAGCGACGTCGCTTGAAGGGCCTCGCGAGCTGCTTTAAGTTGGTGCAGCGCGGTATTTGACGCGCTGCTAGCCAAAGCAGGATACTATGCAAGACATTGAAAGCGCAGCGTTTCAGGCCGAACTCTGGTCCGTTGCAGAAGAATTGGCTGATGCTGCGCGCGCTTCAATCCTTCCGTACTTTCGTCAAACCGGCCTAATTGCAGACAACAAAGAACATTCAGGCTTTGATCCGGTTACAATTGCGGACAAGGCCGCTGAACAAGCGATGCGCGCGATTTTGTCTCGCCGTCGTCCTCATGATGCGATTTTGGGCGAGGAGTTTGGTGCCAGTGCAGGCACCAGCGGGCTCACTTGGGTGCTGGATCCCATTGATGGCACGCGCGGCTTTATCAGCGGCACGCCGACCTGGGGCGTTTTGATTAGCCTTAATGACACAAGCGGTCCGCGCCTTGGCGTAATTGATCAGCCCTACATAGGCGAGAGATTTTGCGGCGGTTTTACCCGTGCAGAGGTGATTGGCCCCCATGGCACCGCCCCTTTGCAGGTGCGCGGCGTGCAAAATTTAAACGATGCGACGCTGTTCAGCACTTTCCCAGAGGTTGGCACCGCGCAAGAGCGTTCCGCCTTTGAAGCGGTGATGGGCGAGGTCAAACTCACGCGCTTTGGCTGTGACTGCTATGCCTATGGCTTGCTTGCGGCAGGTCAAATTGATCTGGTGATAGAGGCAAGCTTGAACGCCTATGATATCGGCGCGCCGATTGCCGTTATCGAGGCCGCTGGCGGCATTGTCACCGACTGGAGCGGCGGCAAAGCGCATGACGGCGGGCGCGCATTGGCGGCGGCCACACCCGAGCTGCACGAAAAAGCAATGAAAATTTTACAGCATAGCTTGAGTTCGCAGGGCAAAATCGCCTAAACTTTAAGCGCTGCGAGTCCTTCGCTTTTTTCTGTCGCAGCCCCAAGAGATCCTCTTGGCCAAGCCCCGAAAAAAGCGTGGTAACACGCGACGGGAGTGCGAATTGGACATGAGCTCAAAAGAAACTTTGATACAAAACGCGGCGCTTGTGCTGACGATGGATGATGCAAGCAATGAGCGCGTAGATTGCGATATTCGCCTGAAGGACGGCGTTATCGTCGAAATTGGCCAAAACCTTGTGAGTGCAGGGCATGTTCTGGATGCGCAGGGCTGTCTTGTAACGCCGGGATTGGTGAACACGCATCATCATCTCTTTCAAACGCTCACGCGCGCGGTGCCGGGGGGGCAGGATGCGCTGCTCTTTGGCTGGCTGCAAACGCTCTACCCGATTTGGTCGCGCTTTGGCCCTGAAGAGATGTATGTATCTGCGCAAATTGGTCTGGCAGAGCTGATGCTTTCGGGCTGCACGCTGACGTCGGATCACCTCTATCTTTATCCCAATGGCGCTCGGCTTGATGACACGATTGCCGCTGCGGCTGATATTGGGATGCGGTTCCACCCCACGCGCGGTGCCATGTCGATTGGTGAAAGCGATGGCGGCTTGCCACCGGATGCGCTTGTCGAGAAAGAGCGCGCCATTTTGGACGATTGCATTCGCGTTATTGATGCGCATCATGATATAAGCGTGGGCTCTATGTGCCGCGTTGGGGTCGCGCCCTGCTCGCCGTTTTCGGTGAGCCGCGATCTGATGCGCGATGCGGCTATTCTGGCGCGCGATAAAGGCGTGATGCTGCACACGCATCTTGCGGAGAACGACGAAGACATCGCCTATTCGCTCGAGAAATTTGGCTGCCGCCCGGGGCAATATGCTCAAGATTTGGGCTGGACGGGCGATGATGTCTGGCATGCGCATTGTGTTAAACTTGACCGGCAAGAGATCGATTTGTTTGCCCGTTCGCGCACGGGCGTTGCCCATTGCCCATGCTCGAATTGCCGCCTTGGATCGGGGATCGCGCCTGTGCGCCAGATGCGGGATGCGGGCGTGAAAGTCGGGCTGGGCGTTGACGGATCTGCGTCAAATGACGCAGGGAACTTGGTGCTTGAAGCGCGCCAAGCGATGTTTTTGCAGCGCGTTTCAAACGGCGCAGATGCGATGAGCGCACGCGAAGCTTTGCGAATCGCCACGCGCGGCGGCGCCGAGGTTTTGGGCCGCGCCGATTGCGGGCAGATTGCCGTGGGCAAACGTGCAGACTTGGCGATCTGGGACATGCGCGGCATCGAGGCGGCAGGCAATTGGGACAAGGCTGCG
>CAYQZI010000196.1:0-2182 GCA_964421835.1 uncultured Planktotalea sp.
CATAGCCATAGCGCCACACACCGCCCGAAAGCGCCGTGATCACTGCGAAAAACAAAGCAATAAAGAAAACGCGCTGGCGTGAAACGGAGGTCATAGACGCCTGTGTAACAAGCACCGCGCAGCAAACACCAGATGCCTCGCGCGAATAAATATGCGATCTACGACCCTACACTGGCATCTTGCCAAGCGCGCGCGAAAGCGACACACCTAAACCCATGACAACATGGCAACAACTCCCCAGCGATCCCGCGTTTGTACAAAATCCCTACCCGGCCTATTGCGCTGCGCGCGCCGCTGCGCCGGTACAAAAGTGGCCCGCTTACGGCATGACCGCGGTGTTCACCTATGCGCTCGTGTCGCAAATCTTGAAAGACCGCCGCTTTGGCCGTGAACCGCTTGAAACTATTGCCGCCCCGCCCCATCTCGCGCCGTTTTATGACCTAGAGGCGCATTCCATGCTCGAGCTAGAACCCCCGCGCCACACGCGTTTGCGCGCCTTGGTGCTGCGCGCCTTCACCTCGCGGCGTATCAAAGAGCTGGGCCCTGAAATGGAAGCGCTCTGCGAGGACCTGCTCGCCAAGCTGCCGCAAGATGGGCCCTTTGATCTGATCGAACACTACGCCACCCCGATCCCTGTGATCGTCATTTGCCGCTTGCTTGGCGTGCCAGAAAGCATGGCGGATCAACTGCTTGCATGGTCGGGCGATATGGTCGCTATGTATCAAGCGCGCCGCGACAGAGCCATTGAAGAGCGCGCCGCCTTAGCCGCAACAGAGTTCAGCCGTTTCATTCGCGACTACGCCGAGGAAAAGCGCAAAAAACCCGCGGATGATTTGATCACACAGCTGCTCAACGCCGAAGAAAACGGCGCGCGGCTCAGCATGGATGAGCTGATCACCACCTGCATTTTGCTCCTCAACGCGGGGCACGAGGCGACAGTACACACCATCGGAAATGGCGTAAAAACCTTGATCGAGGCCAAGACACCGCGCGCGGCTCTTACGCCGGATCGCATCGATCAAACAGTCGAAGAAATCCTGCGTTTCGATCCCCCGCTCCATGTGTTCACACGCTATTGCTACGAAGGCCTCGAGATCGATGGCCACAGCTTCAAACGCGGCGACGAGGTGGCCCTGATGCTCGCCGCTGCCAACCGCGATCCCGCCCATTGGCCCGCACCAGAGCAGTTTGATCCAAGCCGGCCGGTGCAAACCAATACCAGCTTCGGCGGCGGCTTACATTTTTGCGTCGGTGCCCCCCTTGCCCGCCTCGAGTTGCGCATTGCGATCTCAAAACTCTTCACGCGCTTCCCCGATCTGCACATCGCAGAGCCGCCCAAATATGCCGACCTTTACCATTTTCACGGCCTAGAGCGTTTGATGCTCACCCAAACGATCTAACGCCCTGCTTCCTCTCTTTATAAATATCCCGGGGGTGCGGGGGCTGGCCTCCATGTTGTCCTGCGTGTGGGGGCCAGCCCGCAGACACGTCGAATTGCGCGGCAATTCGAAACTCTAAATAGGCAACGCTGATGTGCTCTTTATCTCTTCCATCGACAAAAGCGCTGTCACATTATGCACTTTCACCTCTGAAATAAGCGCTTGATAAAACACATCATACG
Organism: uncultured Planktotalea sp.; assembly: GCA_964421835.1. GTDB lineage: Bacteria > Pseudomonadota > Alphaproteobacteria > Rhodobacterales > Rhodobacteraceae > Planktotalea. The sequence continues at coordinate 1,622 of CAYQZI010000196.1, forward strand.
CACGCGCATTCTGCACGCGCACTTTTAGGATGTAGTCAATATCCCCAGCCAATCGATGCGCCTCTTGCACTTCAGCGCGCTCCAGCAACGCTTTCAAAAACGCCGCTTGCCACGCTGCATCATGCTCGGATGTGCGGATCAAAACGAAGAAACACGCCTCAAACCCAAGCGCTTCAGCATCAAGCTTTACCGTCTGCGCGCCGATCACGCCCGCTTCGCGCATTTTGCGGATCCGATTCCACACAGGCGTCTTGGACGAGCCGACTTCCCGTGCAATTTCATCCAAAGACCGGTCCGCATCCACCTGCAACGCGCGTAGGATTTTTCGATCCGTATCATCAATTCGAACAGACATTCGCATTACTCCGTTGTTTCGGAACATGTATTTCAAAACGGAACTCATTGCAAAACAATCTCCCTTTCAAACCGGGGCATCTAGCAACATATCAGAACAATTTCCTATATTGAGAGCAGAAAACGAACACTCGACACAAAGCATCAGGAGCCGCAAATGGATCACTTCCCAATCTTCGTCGCCCTCGCGGGCCGCCGTGTGGTCCT
>CAYQZI010000196.1:2282-5375 GCA_964421835.1 uncultured Planktotalea sp.
ATTGTGGACCGTGATCCGGTCACAATCGCGATTGGGACAGAAGGCGCCGCGCCTGTGCTGGCCCGCGCGATCAAAGCGGATCTCGAAGAGCGCTTGCCCCAAAAACTCGGCACCCTCGCGCGTATTGGCAAGGGCTTTCGCAAAGCCGCTGATATCCTGCCCATGGGCCGTGCGCGCCGCGACTTTTGGCGCGATTACTATTTCAACGCAGGCCCAAACGCGGATACCAGCGATGAAAGAAGCGTTCTTAACGCGCTTGAAGAGACGCTCGAAGCACACAAAAACAAAGTCGCGCGCTCTGCTCATGTCGCTTTCGTCGGCGCAGGTCCCGGCGATCCTGAATTGCTGACCCTGAAAGCGCGCAAAGCCATCGATGAGGCGGATGTGATCATCCATGATCGCCTTGTCACGGGTGAAATCCTAGAGCTCGCGCGCCGCGAAGCGCTGATCGTGGATGCCGGCAAAGAAGGGTTTGGCCCCTCTATGCCGCAAGAGCGCATCAACGATTTGATCGCAGAACACACGCAGAACGGGGCGCAAGTCGTGCGGCTTAAATCAGGCGATCCCACCATCTTTGGCCGCCTCGATGAAGAGATAGAAACCTGCCAATCCCATGATATCGCTTACTCAATCATCCCCGGCATTACCGCTGCCTCTGCCGCTGTTGCCTCTATTGGGCAAAGCTTCACCCGCCGTGGACGCAATGGCTCTGTGCGCTTTCTCACGGGCCACAACATGAAGGGCTTTGCCGATCACGACTGGGCGTCGCTCGCCAAGCCAGACGCGGTTGCCGCGATCTATATGGGCAAAAAAGCGGCGCGCTTTGTGCAAGGGCGGCTGCTGATGCACGGCGCAGATCGCCTTACGCCTGTGACGCTGATTGAAAACGCTTCGCGCGCAGATCAACGCGTCATTCCCGCCACGCTAGAAACCCTCGCCGATGTCACTGCCATAAGCGGCCCTGCGGTTATTTTCCTTGGCCTCGCCCCGCGCGACGCTGCCAACTCACTCGCTGATCTTCCAAAAGAGGAATTTGCATAATGCCCCGTCACTTCACACCCAAAGTCGTCACCGCCAACGCGCTTTTAGAGGGCGACGTGGTCTATCTTACCAACGATGATCGCTGGACTCGTTCGCTCAAAGACGCCGTTCTGCTCACCGATGAAGCCGACGCGGAGCTGCGTCTCCTTCAAGTCGAAGCACAAACAGGCAGTGTTGTTGGCGCTTATCTTGCTGACATGCAAGACGGTCCAGATGGCCCGGAACCCACCCATTTTCGCGAAGCCTTTCGCCGCAAAGGCCCGTCCAACTACGCACACGGCAAACAGGAGCAATTCTGATGTACAGCTATTCTGACTTCGACAAATCCTTCCTCGCCAGCCGCAACGCGCAGTTTCGCGCGCAAGTCGAGCGCCGCATCGCGGGCCATTTGACAGAGGACGAATTCAAGCCCCTGCGCCTTATGAACGGCGTTTACTTGCAGCTGCACGCTTACATGCTGCGCGTCGCGATTCCCTATGGCACGCTCAATTCCAGCCAAATGAACATGCTCGCGCATCTCGCGGAAAAGTATGACAAAGGCTATGGCCACTTCACCACCCGTCAAAACATACAGTACAACTGGCCTGAGCTGCGCGACATTCCCGATATGCTTGATGATCTCGGCACCGTCGAAATGCATGCAATCCAGACCTCTGGCAATACGATCCGCAATGTCACTGCCGATCATTTCGCAGGCGCTGCGGCGGATGAGATCGCCGATCCACGCCCTGTGGCCGAGCTGATCCGCCAATGGTCCACCGATCACCCCGAGTTTCAGTTCCTGCCGCGTAAATTCAAAGTTGCCGTGACAGGCTCCGAGAGCGATCGCGCGGTGACGCGCGCGCATGACATTGGTCTGCGCATGGTGGAACGCGAGGGCGTTGCGGGTTTTGAAGTGATTGTTGGTGGCGGCCTTGGGCGCACGCCGATGCTTGGTAAAGTCATCGCGGATTTCTTGCCGCGAGAGGATTTACTGCCCTATCTAGAGGCGATTGTCAGCGTCTATAACCTCTTGGGACGACGCGATAATAAGTACAAAGCCCGCATCAAGATCACGGTACATGAGAACGGCTTGGAAAAGATCCGCGAGCTGGTCAATGAGCGCTTCGTTGAAATCAAAGCGCGTTTCAACGGCATTGATCAAGAGCTCTTCAGCACCATAAAAGCGCAGTTCGCGCCACCTTTTTTCAAAAAAGGTGATACCGCGATTTTTGAAAAATCGCGCGCCTCCGACCCCGTGTTTCGTGCATGGTCAGACACCAACCTGCATGCCCATAAAGCCGAGGGCTATGCCATCGTCACTGTCTCGATCAAAAAGCACGGCGCAACCCCGGGCGATGCCAGCGCCGATCAAATGCGCGTCCTTGCCGACCTCGCTGCGCGCTTTGGCCATGATGAGCTGCGCATTTCTCACGAGCAGAACGTGATCCTGCCGCATGTGCATAAATCCGATCTGCCTGAGGTGTACAAAATCCTCAAAGCCAATGGACTTGGCACCGCCAACATTGGCCTGATCTCTGACATCATCGCCTGCCCCGGCATGGATTACTGTGCCCTTGCCACAGCGCGCTCTATCCCGATTGCCCAGCACATCGCCACGCGATTTGATGAGCTGAAACTCGAGCACGAGATCGGTGAATTAAAGATCAAAATCTCCGGCTGCATCAACGCCTGCGGGCATCACCATGTGGCGCATATCGGTATTCTTGGCCTCGACCGTGCAGGCGTCGAGAGCTATCAAATCACTCTTGGCGGCGATCACACTGAAACCGCCGCGATTGGCGAACGCGCAGGCCCTGGCTTTAGTGCCGATGACATCATCCCCGCGATTGAACGTCTGGTTGAGGCTTACCTTGAGCTGCGCGGAAGCGACGAAGAGATCTTTATTCAAACCTATCGCCGTCTCGGTCTCGCGCCCTTCAAAGCTGCGCTCTATCCAGAGGAAAAGGCGCGCGTCGATGCCGCGTGAACCCCTCTCAGAGCGTTTGGCGCGCGAGCACCGCGCGCTAGAGGCAAGCGCCGCGATTCGCCTTGGCCAAAGCGATCCTCAAG
>CAYQZI010000197.1:0-1667 GCA_964421835.1 uncultured Planktotalea sp.
TCGAAAACCGGTTTAAATGCGCCGAAAAGCGCCTATAGTGGCAAAATAAAGCAGATCAGCGAAAAGCAGGCACGAATGCAGGTCATACTCCACGCGGGCGCCCATTCTACGGACGACGGCAAACTCCTTAAGACGCTCTTTAAGAACCGTGATGCTTTTTCGCAAATTGGCGTGGCACTGCCGCGTCCGCGTCACTATCGCCAACTTCTCAGCGCGACGGTTAAAGCCCTCTCAAAGCGCTCTGCCGGTCCCGACTCGCGCATGGCATTTCTGGATGCAATATTGGATGTGGACGCAAGCGAAGTAGATCGTCTGATCATGCACAGCGAGAATTTCTTCTGTGTGCCCAAACTAGGCTTTCACAAAGGGCGCATCTATCCGCATGCCGGCTCGCGGCTGGCGTATCTCACACATCTGTTTGCAGAGGATGAGGTCGAACTCTTTTTGGGTATCCGCAACCCTGCCACGCATTTGCCTGCCATGTACGCTTCCACGCCGCACACGCAATTCATCGATTTTCTCGATGGGGCCGATCCGCGCGATATTTATTGGTCTGATTTGGTCCGATCGATCCGCCAAGACGCGCCCAATGTACGCGTCACTGTGTGGAGCAACGAAGATACCCCGCTGATCTGGAGCGAGCTCGTGCGCGAAATCGCAGGTCTTGCTGCGAATGAGCCGATCTTGGGCGGACATGACCTTCTTTCGGAAATCATGAGCAAAGAAGGGATGAGCCGCTTTGAGAGCTATCTCTCGAGCCATCCAGACATGACAGAAGTGCAAACGCGGCGGGTGATCACTGCGTTTCTGGATAAGTTTGCGCTGGACGATATGGTTGAAGAGGAGGTGGATTTGCCCGGCTGGACTGATCCACTGATTGATCAACTGACCGAGCAATACGAAGAAGACATCTTTGAAATCAGCCGCATTCCGGGCGTGACGTTTCTGAGCCCTTGAGCTTCGCCGCTAAAGGCGGCTTTGCGCGCTCTCTTAGCTTTGCATGCCAAGCGCTTCTTTATACATCTCAAGCACCGCTTCTTCTTCGGCAATGTCATCAGGCTCGCGCTTGCGCAGGGCAATCACTTTGCGAATGACTTTGGTGTCATAGCCACGTCCCTTTGCCTCGGCCATGACCTCTTTTTGCTGCTCAGCGATATCTTTCTTTTCTTGATCAAGACGCTCAAGACGCTCGATAAACTGACGCAACTCATCTGCGGTAACGCGGTAGCTGGTATCGCTGGTGACATCTGACATGGGGGCACTCCGCTTGGACAAAGGACTGGGATAAAAGACTGGCCCTTTCCCTAGCGCCCTGCCCTCTGCGCTGCAAGGGCTTGCGAGCGCGCGGTGTGCAGGTTAGGCGAGTGGCGACACACATTAGGCAAAGGAAAAGCAATGGATGGCTTGATTTGGTCCGGCGCGGCTGTTTCATTTTTGGGATTGATCGGGCTTGTCCTGAGCATCATTCGCGTGAACCGCGCGCGCAAAGCGGGGTTAAGCGATGAGGACCTGCGCGCAGCGGTGCAAAAGGTGCTTCCGTTGAACCTAGGGTCGCTGTTTTTGTCAGTCATCGGATTGATGATGGTGATTGTTGGCATTTTCCTTGGCTGAATGCTTGTCTCGGCCCTGCGCCAAGCACATATCTAAAGCATGTTGAAATTTGCTCC
>CAYQZI010000197.1:1767-5302 GCA_964421835.1 uncultured Planktotalea sp.
GGCGAAGAGCTCGCCTCGGTCATTGCGCATGAACTTGGGCATGTGGCCCTTGGGCATTCGCGTCGCCGAATGATCGATTTTTCAGGGCAAAACGCGCTGCGCACGGCACTTGCAATGATAATCGGACGGTTCATTCCGGGCGTTGGGCCTTGGATCGCCAATATGGTGACCTCTTTACTGGCGGCGCGCCTGTCGCGCGGCGATGAATATGAAGCGGATGCCTATGCCGCTGCATTGTTAACCAAGGCCGGAATTGGCGTTGGACCTCAAATTTCCTTGTTTCGCAAGTTGGATGCGCTGACGCAAAGCCAAGCAGGACGCGCGCCCGCATGGCTGCTAAGCCATCCAAAAACAGCTGAGCGGATCGCGGCGCTGGAAAAATTAGAGGCGCGCTGGAGCTAGGCGTGCGATTTTTCTAGAAAAATCGACGTCACACCTCACTCAGCGCTTTGCCCAAACGTGGCAAACGGGCCTTTTTCATCAGGGCTTTCATATGCCACTCTTTGCTAGTAACGGCATTGGCTTGGCTGAGCACATTTTGCGCGACAGCTTCAAGCTGTGCAGGCGACGCTTCCCAGATCCCTAACAGCAGCGCGTCAGGGTTCACCCGCGTCACGCCCTCTTCCGCCAAAATATTTTCAGGAAAATCCTTGTTGTTCAGCGTGACAATCCCATCCGCGCCGCCGATGACGGCTGCCGCAAGAACATGAATGTCCGAAGGATCCGGCAACCAAAACCGCTCTTGCCGGACTTCATCATACCGCACACTTGCCTTGGGAAACGCGGCATTGAGAAACACCGCCTCGCCCGTCGCCTCATGCGCAGCCTGCGTGCCGTGCTTGAGCAAAGCACGCCGCCATTCTTCTAAAATACGATCAGACCAAAGCGGCTCAAACGCCCCTGCTTTAGCGGCACCAATCAACATCTCGCGCATGACCGTCGGGTAGAGCACACATGTGTCGAGCAGCAGTTTCACAACCGATAAAACAGCGCTTTGAGATAACCACTTTCCGCGAGCTGCGGCATGAGCGGATGGTCCGGCCCTGCAAACCCCGTGTGCACAAGCGATCCTGCGCGTTCGGCTCTGCCGATGCCACGCGTGCACGCAAAGCGGAATTTGCCAAGATCCGCCGCATGCGAGCAGGAACACAGGCCCAGATACCCCCCCTCTTTCACCAAGGGCGCGGCCATTTTTGCCAGCCGCTCATAGGCGCGCAAACCGACCTCTAACTTGGCCTTGCTTGGGGCAAAAGCCGGTGGATCACAGATCACCACGTCAAACTGCGCGCCCTCTTTGGCAAGCGCATCAAGCACATCGAAAGCATCGCCTTTGCGCGTATCAAAGCGATCAGCAAAGCCCGCCTTCGCGGCCCCCTGCTCCGCCAATTCAAGCGCGGGAGAAGAGCCATCGACGCAGAGCGCCGAGTGTGCGCCGCCTGCAAGTGCAGCCAATCCAAAGCCACCCACATGAGAGAAGACATCCAGCACATCCGCCCCACCGCTTAGGCGCGCAGCAAAGGCGTGGTTCGGGCGTTGATCGTAAAACAATCCGGTCTTTTGGCCGCCTGTCAGATCCGCCGCGTAGAACGCGCCGTTCATTGGCACCATGATAGGCCGCTCCGGCGCAGAGCCCAAAAGCGTGGCATTTACATCGTCCAACCCTTCGAGCGAGCGGGTGCGCCCAGCGGCGTTCTTCAGAATTGTGGAAACGCCTGTCACCTCTTTCAACGAAGCGGCAAGCGGCTCTAGCAACTGCTCGAGCCAAGCGGCATTCGGCTGCACAACCAGCGCCTCGTCAAAGCGGTCTACCACCAGCCCCGGAAGGCTATCGGCCTCTGCATGGATCAAACGATAGAACGGCGCATCAAACAGACGTTCGCGCAATTCAAGCGCGCGGGCAATCTTGCGCGCGAACCACGCTTGATCGATCATTGCGCTCACATCGCGCTCGATCATCCGCGCGGTGATACGCGACAAAGGGTTCGCAGCAACCAGCCCCATGGGGCGACGCTCAGCGTCCTCAAGCACGGCAATCGTGCCAGGCGCGAGGTTTTTCGAGCGGCGATCAAGCACAAGCTCATTATCATAGACCCAAGGCGCGCCATGGCGGATCGCACGCGCATTCGCTTTGGGTTTCAGGCGGAGAACGGGAAAAGGGGACGCTGTCATAGCGTCCCCTTAGCGATTTCATGTGGCTGTGGAAAGGATCAGTTGCGATTTAGCGCAACAAAGAAACCACGGTTGTCGTCCTGATACCCCCCCGGCTGGCTCAGCTCTTGCGCCAACACTTTTCCAAGGAACTGCGTAATGCGAAACTTTTGCGTATTGCCAAGACGGTCGGCCTGAATGGCTTCAGTGCCGCGCAAAGCGTCAAGGTTTGTGACAACATGCTCGGCAGGGCGGATTTTCTGGCCCGTCGTTGGGTCAAACAAGGTCACATAGAAATTGATGTTGTGCACGCCGCCAGTGCTATAGCGTGCTTTTTCGGTCAAACCGTGAAAGCGCGTCAACTGAATGTGCATATGGACAGGCGTGCTGCCCTTCAATTGCTCGGATGCGAGATCGGCGCCGGCCTGCAAAACCGCTTTGACCTGCGCATGACGATCCCCAAACAGATCGCCGCGCCAAATGATGTCGCCGCTCGGGTAATAGGTGTTCTTTTCGGACACTTTCAGTTTAAGTGGCACGTCAATTGTCACCCGCGCGATGTTCACATCTGGGATGAAGACATTGCTCCCCTGCGCTTGCGCGACTTCGGCGGCGGTACGCGCCAAGCCATTCGACTCAGGCGCGGCTGTTCCTATAGCATTTCGCGTTGCTGTTTGTGGACCAGCGCAAGCTGATACTGTGATTGCGGCCAAGGCCAGCATGATCATACGAATATTTTTCATAACGTTCTCCCGACCTTTCTGGCCTTCGTTTGTTTTGTGCAACCTCTAGATGGTAGTGAAGCAAGGCGGAAATGGGGCGCGCCCGTGTTCGGCATGTGATTATTGGGTGTCTGAAAGGTGCACGCCAGCCGATCCAAAGCGACTTTTGTCCTGCGGCAAAATATCTTGTTAAATCTAGCGCTCCTCACTCGACGTTAGCGCTAACATTGTATAGAACACGGAAAAATCGCCCATTTTGGGCGAAGGATGCATTGTAGGACACCGAACGCTATGAGCTTGCAGACTGCTATATCTGATGTCACCGACCGTATTTTAGAGCGCTCAGAGCCACGACGCTCAAAGTATATGAGCCATATGCGCGCTGCCGCCGCTGAGGGGCCAAGACGCGCGCATTTGACCTGCGGAAACCAAGCGCATGCCTATGCGGCGATGGGGGATGATCAACAAACACTGGCTGAAACCCCTGCCCCGAACCTTGGGATTGTCACTGCATATAATGACATGCTCTCAGCGCATCAGCCATTTGAGGGCTATCCAGCGATCCTGAAAGAAGCCGCAAAAGCCGCAGGCGGCACTGCGCAAGTCGCGGGCGGCGTTCCAGCCATGTGCGATGGTGTTACCCAAGGCCAAACAGGCATGGAGCT
>CAYQZI010000198.1:0-5253 GCA_964421835.1 uncultured Planktotalea sp.
AGTCAGATAGGATATCGCCGAACAGGTTGTCGGTGTAGATCACGTCGAACTGCTTAGGCGCGCGCACCAACTGCATCGCGCCGTTGTCCGCATACATATGAGACAGCTCGACCTCTGGATAATCCTTGGACACTTCCGTGACAACTTCGCGCCAGAGGATGCCGCTCTCCATCACGTTGGCTTTCTCCATCGAGCAGAGCTTTTTGTTGCGACGCATCGCCAGCTCGAAAGCAGAGCGCGCGCCGCGCTCGATCTCGGCTTCTGTGTAGCGCTGTGTGTTGATGCCGACGCGCTGGTTGCCTTCCTCAAAAATACCACGCGGCTCGCCGAAATAAACGCCAGAGGTCAATTCGCGCACGATCATGATATCAAGTCCTGCGACAAGCTCTGTCTTGAGCGAAGAGAAATCAGAAAGCGCATCAAAGCACTGTGCAGGACGCAGATTGGAGTAAAGATCCATTTCCTTGCGCAGGCGCAGCAAACCACGCTCCGGCTTTACCGAGAAATCCAGATCGTCGTACTTTGGACCACCCACAGCACCGAGCAGAACCGCGTCTGCCTCTTGCGCTTTGGCCATCGTATCATCATGCAGCGGCGTGCCATGCGCGTCATAGGCGGCACCGCCTACGAGGTCTTCGCTGACGTCGAACTTCAGATCGCGCTTATCGCCGTACCATCCAATGATGCGCTGAACCTGCGCCATAACTTCGGGGCCAATGCCGTCACCGGCCAGAATAAGGAGAGATGGGTTGCTCATTGTGCATGTCCTGAATGGGTTAAACTGTTGCGCTTCGCCCTACCTAGAAGGGACCTTAGGGTCAAGCTTCGCGGCTTTGAAAGACATCGCTGATGCCCACCTCTAGCATGTCCCAAACCCGTTTGATCCTTGGCGTGCTCCGCATGATTTCAGGTGCAGCAAGCCATATGGGAAGCGACGGCAGTTCCACATCGCTCAAGATACGTGCAATCATCGGGTCAACACTCGCGAAGGATTGCTGGGTAAAGCCAACACCACAGCCTGCGCGCACGAGTTCCCAATAAGTGTTCTGATCATCGCAGCGCACATCAAAGAAATCGCGGGTTGCGGGCCAGCCCAAATCTCGCATCCCAACGATAATACGATCATCGCGGTCATAGCCCACGATCGTGTGCTCCAGTAAATCCTCGATCCGCCCAGGCGTGCCATGTTTCGACAGATAGCTTTTAGCGGCATAGATCCCCATCTTGGCAATGCCAATTTGTTTGGTGATCACATCTAGTTGCGTGCTGCGATACATGCGCACGGCGATGTCTGCCTCGCGAAACAACAGGTTCTCGCTTGCGTCTGAGGGGACCAGTTCAATCTGAATATCAGGCTCTGCTTCCCTGATGCCAGCGATGATCTTGGGAAGCACATGGCGCGCCATAACCTCGCTCGCGGTGATGCGCACGGTGCCTTGCATTTTATGATCGCGCCCCGCTGCGCGCAGGCGAAGCTTGCCAAAAGCCGCACGCATCTCTTGCGCAGGTTCGAGCAAGCTTTCGCCCGTATCCGTCAGTTTAAGCCCGCGCGTTTGTCGCTCAAACAGTCGCAGGCCCATTTGCTCTTCCAGCAGTTTGATCTGCCGTCCAAGCGTCGGTTGGCTTTGCGCAAGACTGCGCGCAGCAGCAGAAAGCGAGCCTGTCTCAGCCACAGCCAAGAACGCGCGGATGAGGGACCAGTCCAAATCTGTAAAATCGTTATCCATTCAATTATGAATACATGATCTAGAATTTTGGTAAATACCGCATTATTTGTGAATGTCGCATAAAGCCTCCATCAACACATGGAGAATGACATGACACAGACAGTTTTGGTCCTTGGCCCCACAGGGCGTTTTGGTCGCAATGCCGCGCTTGCCTTCGAAAGTGCCGGCTGGACCGTGCGCCGTTTTGATCGCAAGCATGATACTTTAGAAACCGCAGCGCGCGGGGTCGACGTTATCGTGCAGGCTTGGAACCCAGCCTATCATCTCTGGGAAAAGCAAGTGTTAGCGATGCAGCCAGCCGTCCACCGCGCGGCATTGGCCAATGATGCAACAGTGATCATTCCTGGCAACGTTTATGTGTTTGGCGCACAAACGCCCGTCCCTTGGTCCAAAACCTCCAAGCACCGCGCAACAAATCTGCTCGGTCAAATCCGCATCAAAATGGAGCAAAGCTACCGTGACGCTGGGGTGAAAACCATCGTCCTGCGCGCTGGCGATTACTTAGATACTGAGCCGTCTGGCAATTGGTTCGACAAGATCATGGCCCCAGGCCTGAGCAAGCGCACACTTACTTTTCCTGGCGAAACCGATATCAAACGCGCCTACGCGTTCTTGCCTGACCTGGCCCGCGCCGCTGTGCTGCTTGCAGAGCAACGCAACACGCTTGATCGTTTTACAGACATCACCTTTGAGGGCTACACCCTCACGGCCAAGCAAATGGCACAAAGCATCGCAGAGGCGCGTGGCCATGACGTGCGCATCAAGCAATTGGCGTGGTGGCAGCTGCGTTTAGTTTGGCCCTTTATGCCAGACATGAAGCACATTTTTGAGATGCGCTACATTTGGAACACAGAGCACTGGTTGGATAACGCGGAGTTTGCGAAGCGTGTTCCAGACTTTGAACCAACACCAATGGCTGAAGCGTTCGGCCAAGCCACGGAGTTCGTGAAACTGCCCAAAGGTACCGCGCCAACGCTCACTCCTGCGCGGGCGTAAGCTCCATCCAAACCATCCTATGACGAGAGGCCTGTTCCGCTGCGGCGCGGAGCGGGCCATCGCGCGGCCACACTACCGCTGTTTGCCCAAGCTCCCACTCCGCGCTGGGCAAAATGTAGGACACGCGCATTGCACCGGGGGTCTCCCACTGCGCAGTCGTCTCACCGCCTATCTCACTTCGCGGACGTGGGTCTTGCAGGCGCTTGTCGGCAAGCAAAGCAGACATCGCTGCGCGGTCCCCTTCGCCGCGTTGCGGATCAAGATTGCTATTGCCGATCAAGACAAAGCGCTTTTTGGGGAACATCCCGTATTTGCCATCCATCACTGCATTCAACAGTCCAAGCTGCGCGCGATTGCGCAAGCCATTGAGATCCTCAGGCCCATCAAACACAGGGGCACTATTCTGAAATGCAACGAACGTCATTGGCGCATGATCTTCGGGCAGAAGATCGAGCACCCAGAACCCTTGGGTCACGACCTTAATCGCCGACGCAGCCTCTTCATCTAGAAACCCTGCAACAGGCATTTGCGCGCCCTGCACATCGCTCCAAAGCACATCATTCAGATGAAAGCGCAGCGCGAAAGGGTGTTGGGAGAGCAGCAGCATCGCCCCCTCGCCTGCGTAGCGCGCCCACGCTTGACGATCCTCTGCGCGCCCATTTCCATCAAGATCAAGCTGGGTGACTTTCATCGAATTCGGCGCGAGCGCGAACATGTGAGAAAAGCCAAGCACGTCGCGCAACGCATTTGCTGCGCGCTGTTCAAGATCGAAATCAACCTTTGTCAAAAACAACACATCTGGCTTCACAGAGCCCACAAGCAGGGCCAATGCATCAATTTGCTTATCGCCGCCGCGTTCTATGTCGCGCAGCAACAGGCCCGGGCCTTTGCGCGTTAACTCTGCATGGAGTGTCGCAACGCGAAAACCCTCTGCGGCAAGCGCAAAGGGCATCAAGGTCAGACAGATCAATAGAATTAGGCGATTTGCGTATCCGTTTGCGCGTAAGCGCGGCGGCGTTTCTCTTCGATCATTTCCGCAACGCGGCCCATCGCGATGCCACGCATAATCATGCTTGCAGGAAGGAAAGCCCATGCGCTTATCGTCCAGATCAAAGTTTGCGGATCATCCATCGTCAAGTTGCCGACAAGATCAGTTGCGGTCTTCACCACAGCTGGAATCAAGAATGGCAGCAAAAATCCAAAGATAATGTTAACATTCGCATCTCTTTTCAGGCGCACCAGCACATCGCCGCCACCCGTCGGATCAAACAAAGGCAAATTCAGCCACACGTTGAACGCGCCAGAGCGCGTCGGCCATTTGGCGACGCGAACAAGAAGAACGAAAATGACCAGCGAAATCAGAGAGATCGTATAAGCAAGGCCAGCAGCCGTACGCACAATTTCGACCAGCTCGATAGATGCATTCGCATCGAGCATCAGAATGATCAAACGCACCGGCGAATAGGGCACATCAATTGCGTTTCCAAGCATATCGCCCCAGTGCTTCACCACCAAAGTCAGGTTCGTCGGCTCAAACACGCCTTTGCACATTAGCGACAGCGACGTCACAATCGCAAGAATGGTCAGATACCGATGCCGATTGAACGGAGCAGCAAACCGAAATTCAATGATGGAGGGGTATTTGAAGAAATATTCAACAAAGGTGAACAAAGCGGCACAGAACGCGATAAAGACAACCATCAAGCTGCTCTCGCCGACGACACCGGTCAAAATCACCGAAGGTGTGATGACCAATATCCAAACGAGTATCGCACGCAAAGATGCGCCAATAATTTTCGTAACCACGTCGTTTCCCTTCAACTTGGACGCTGTCGATACGATGCCGACCGCTTGTTCCAACTTGAGCCGCTCTTTTACAAGCGTATGCCTCAATCTTGCCCTATTTGTGCCTTGATCGAGCCAGCATCTCAAGCTGCCAAACCATTTACTATGAGCAAATGGGCCAAAAGAGGGCAGGACTGGTGCGGGATTGCATCATTTGGCGCACAAGAAAAAGGCACTTAAAAATCAAAGCACTATATGTTGTGTGCCGGCTTTTTCCAGACGCTATTCGCCTGAAATCTTGTAACGAATGAAAGAAAACGCGAGGTGCAGGATCAGTGAGTTCGTCCGACACAAAGACTCAAAAGGGCGAAATCACACATCGTGACTTCGCCCCTGAGTTGAATTTTGATCTAGCCGTTTAAACCCAAGGTCGCGCGGCGGAGGCAGATGCCTCGAAACTGTCGATTGCACTGGCTTTTTCCATTGTAAGACCAATGTCATCCAAGCCCTCTTTCAGGCAGTGTTTCTTGAAGCTATCCAGCTCGAACGTAAACACCTCACCATCCGAGGTTGTAACAGTTTGCGCATCCAGATCGATGTCCATACGCGCGTTCGCGCCTTTCTCAGCGTCTTTCATCAACACATCAACGGCGTCCTGCGGCAGAACAATCGGCAAGATGCCGTTCTTGAAGCAGTTGTTGTAAAAGATGTCCGCGAAAGACGTCGAGATCACAGACTTGATCCC
>CAYQZI010000199.1:0-5220 GCA_964421835.1 uncultured Planktotalea sp.
TGTTAGGCAGCGCGTCGCCTCTAAGGGCGTGACGGTTCTGGACGATGGCACCATCCCAGATCGCCGCGGCTCTATCACGGTAGATGACGAGGGCACGCCTTCGGGCAAAAATGTGCTGATCGATGACGGTATTTTGGTGGGATATATGCAAGACCGCCAGAACGCGCGTTTGATGGGGGTCGAGCCTACAGGCAACGGGCGGCGCGAAAGTTATGCGCACCCGCCGATGCCGCGTATGACGAACACATATATGTTGGGGGGCGAGGCTGATCCGGCGGATATTGTGGCCGATTTGAAGGATGGGATTTACGCGATCGGCTTTGGCGGTGGTCAGGTGGACATCACCAATGGCAAATTCGTATTTTCTTGCACGGAAGCTTACCGCGTTGAAAACGGTAAAGTGGGTGCCCCGGTAAAAGGCGCGACTTTGATTGGCGATGGTGCCACGGCTATGCAGCAAATAAGGGCTTTGGGCAACGATATGGCGCTTGATCCAGGCATGGGCAATTGCGGCAAAGCAGGCCAATGGGTGCCTGTTGGCGTGGGGCAACCTACCTTGATGATTGGCGGATTAACCGTTGGTGGCGCGGGATCATAGGCGTTTAAGCTAAACTATCTCTGTTCGGTTTACGCGCTGTTAACTTCGGCTCTGCTAAGTCTGATTCTGCAAGCAGACGGAGCTGATATGAGCGTGCGACATTCCTCTTCCAATCCCCCCAAACTCCCACCCACCACGGAAGATGCGCGTTTAGATTGGCTTCGTCTCTTGCGTTCTCGGCGCGTCGGAATTGCAACCTTCTATCGATTGCTCGAAGAACACGGCAGCGCCAGCGCTGCGCTTGACGCGCTACCTGATGTCGCCGCGAAAGCTGGCATGAGCAAATATTCGCCCTACAGCGTTGAAAAAGCGCAAAAAGAGCTGCACGCGGGCGCACAGATTGGCGCGCGCCTGATCGCGCGCGGCGATCCTGAATACCCTGCTTTACTTGCCGAAATTTCGGACGCTCCACCCTTACTCTGGATGCGCGGGAACGGCGATGTTTTGGCGCAGCCCATGGTTGCTTTGGTGGGCGCGCGCAACGCCTCTTCGCTGGGCACGCGCATGGCGCGCGCGCTGGCCAATGAATTGGCAGAGGCAGGATATGTCGTGGTTTCGGGCCTTGCGCGCGGCATCGATACATGTGCGCATCATGCCGCCTCAAAGCTAGGATCAATCGCAGTGCTCGCGGGCGGCGTCGATGTGATTTACCCCGCTGAGAACCTAGCGCTCGCAGAAAGCCTGCTGGAAAACGGTGCGCTGCTGTCCGAGCAACCTATGGGCATGGCACCGATCGCGCGGCATTTTCCGGTGCGCAATCGCATCATTTCGGGGCTTTGCAGCGCGAGCGTTGTGATAGAGGCGGCGGGGAAGTCAGGCAGCCTGATCACTGCGCGCGGTGCGCTTGATCAAGGCCGCGATGTTCTCGCAGTTCCGGGGCACCCTTTTGATGCGCGCGCTTCTGGATGCAATATGTTGATCCGCGACGGCGCAACTTTGGTGCGCGGTGCGGAGGATATTACTTCCGTGCTGGAGGCAGGCCAAAATCTGGCCCCAGCCGTTGACGCGCAAATGCCTTTGCCACTGTCGCCAAGCCCGGCTCAAGAGCGAAGCTTGGCTGACACCAACAAACTCCATCAGCAAATTCTGGATCGCCTCGGTCCAAGCCCCATGGCGGAAGATCAGCTTTTGCGCGATATCGGCGCGCAAACAAGCAAGATGATGCCTATTCTTACCAGCCTTGAGATGGACGGACGCATCCGCCGCGCACCGGGCGGCATGATCAGCCGCGCTTAATTCACGCCCGCGCAGTAATCATTGATCACACTGTTATAACGTCGGCAAAAAGGACCGTAGGCGAACCAAACATCCGTTGGCCCAATCGCCCAATGCACCGCAACCCAAGTGTCGCCCGAACGGCGCATCAAGGCCTGCATGCTGGTGCCATCCATGAAATCCGGCTCGATCGTGCCCTCTTTGAAACCGGGCGTCGCATAAAGATCAATCTCGCCGCCGCCGGGGCGCTGCGCTTGAAGCGACGCAAAGCCGAACGCACCATCAACGCGCAGATCATAGACGACAAATTCAATCGGAGCGCCAAGCTGCTCTTCGGCGCGCGCGCGCACCGCATCCAGCATTGATTTCCGCTCGACAGAGCCGCGCGCGGGTTCGGAGAAATCCGCAGCGCCCTGCCCTGCGAGCAAAATCGCCGCAATGAAAGCCGCTAAAAAAGAGTGATATAACCGCATGATGTTCGCCTTGTCTCGAGCTTGTTGAACAACGTTAGCGCAGAGCTGTACCGCTTGTCTCGCCTCAATTTTAGCGCGCAGCAAAGACTGTTTCTTGACACGCGATTGACATTAGGGGCTTTCCCCACACATGTAACGCACCCATAAGAAACGTAATATCTGAGACGAGTCGTTAGGAAATCATATGCCTGTTGTTGTTGTCGAATCCCCAGCTAAAGCCAAGACAATCAACAAGTATTTGGGGCCAGATTATACGGTTTTGGCCTCTTATGGTCACGTCCGCGACCTTCCGCCGAAAGATGGTTCTGTCGATACGGATGCCGATTTCGAGATGAAATGGGAGATCGGAAACGACAGCCGCAAACACGTCAAAGCCATCGCTGATGCGCTGAAAGACGACAACGAACTCATTCTCGCAACCGACCCTGATCGCGAAGGCGAAGCGATTTCTTGGCACTTGCAAGAGGCGCTGACCAAGCGACGTTCTATCAAGAAGGACACGCCTGTCAGCCGCGTCGTGTTCAACGCGATCACCAAAGCGGCGGTAACCGAAGCAATGAAAAATCCACGCGAGGTGGATCAGCCTTTGGTAGAGGCGTATCTCGCCCGCCGCGCCTTGGATTATTTGGTGGGCTTTAACCTTTCCCCTGTTTTGTGGCGCAAATTGCCAGGCGCGCGTTCAGCGGGACGTGTGCAATCTGTTTGTCTGCGTATCATTGTGGAACGCGAGCAAGAGATTGAAGCGTTTAACGCACGCGAATATTGGTCGGTGAAGGCTTTGCTTGCCACGCCGCGCGGACAAGAATTTGAAGCCCGTCTCACTGTTTTGGGGGGCAAGAAGCTCGATAAATACGATCTGGCAAATGAAACCGCCGCCGAATTGGCGGTTCAAGCGGTGACATCACGCGCGCTTACGGCCACGTCAGTTGAAGCGAAGCCAGCCGCACGCAACCCATCCGCGCCCTTCATGACGTCGACTTTGCAGCAAGAAGCGAGCCGAAAGTTCGGCTTTGGTGCGCGGCAAACAATGAATATCGCGCAACGTTTGTACGAAGCGGGCCACATCACTTATATGCGGACCGATGGCATCGATATGGCGCCCGAAGCCATCGCGCAAACGCGTGACGCCATTCAGGATCGCTATGGCAAAGACTATCTGCCAAGCAGCCCGCGCGAGTATAAAAACAAAGCAAAGAACGCGCAGGAAGCGCATGAGTGTATTCGCCCAACAGAGCTGACTAAGGACGCCGCAAGTTTGAAGTTGAGCGAGCCAGATCAGCGCAAACTCTATGATTTGATCTGGAAACGCACGATTGCCTGCCAAATGGCCAGCGCAAAGATGGAGCGCACGACGGTTGATCTTGGCTCTGACGACAGCGAAGTTGTGCTGCGCGCGACGGGTCAGGTTGTGCTCTTTGATGGCTTCATGAAGGTCTATGAAGAGGGTCGCGACGACGCGGTTGTGGACGATGATGACAAGCGCTTGCCGCAAATCGCGCAGGGCGATCCGATGGACAAACGTTCTATCTCACCTGAGCAGCATTTCACCCAGCCGCCGCCGCGTTATACCGAAGCGACGCTGGTCAAACGCATGGAAGAGCTAGGCATTGGCCGCCCCTCAACCTACGCGTCGATTGTCACCACGATCCAAGATCGCGAATATGTGCGCAAAGACAAAAACCGCCTGTTCCCAGAGGATAAGGGCCGGATTGTTACGATCTTCTTGATGAATTTCTTCCGTCAGTATGTGGGATATGACTTCACCGCTGATCTTGAAAGCCAGCTTGATGATGTCTCTGCTGGGGAAGCCAACTATAAAGAAGTGCTCGGCAAATTCTGGCGTGATTTCCACGCCGCGATTTCTGAAACATCTGAGCTGCGCATTTCGCAAGTGCTTGATGTGCTCGACGACGCACTCGCGCCACAGCTTTATCCCCCACGCGAAGATGGTACAGATCCGCGAACTTGCCCAAAATGTGGTCAGGGCGCTTTGCACCTTAAGACGTCTCGCACAGGTGGTTTTGTCGGTTGCGGCAATTACCCAGAATGTACCTATACACGCCCCATTGCCGGTGAAGGCGCGGACGGTGAAGAGCTCCTGCTAGGCACCGATGAGGGCGATGAAATTTGGTTGAAGTCAGGTCGCTATGGCCCCTATGTGCAGCGTGGTGAAGTGACGCCAGAAAACAAAAAGCCCAAGCGCACATCCTTGCCGCAGGCGCGTCATGGCGGCTGGGACAAGGCGGATACGACCCTTGAGCAGGCGGTCAAATTGCTCAGCCTGCCACGCGGTATTGGCGAGCATCCCGAAGGTGGACGCATCAGTGCGAATCTGGGCCGTTTTGGTCCTTATATTATGCACAAACTGCCTGATGCAGAAAAACCGACCTATGTGAATGTGAAAACTTGGGACGAGATGTTCGAGGTTGGCATGAACCTTGCTGTTGAGTTGCTCGCAGACAAGCGCGCTAACCCGGGGCGTCGCGGCGGGCAAGCGGCAGCCAAGCCACTCAAAGAGCTTGGCGAGCATCCGGCAGATGGTGGTCCCGTGAATGTCATGGAAGGACGTTATGGTCCTTATGTGAAATGGGAAAAGATTAACGCGACGATCCCAAAGGGCACGGAACCCGCGGATGTGACGATGGAAATGGCTGTTGAGTTGATTGCCGAACGCGCTGCAAAGAGCGGCAAAAAGAAAGCGGCCCCAAAGAAAAAAGCAGCGCCAAAAAAGGCCGCTGCTAAAAAGCCAGCGGCCAAAAAACCGGCAGCCAAGAAAAAGCCCGCTGCGAAGAAAGACGCCGAATAGGGCTGTTAACTCAAAAGTGAATGGCATCTGATCGCTCATTCTGAGAAGGCTGCATGCACATGCAGCCTTTTTTAGTGAGGTCCTATGACAAAACCTACAGTTTCCCGCCGCGCCGCGCTTTTGGGTCT
>CAYQZI010000200.1:0-5187 GCA_964421835.1 uncultured Planktotalea sp.
GCGCGCGTTTTCAAATCCGCAACGCGCGGCAGATCATCGTAGCACATGGCGTTGGCGATATATTTCGCAGCGGTTTCGTCCAGTTTTTCCGATTGACCTAGGAACGCCGTCACGCGGTCAAGATACTCAGCGCCGTAGGCGAGATCCTGATAATCCACGGTTTTTTGCAACCCCGCTGTCAGCATGTCCTGCGCGCTCTTTGGCATATGCGCGATCCTTGCGATCAGTTGCTCCCATTGCGCCACGTCCTGCGCGGGGCCTGTGATCTGCTGTTTCGCCTTTTGCTTTTCCTGTGTTTCAGCTTCATGCCTTAGCGCGCCATCAAAGGCGCGCAGGCTTGCCGCCGCGCCCTTGCTCGAACTTTCAAGCACTGCGCGAAAGGCGCTTTCCTCGAACGGCAAAGCGCCCGAGCGCGCCAATCCACCAAACAGGCTCGCAGAAATGAAACTGCCCGCATCGCGCGCCACGCGCTCCATATCAAAGGCGGTGATGCTTTTGGCGAAGGCCGCAAGCTCGTCTTGCACAGCAGCGCCGTCGCCGCGCCCATCGCCGGGGATTTGCTTTTCGTTCACCGCCAAAATGCGATGGGTCGAGGCAATCAGCGCCGTGCGATCTGGCGTCAAAAACCCGCGCTGCGCGGCGCGCCCCGCTTCCATGATTTCGGCTGCGATCAGCACATCGATATCGCCCGGCGTCGGCGAGAGCGCAAAGACCGGTTGCCGCGCGCTTTTCGGAGCGATTTCAATGTAGTAGATGGTTGCGCCCGTGCGTTGGGCGACACCAGCCACCGAAGTCATTTGGGATATATACCCGTTCGCATCCGCGAGCGCAGCGATCCAACCGGACAACACGCCGCCGCCTTGTCCGCCTACGGCAAGCACGGCGATCTTGATAATCTCACTCATGGCGCGGCTCCGAAGGTGATGCGCTTCGCTGCGCGTTTGTCTTGCAACCAAGTGCTGATACGCGCGCGAACACCGCTTAACCAGTGGTCCCATTTATTCGGGTTTTCGATCAGATCCGCTTGGTAGAACGAGGGGCAAAGCACCGCTGCATCCGCGACCTCGCCGCAGTTGCCACAGCCGACGCAATTGGTGTCAATCGCGGCCACAGGATCATCGCGCAGCGGATCATCGAGTGTTTTCAGCGACAAAGACGGGCAGCCAGAGAGCCGAATGCACGCGTGATCGCCGGTGCAGACATCCTCATCCACACCAAAACGCGTGCGCTTCAGGCGCGTGCCTTGCTCAATAGCTTCGCGCCGCATCGGTTTTTCGCGCCTTTGTCGGTTAAGCATACACTCAGAAGAAGCAATGATAACCTTGGGGCCCGTCGCTTTGGTGGTCAGGGCTTCGCTCAAGGTGCGCTGCATCTGCCCCACATCATAGGTGCGATCGAGCTGGCGCACCCATGTCACGCCCATGCCCTCCACCGCTTTTTTGATCGGATGCTTGGTGGATTTCGTTTTGTTGCTCGCGCGCGAGGACAGGATATCCTGCCCGCCTGTTGCAGCTGAATAGTAGTTGTCCACAATGACGATCACGCCGTCATGTTGGTTGAACACCGCATTGCCAATCGACGACACCAGCCCATTGTGCCAGAAGCCCCCGTCCCCAAGGAAAGAGATCGAGCGCCGGTTCGCAGTCTTGTCCGAGAGCGCAGCCGCAGAGGCAGGGCCAAGCCCGTAGCCCATGGTCGTTGCGCCAATGTCAAAGGGCGCGTTGATCGAGAACAAATGACACCCGATATCGGACGCGATGTGATGCTCTCCCAAGTCCTGCTCGACCAATTTCGTCGCAGCAAAAATAGGGCGCTCAGGGCAGCCGATACAAAAGCTTGGTGGGCGCACAGGCACATTGGCGGCAAGCACCTCTGATTTCAGGATCGGCGGCGCGTTCGGTGCGCGGTCTTTGTCGGTCAACATCGAGGGGGCGTGGCTGCTAAAGAAGGAGGCAATCGCCTCTTGCATCACTGCGCCTGTAAGCTCGCCCGCTTCCGGGAACGGGTCTTTGCCCGCAATCAACGTGTTGGCGCCCGCCTTATGCAAGATCGCGCGCAGTTCTTGTTCGATGTAGTTGGGATGCCCTTCCTCGACTACAAGAACAGCCTTTTTACTGCTGCAAAACGCCTCTAACTCGTCATTCACCAAAGGATATGTCACGTTCAAAACATGCAGCGGCACATCCGTATTCCCGTAATCATCCGCCAAACCAAGGCTGGCAAGCGCACGTATCACAGCGTTATACATACCGCCTTGCAGGATAATCCCGACAGGGCCGATCTTTGGGCCAAAGCTTTCGTTCAAAGCATGGCGGCGAATGTAATCGATGGCAGCAGGGCGGCGTTTGGTGACTTTTTCCTGCTCATGCAGGAACGAGGCAGGGGGCAAAACAATGCGGTCCAAGTCGCGGCGCGGATTTTCAAGCGCCTCTTTTACGCTGAGGGCGGGGCGCTGATTGTCGCGTGTTTCAAATTGCCCGGTCATGTGACACGAGCGGATGCGCACTTGAAGCATCACAGGGGTGTTCGACGCCTCCGACAGAGCAAAAGCATCGCCAACGGATTTTACAATTGCCGGCAGATTGGGGCGTGGATCCAGCAACCAGATCTGGCTTTTCATCGCAAACGCATGGCTGCGCTCTTGCATGATAGATGAGCCCTCGCCGTAATCTTCGCCGACAATCACAACCGCGCCGCCTGTGACACCGCCCGACGAAAGATTTGCGAGCGCATCAGAGGCGACATTCGTGCCAACGGTGGATTTAAAAGTGACAGCCCCGCGAATGGGGTAGTGCACAGAAGCGGCAAGCATCGCAGCGGCTGAGGCTTCAGAAGCGCTGGCCTCAAACTTGACGCCCAGCTCGCCCAGTAGCCCCTGCGCGTCGGCCAAAACATCCATCAAATGGCTGATGGGCGAGCCTTGGTAGCCGCCCACATAGCCAACGCCGTTTTCCAACAGCGCCTTGGTGATCGCCAGAATGCCCTCGCCGTGAAAGGTGTCGCCCGCCCCTTTGCGTAGGTCTTCGACTTCGGCGGCAAAGGATCGTTCTGCCATGGGGCACACCTATTTTCTATGCAATTGCATGTAATTCTCTGGCAGCCCGCTTAAGCTGTCAAGGCGCAATCAAATTGGGTTTGTGCGAATGTTCTGCATCATGCGGCGTAGAAATTCACTCATCAACGCCTTCTCGGCGTCGCTAAATCCACCAAACATATCCGCCTCAGCGGCGCGCATCAGGGGGAAGGCTTGTTCAAACTGCGCGCGCCCTTTCTTTGTCAACGAGG
Source organism: uncultured Planktotalea sp. (assembly GCA_964421835.1). Lineage (GTDB taxonomy): Bacteria > Pseudomonadota > Alphaproteobacteria > Rhodobacterales > Rhodobacteraceae > Planktotalea. Next base: position 3,286 of record CAYQZI010000200.1, read on the forward strand.
CGATGCGCGCGCGGCTGTCGCTTTCGCTAATCTTACGCTGAACGAGCCCTTCGGCCTCCATTTGGTCAAGCAAGCGGCTGACCGAAGACTGCTCGGAAATAGCGAAAACAGCGAGATTGTTGATGGTTTGCGGCCCTTCGGCGGCCAAAGCAGCAAGGATGCGAAGCCGCGGTACATTCAATCCTTGCGCGCGTACTTCTGCGTCAATCCGCGTGTTGTAGCGCCTTAGGATCCGGTTCATCAGATAAGGCGCGAAGGAGGCGATGCCGCGTTCAGTGATATCGTCGCGGCGCTGCGCATCCGCGCCAGAGGCAGTGTCGTCCATCATTGTCAAAGCGTCCCCATGTTCGAAACGAGTATGCATGTATACTCATACAGTTTCAAACATGGGGCGCGAGCCGATTATTCCGGCGCTATGGTTTCTTCCAACTCGCGCGCGGCGAGCAGGTAGTAGTTTCGCGTTGGCGCGTTGATCGTGTGATCGGCAATTTCGCGCAACGCTTCGATTTTTAGCTGGCTTGCGGGAAGAGCTTGATCCTCCGCTGCGATTAGGCGATCGGCCAATTCCATTGCCCATTGCGCCTCTCCCGCGCTAAGCGCGGATTGCGCGGCGCTCAGCACGTTTGCAGCACCGCCTGCCAAGTCAATAATCTTGCGCGCTTCAAGGGCGGGGGGCAACTCGGCCAAGCTGGTGGCATTGCCATCAAACCAACCCAAAGTGCCCGCGAAATAGGCCCGAGAGGCATACCCGACATGGCCATAAAACTCTTGCAGATACGGCTTGCTCGCTAAATCCGCAGGGAGTTTCAACGCAGCGGCAATCGTCACAGGATCAAGCCCTGCATTCATGCCCTTAACCGTTTCGGCCACAACATAGCGGATCGCATCGCGATAATCCGTAAGCGCCGTGCGGATCGCATCAGCGCCAACAACAGGCTGCGTATGGCCGGGGCAGAGCACATCGGGGGCATAGGCCATGAGCTGATCCATCGTATCGGCCCATGAATCAAAGTCGCGATAAGCTGTGCCGCGAATGGCGTAAAGATTTGGAAAGGCGTGATAAAAATTGTCACCGCTAAAGAGCGTTTTTTGCGCGGCAAGCCAGACCACGATGTGATCGGGCGTTTCCCCGGGGGCTTTGGCCAGTTCAAGATCAAAGCCCTCGCGTGTGATCTGCGTTGTTTCGCTTACGCGCATCGTCGGCTCGATATATCCTGCGCCCATCCCCTTCATCGGGCGATCGCCGGGGCCAACACCGACGCTGATACGCTCATCAGGGCGCAGGCTAATGCCGAAATGCCGCTTGGTGCGCATCATGAGCGCTTTGTTGGGGGCAGGGCGGGTTTGATCGACGCCCACAAGATCGGATTCGAAATTGTCTGCGCAAATCACCTCGACATCGCGCCCTTCAGCAAACACTGTTGCGCCGGAAATGTGATCGCGGTGCGAGTGGGTGTAAATGATGGTGGTGACTGGCAGCGTGGAAATCTCGCGAAAATCGGCCAGAATATTCTCTGCCGCTTGCGTGGTTTCTGTGGTGTCGATAAGTACAATTCCGGTTTCGCCAATCAAGAAATGCACATTCGATGCGGCATAGCCAACGGCGGTGAACACCGTGTCAGACAGCTTGTGGATTTTCTTTTCAAACTGCGCGTTCTGCGCGACGAGATCTGGATGGGCTGGCATAAAATCCCCCTAAAGTGACTGCTGGGTTTGTGGTTCTTTGTCTGGCGGCGCGACACTGATGCCGGAATAGCCAATCAGGTCTTTGATGGTGAGCTCTTCGCTGCGTTTCTCAAAGACCTTGATATACTCGACCATAGTGTTTGAATGCTCGCGCATCACACCTTCGGCACGCACAGCGTCGCCGCTTTGAATCGCCTCAAAGATGACTTTGTGTTG
>CAYQZI010000201.1:0-5183 GCA_964421835.1 uncultured Planktotalea sp.
TTCATGCGCACGCATCAATGATGCGAGATCATAAGCGCCTTCGTCGATCTTCATCGGCAAGCCTGTGGCGGCGCGCACCGCGGCGCAGTCTTCCAGTGTTTTGCAGGGTTGCTCGAGCATCACATCAAGATGTGCGACCGCGCGCCCTGTGCGCGTGGCGTGAAGCTTGCTCGCGCCACAATTCCAATCGCCATAAACCAACGGTCCATCACCCACCGCTTCGCGCACTTTGATAAGGCGCTCCGCATCGGCCTGCCAATCCGCATCGGCGCCCAGTTTGGCCTGGAATTGGCGAATGCCGGTGCCGTAGGCGTCGCGCGCGATGCGGGCCATTTCATCGGGATCAATGCAGGTGATGGAGTGATACAGCGGCATATCTGCGCGCGTGCGCCCGCCCAAAAGTTGATAGAGCGGGAGGCCCGTGACTTTGCCGTAAAGATCCCAAAGCGCCATGTCGACAATGGACTTTGCGTGCAGATGCCCCTGCAAAAACCCATCAAGCTTGCGCATGGGCGCATCGATCCCTGTTGGTGTGATGCCAAGGATTTCGGGGGCCATTTCAGTGATTGCGCTTGGCACGCCATCGGCAAACGCAGGCAGGTAATGCGGGATTGGGCAGACCTCGCCCCAACCCTGTAAACCTGTGTCTGTTTCTAGACAAAGCACATGGGTTTTGACGGTCGCGCAGGTCTTGCCCTCGGCCATGTAGTAGGTTTCATGGCTGGTCAGATCGAGCGACCAAAGAGTGATGCGATTGACTTTCATCGATAGACCGCAACCGGATCGCCAAGGGTGTTTTCATCAGGGTGCACGCCAAGCCCAGGGGTTTCTGGCAGGTGCAAATGGCCGTCAATGTTGCGCGGGCCACGCCCGCCTGCGATATCGACCGTCAGCATGTCTTGGCAGGCCCAAACAGCATGGCAGTTGGCGTCAGGGATGGTTGCCGCCAGATGCAGCGCTTCTGTATCCGCCAACACGGATCCCCCCGTTGCCATGACGAACATATCAATGCCATGCGCCAAAGCCACGTCGCGCATCCGCGCGGCTTTGGTCAGACCGCCGACGCGATTGAGCTTGATGCCGAACACCTCCGCCAGACCATCGCGGGCGATGCGCGCGGCGTCTTGTAAGGTGACGAGGCTTTCATCCACAGACACAGGCGCAGCATGTTTGCCACTGATCGCTGCGATATCATCGAGGCTTTCGCAAGGCTGTTCAAACATCACGTTGAGGTCCTCGGTGGCGGACATGACGCGCAGGGCCTGTTGCCGCGTCCAGCCTCGATTGACGTCATACAGCACGATCTCGCCCTCGCGACGGATGTCTTCGACATCGCGCACGCGCGCAATATCGCGCGCCACATCGCCGCCGATCTTGACGGAATGGGCGATGTAGCCACGTTGACGATAGCGATCAATCACAGCGCGGGTCTCTTCTACAGTCTTCGCCCCAACGGACGACGCAATAGGGCGCGGCGTGCGTGAACCACCCCCCATAAGATCCGCAATCGGCACGTCTGCGACCTGCCCTGCGATATCCCAACAGGCCATATCAATCGGGCTTTTGGCATAAAGATGACCGGGCAGGGCAAGGTCCATCGCGCGCTCCACATCCAGCACGCGGCGCGGATCGAGGCCCATGATAAAAGGTGCCATCGTTTCAATCCCTGCGCGAATGCCGGGACCATGGGCAGGCACATATGTGTGACCCCATGGCGTGCCTTCGCCCCAGCCTGTGATGCCTGCGTCCGTCTCTATTTTGACCAGCGTCGCATCGAGGTTTTCAAACTTGAGGCGACCACCAGAGAGCCAATACGGATGCTCTAGCGGGAGGTCGACTTGGTAGACTGAAATGCGTGTAATCTTCATGCCGCATACTCCGCAACAGGGTTTCCGAGGCTGTCAAAATCAGGGGTCACCCCAAGGCCCGGCGCGTCCGGCGCATAAAGCTTGCCGCCCTGCGCCAATGCGCCGCCTATGCCAGTAGAGCGGGTGTTGTAGTTCATTAAATCAGTGGTGTTTTGTAGATATTCGGGTGGCGTAGAGGCCGCGAAATGCGCCACAACCGTCGATGTGATTTCGCCGCCCCATGTATCTTCGCTTACCACTGGAATGCGGTTGTCGACTAAGAAGTCGCGTACACGGCGCGCTTTAGTAAGACCACCCAGATTGGAAAGTTTCAAACAACAAATCTCGGCACCGCGGTCCGCAACGACGCGCTGCGCTGCTGCCATGCCGGTGATACACTCATCGAGCTTCATGGGCTGCTGCGCCACGCGGCGCACTTGCTGGCATTCCTCGTAAGTCTTGCACGGTTGCTCGAGAATGTAATCCAGATCCGCCGTTGCGCGCGCGACACGGATCGCATTGTCAACGCGCCAGCCTTGATTGGCATCGGCCATCGCCTTTTCTCCCGGCTTCAACATCGCGACACCTGCTTTGATCCGCTCGATATCGCTCGCCCAATCGCCACCGACTTTGATCTGAAACTGCTCGTATCCCTCACTGCGATAGCGCTGCATTTCGGCGAGCGTATCCTTTGTCGCCTTTTGCGGTGCGACACGGTACATCGGCGCGCCGTCGGTGAGTTTGCCGCCAAGCAACATCCAGACCGGTTGCGCGCAGGCTTGACCCAAAATATCCCAACAGGCTGCATCAAAGGGCGCTTTGGCGTAGCCATGCCCTTGCACCGTGTGGTCCATCAATTGCTCGATCTTAGAGAGCTGTCGCGGGTCTTCACCAAGTAGCTTCGGCGCAAGCAGACGCGCCAAAGCTTCCACCCCTTCGGAATGAGCGATCATATAGTTCTCACCGCAGGGGGTGAATTCGCCGCATCCTTGCAAACCTGCGTCTGTGTCGATGACCACTACGCTGGCTTTGGCCACTTCAATCGCGTTCCCCGCACCCCAAACATAGGCCCCGCCCACATAAGGCAGGTCCGTTTTGAAGATGCGGATGCGGGTGATTTTCATGGGGTAACCACGATGTTGCCAGTGTGCTTTTTGGCGATGAAAGCGGCTTGGGCTTCGCGCAGTTGCTCCAAAGGGTATGTTGCAGCGAGGGCGGGTTTGATTTCGCCATTCTCGATGTAGCGGATAAGGTTGGGCATGACTTCAGGTGTGATCACGGTTGATCCCGTGAACGTCAGATCCCGCAGGTAGAAGGTGCGTAAGTCAAGCTCGACCATCGGCCCTGCAATCGCGCCGGAACATGTATAGCGACCACCGCGCTCTAGGATATCGATAAGCTTCGCCCAATAAGGACCGCCCACGACATCGGCGACAACAGTGACCTTCTCATCGCCCAAGGCCACGCGCAAATCATCAGGCGCGCGTGGCAGGATCAGATCAGGGCCAAGGGCGGCAACTTCTGTGTGTTTCGCTTCCGAGGCCATTGCAATCACACGCGCGCCGCGACGCTTGGCCAGTTGCACGAGCGCGCCGCCAACGCCGCCAGAGGCACCGGGAACAAGCACAGTATCGTGCGCCGTGACATTCGTGCGGGTCAGCATGCCCTCTGCGGTGGAGTAGGAGCATGAGAAGGTTGCAAGCTCCGCATCGGACAGGGTTGAGTTTACAGCCAGAGCATTGCGCGCGGGGGTCGTGGCATATTCCGCAAACCCGCCATCACGTTCGGAGCCATAATAGCCCGTCTTGTTGATATCATCGAGGTCATCCGCATCGCGCAGCCAGCCATCGGTGATCACCCGCTCGCCAATGCGCGCAGGGTCAACACCTGCGCCAACAGCGACGATTTCGCCGCACACATCTGCGCCTTGGATGCGTGGGAATGTGATGGGCGCGCCGCCCCATGTTGGATCGTCCTCGCCGACTTCGTCGAACGCGCCGCCTGTTGTGGCATCTGTGACGGTCTTGGAATACCAGCCCGAGCGCGTGTTCACATCGGTATTGTTGAGGCCACAGGCTCCGACGCGGATCAGCACTTCGCCCGCCGCAGGTTCGGGGCGCGGCCAATCAGGGTGCAACACCATTTGATCAAGGTCGCCGTGCCCCATGGTGACCATGGCTTTCATTGTGTTTGGAAGAGTCATGCGTCTGTCCTTGGTTTGAGGCTTTCAGGGTCATAAGCGGGCTCGCTTAGGACTTTCGCGGCTCGTGGCTCTCCGTGGATCACGACTTCCAGCTCTGTGCCAGCAACAGCCGCTTCGGGCTTGATGTAGGCGAAGGCAAGGATCTTGCCGACCGTGGGGCCATAGGCGACGGAGGCGGTGGAACCGACAACAGTGCCATTCAGCATCACCGCTTCACCGCCATGCCCATCGGCGATGCCGTCCGGCTCAATCTCTAGATAGGCGCAGACCCATGGTAATTCCGTGTTGAGGGTTTTGTCACGCCCCAAGTAATCCTTATCTGTGCGCGCAAAACGCAGAACATCCGCTTCGGCAAGGGTGACTTCATTGGTCAATTCGCCAGCCCCCTTAAAGCCCTTTTCCATGCGCATCACGTTCATCGCGAATGAGCCATAATCGGCAATGCCATGCGCTTCACCAGCTGCCCAAAGCGCGTTGTAGATATCAAAGCAAGCGGCGTTTGGCATATGGAATTCCCAGCCAAGCTCGCCCGCGTAGGACATGCGAAACGCCCAAATGTCATGCCCCGCAACTGTGATCTGCTGTGCAGAGAGCCAACGGAAGCCAGCATTGCTCAGGTCTGCATCAGTGCAGGCGCTGAGCACATCGCGCGCCTTTGGACCGTTTAAGGATAACGCAGACCACTTAGCCGAGAGAGCTTTGATTGTAACCTCTTCATCTGCGCGCTGGTGATTGAGATGATCGAGCAAGCGCTGCTCAAAGAACGCTGCGCAGACGAGGTAAAACTGGTCGTCGGCCATACGCACGATGGTCGTCTCAAGCTCAATGCGTCCTTTGCGGTTGAGCATATGAGTCAGCGTGATGGAACCAACCTTTTGCGGCATCCTATTGGCGGTCAAGCGATCCAACAAAGCATAGGCATCAGGGCCGGACACAAGCACCTTGGTAAAGGCGGTGACATCCATAAGCCCTACGTTTTCGCGGACTGCTTTGACCTCTGCCGCGACCCTTTCCTCGACTACCGTGCGATTGAAGCCGTAATGATCCTCTTGCGCGGTGCCGTCTTTTGCAAACCAGCGGGGGCGCTCGAAACCGTAGACTTCTTCATGCACAGCCCCCTTGGCGTTCAGCAG
>CAYQZI010000202.1:0-1085 GCA_964421835.1 uncultured Planktotalea sp.
TCTCAGAGGCGCAAGCGGCCTCCCAAGCGAATATGTTGCAACTTATGGAACAGCGCCTCACGCAGGTGAGCGGCACGATGAACGAGAACCTGCAAGGGTCTGCAAGACGCACAGCGCAGAGCCTTGGGGAGTTGCAGCAACGGCTGCAAGCGATTGATAAGGCACAAGATAATATTACGAAACTGTCCGGCGATGTGCTAAGCTTGCAAGACATCCTGAGCAACAAACAAACGCGCGGGGCGTTTGGGGAAATACAGCTCAAGGACATCGTGGGCAAAGCGCTGCCTGCGGATAGCTATACGTGGCAAGCGACGCTTTCCAACGGCAAACGCGCGGATTGCTTAATCCATTTGCCAAACCCCCCTGGTCCAATTGTTGTGGATAGCAAGTTTCCTTTGGAGGCTTATGAGGCGCTGAGAAATGCAGAGACGCAGCATGAATTGAACGACGCGGCGCGCATGATGCGCACGGCTGTGAAAGCGCATATCAAGGCGATCTCGGAGAAGTATATCCTAGACGGTGAAACTGCCGATGGCGCGTTGATGTTTCTGCCATCGGAGGCGGTCTACGCAGAGCTTCACTCGAATTTTCCAGAACTTGTGAGAGAGGGTTTTGCCGCGCGCGTTTGGATCGTTTCGCCGACAACGTGCATGGCGACTTTGAACACCATGCGCGCCATTCTGAAAGACGCGCGCATGCAAGAACAAGCAAGTGCGATCCGCCGTGAACTTGGCAATTTGTTCAAAGATGTAGAGCGTTTAGGCACGCGAGTTGAAAACCTTGATCGCCACTTTGGACAAGCGGCCAAGGACATTTCAGAGATCAAGATCAGTGCCGACAAAGCAGGGCGTCGCGCGCGGCGTTTGGACAACTTTGATTTTGAGGAACTCGCGCCAGAGCCAAACCCAACGGTCGTTCCAATCACCAGCTCGGGGCCGAAAATTGAACGTTGATTACAAAGCATTTGCGCAAGACTGGGAAGATGCGTGGAACAGTCACGACCTAGATCGCATTCTTGCGCACTACAGCTGCGATATTTGCTTTCGCTCTCGCAAGGCAGTCGCTTTGGTTGGGGCAGGAGAGCT
>CAYQZI010000202.1:1185-5122 GCA_964421835.1 uncultured Planktotalea sp.
GCGAGACGCGGGATCAAAGCGTTGAACTTTAGCGGCGCATCGGTGGCGGCAAGGCAAATGCAGTCCTCGCCCATATCTGCAATCGGCGTGTGCTCTAGATCCTCATTCGCGACCTCTATATCGCCGCGCGCAAAGCGGTCCTCTTCATCGATGAAAGCCCCCTGCAACACCAGGGTCATTTCCGTGCCATTGTGTCCATGATCCGGTACCGCGCCGCCCGCAGGAATATAAAGCAAACGCGCAGTCGCGTGTTTGGACGTGGGTAAAATCGCCTGCTTAACACCCATGCCAATCGGCTTCCATTTGATCGCAGATAGATCGCCGCCGACATAGTCTTGCAGCGGGCTTGGCAACGTGGTGCAAGCACTGCGCTGCGCCGCTGGTGCGCTGTCGCCTTTGGCAATCAAGGCCATGGTTGCCGCCAGAGCATCGCTAGAGAGATCAGACTTTGTTGCCTCCTCCATCACGCAACCGCCGATCGCATCATAGCTATCAAGCTCGGCGCGGCAGGTGTCACACATGGAGATATGGGTAGCCACAACAAGGTTAAACGCCTCTGGCAAGGTGCCAGCGGAGTAGGCCATTAAAATTTCAGGCGTCAGATGGTGCTTAATCGTGTCAGTCATGTTCATCACTTCATTGCGTGGCGCAAGCGTTCTAACGCCAACCTAATGCGGGATTTGATTGTGCCCAGTGGTAGACCTGTAATTTCTGCAATTTCACTATGCGATAGGTCGCCAAAATAGGCTTGTTCAATCAAATTCCTTTGTTTCTGAGGCAATTCCTTGATCGCAACTGCCAATTGCTCTGTCTCTTGTTTCAAACCGATCACTTCGGCTTGTTCGGGTTCAGCTTCGGGTCCCCAAGGGAGATCTTCCGGCTCTGGCCGACGTTGCTTGCGCAATGCGTCAATTTTACGGTTCCGCGCGATTGTATAGATCCATGTCGCAGCACTTGCGCGGCTGGGATCAAACATGTGCGCTTTGCGCCATAAGGTGGCCATCACCTCTTGGGTACATTCCTCTGCCAATGACGCATCTGCGCCGCTTTTCATCAAAAAGCCTTTCACACGCGGCGCGAAATGGGCGAACAGCTCGGCAAATGCAGCCTGATCCTGTCGGTCCCTGATCGCATAAATTTGCGTGGTCCAGTCTTTGTTCGTTTCGCTCACGTCAGTTTTGTCCTGGCCTGTCTTATTTTTACGTCCCAAATGCGGATACTTCACCGAAAACTAGAGTATTTGGTTCGTGTTCCAAGGCGTTGACGCGTATCAACATGAGGTAATACGCCCAGCGTCATCGATTGGATCACTCGTATGTTAATTTTCTTCATTTACATCCGATTGGTGCGATGCTGCGTACATTTGGATAACACTACGTACTTTTCTACCTTTGGAGCGCTTTGAATGCCAACATCAACCGGGCACTTGCCACAGAAAAATATTGCCGTGATCGGTGCTGGAATCTCCGGCCTGGGCGCGGCCCATATGCTGGGAGGTGACAACCGTGTGACGCTCTTTGAAGCAGAGCCGCGGCTTGGCGGTCATGCGCGTACGATCATGGCGGGCGCAAGTGGCAATCAGCCGGTCGATACCGGCTTTATCGTGTTCAACTACGCCAATTATCCGCATCTTGCCGCGCTGTTCGCAGAGCTGGATGTACCGGTTGTGAAATCCAGCATGAGTTTTGGCGCCTCTATCGATGGGGGGCGACTGGAGTATGGGCTTGCCTCTGTTCGCGCGGTATTTGCGCAGAGCAAAAACGCGCTTGATCCGCGTTTCCTGCGCATGCTGCGCGACATCAATCGCTTTAATGGCAAAGGCTACGATCTAGCGGCTGCGAATCCGGATTGGACGATTGGCACCTTCTTGGATGCGCTCGGGGTGGGGCGCTATTTCCGCGAATATTACCTAGCGCCCTTGTCTGGTGCGATTTGGTCCACGCCAACGGATAAGATCATGGACTTTCCTGCTTATGCGATGATGGATTTCTTCAAGAACCATGCGCTGCTTGGGGTGACGGGACAGCATCAGTGGTACACGGTAAATGGTGGTTCAACCGAATATGTGCGCCGCGTAGAGACGTCGCTGAAAGCGAAGGGCGTCGAAATGCGCCTTGGTACGCCAATTGATGCGGTGAAACGCTCTGCCCTAGGCGTCGAGATCAAGATCAAAGGCGGCGATTGGGAGCAATTCGACGAGGTCATCTTCGCGACGCATTCCGACGATAGCCTGCGTTTGCTTGCAGATCCGACAGCGGCAGAACGGGCAGCGTTGTCCAAGATAAAGTACCAACCGAATGAAATTGTTTTGCACGCGGATGCGTCCGTAATGCCGAAACACAAAGTGTGTTGGTCTTCGTGGAATTACACCGAAGATGCGCAGAAAAAGAACGAGCGGATTGATCTGACCTATTGGATGAACTCGCTTCAGCCGATCCCGGCGAATGATCCGCATTTTGTGACGCTGAATACGACACGCACGATCCGGCAAGAGCTGATCTACGATCAAGTCACCTTGCGCCATCCTGTGTTTGACCTGACTGCGCTTGATGGCCAACGTGAAGTGGCGGAATTGAACGGCGCGAATAAGACGTGGTTCTGCGGTGCGTGGATGAAAAATGGCTTCCACGAGGACGGTCTGTCGAGCGCGGTAGACGTCGTCGAAGCCCTGCGCGGCGCCAACGCTTTGAGCTTCGCTGCGCAATGAACACTGTGCAGCACATTGCTGGTCACACCTATCACGGACGCAAAGGCGATATCGCCAATGCGTTCCGCTATAGCGTGGACTATGTGTTGCTGGACATGGACGCAAAACAGGGTGCGCCATCCTTGTTTTCCCGCAATTCGCGCAACCTCACGTCTGTTTTTGACAGCGATCACGGAGGCCTGCCAAAAGCTGGGCGCGGCGTGCCATGGGTGCGCGATGTGCTGGCCCAGAATGCGCTTTCCTTGCGCGGAAGAGTGCTGCTTTTGACGCAACCTCGTGTGCTTGGGCATGTGTTCAACCCTGTGTGTTTTTGGCTTATTCACGATGAGCAAGATCAGTTTTGCGCGGTGATTTCTGAGGTCACGAACACTTATGGCGATCGCCACAGTTACCTGTGTCATCACGAGGATCTGCGCCCGATTGTGGCGAGTGATCGACTGAAATCGCGCAAATTGATGCATGTTTCCCCCTTTCAACCGGTTGAGGGCGGGTATGAATTTCGCTTTGATATTAGGGAAGACCGTGTCGGGATTTTCATCGATTACACCAGCCAAGCGGGCGGCTTGATTGCGACCTTGACGGGGTCATGTGCGCCGCTGAGCAACGCCAGTATTTTGGGCTTTTGCTTGAAACGCCCCTTTGGATCGCGCCGCGTTTTGGGGCTGATTCACTGGCAAGCGCTTAAGCTTTGGTGGAAGGGTGCAGCGTTTCGAAATCGGCCAGAGCCCCCTGCAAGCGAAGTCTCGTAATGCAAAGCGCTGTGGCACATAACACGCGGGTCTCCGCGCTTGGCGGCTATGCTGTTTTCGCGGCTTTGCTGTCGGCGGCTGGCTTGCCGATCTATATTCATGCACCGAAGTTTTATGTGGATGAGTTTGGCGTGTCTTTGGGCGCTTTGGGCGCTGTCCTTTTTGCGCTGCGCTTGATCGACGTGGTGCAAGACCCGCTGCTGGGCAAGCTCGCTGCAATGACCGCCGCTGCGCGCGGGACGGCCGTTGCGCTTGGAGTTTTGGTGCTCTGTGCAGGGATGTTGGGGCTCTTCGCTGTTGCGCCGCTGTTCTCGCCTGTTTTTTGGTTCGCAATCATGCTGACGCTGGTGTTCTCGGCCTTTAGTTTTCTGACGATTTCTTTTTATGCACAAGGGGTTGGCAAGGCTGATAGCATGGCAGAGGGCGGTCATCTACGCATTGCGCGTTGGCGTGAAACAGGCGCGCTTTTGGGTGTCTGCGC
>CAYQZI010000203.1:0-5077 GCA_964421835.1 uncultured Planktotalea sp.
CGCGCCGCATTCAGCGCTTCTTCGATGTCTCCGGGTTCCAACAGCCCCTCAACCGCGCGCGCCCAAACTCCGCTAAGGCAATCGGCTTGTAGCTCAAGACGCACGGTCAACGCATTCGCTTCTATTTTGCTGGAGCGCTGCCGCGCTTGATGAACTTGTCCCAAAATCCCCAACTCATTTTGCACATGATGCGCCACTTCATGTGCAATCACATAGGCTGCTGCAAAATCGCCCCGCGCGCCAAGCTGACTGGAAAGCGTCGCAAAGAACGCCGTATCAAGATAGGCCTTGCGATCCGCTGGGCAGTAGAATGGACCCGTCGCGCCAGATGCACCCCCACAAGGGCTTTGCGTCACATCCGCGTAGAGCACCAAGATGGGCGGCGTGTAGTCGCGCCCCACTTGCTGAGGGAAGATTTGCCCCCAAACTTGCTCAGTCGTTGCTAAAACCTGCGATGAAAACTCCGCTGCGCGCTCTTGCTGGGGTGAAATATCGCGTGTTTGCGTCTGCAGCGGCGCACCGCCCTGCTGCAACAAAGGCGACACATCGATGCCCGCAAAATAGCCAATCGCCAAGATCACGAGCAAGCCAACACCGCCAATCGGCGCAGCCTTGCCGCTGCGCCCGCTACGTTGCCCGCCACGTTGACGGCGGCGATCTTCTATGTTGCGACTGCCACGGCGTCCTCGTAAGCGCATGACGTTTCTCCTAGCTTGCCTCTCATCAGTAACGCCATTTCGCGCAATCGGCTAGACGGCGCGCGCACCCGCGCCTACCTTGTGCCAAGATCGAATCTGAAAGCGCCCATGACTGATACGCCTGACACCGCTTACCGCGTCCTTGCGCGCAAATATCGCCCCGAAACCTTTGCCGATCTTGTTGGCCAAGAGGCGATGGTGCGCACGCTCAAGAACGCATTCGAAGCAGACCGCATCGCGCAGGCGTTCGTGATGACAGGTATTCGCGGCACCGGTAAAACCACGACCGCACGTATTATCGCCAAAGGCATCAATTGCACCGGCCCTGATGGCACAGGTGGCCCGACAACAGAGCCTTGTGGCGTGTGCGAGAACTGCACAGCAATCATGGAAGGGCGCCACGTAGACGTCATGGAAATGGACGCGGCCTCGCGCACAGGTGTTGGTGACATCCGCGAAATTATTGAAAGCGTGCATTACCGCGCCGCTTCTGCACGCTACAAAATCTACATCATCGACGAAGTGCACATGCTCTCCACCTCCGCCTTCAACGCTTTGTTGAAAACGCTGGAAGAGCCACCAGCCCACGTCAAATTCATCTTCGCAACGACCGAAATTCGCAAAGTGCCTGTGACGGTCCTATCCCGCTGCCAACGTTTCGATTTACGCCGCATTGAACCTGAAGACATGATCGGAATGCTCAAACGCATCGCCGCTGGTGAGAATGCTGAGATTGCTGAAGATGCCTTGGCTCTGATTACGCGCGCTGCCGAAGGCTCTGCGCGCGATGCGACGTCCTTGCTAGATCAAGCGATCAGCCACGGTGCGGGCGAAACCACAGTTGAACAAGTCCGTGCAATGCTTGGTCTTGCGGATCGCGGTCGTGTGCTCGACCTTTATCAAATGATTATGCGCGGCGATGCTGCAGCCGCCCTTACAGAGCTTGGCGCGCAATATGCTGCTGGCGCTGACCCTATGGCGGTGCTGCGCGATCTAGCGGAAATCACTCATTGGATTTCTGTTGTGAAAATCACCCCAGATGCGGCGGATGACCCTACCGTCAGCCCTGACGAGCGCGCGCGTGGTCTACAAATGGCCAATGATCTTCCCATGCGCGCGATGACGCGGATGTGGCAAATGCTGCTGAAAGCCCTTGATGAAGTCGCCTCTGCCCCCAACTCGATGATGGCCGCTGAAATGGCGATCATTCGCCTCACCCATGTGGCCGAGCTTCCCAGCCCTGAAGAACTGATCCGCAAGCTCCAAGACACGCCACCCCCTCCCCCCTCTGGCGGCGGTGGAAACGGTGGCGGGATGAGCGCTGGCGCGACCTCTGTGGCAAACGCGCAGTCTCGCATGAGTACATCCGGCGGTTCCGCAGGCGGTGCTGCGACCGCACAGCAACTTGATGCAGACGCGCTGGAGCGCTTCCCGACGTTCAACCATGTCGTCGAACTTATCCGTGCCAATCGCGATGTTAAACTGCTGGTGGAGGTTGAGGGCGGCGTACGCCTTGCCAGTTATCAACCCGGTCGGATCGAGTTTGAACCCCATCCCAAATCCCCTGCTGACCTAGCTCAGCGTTTGGGGCAAAAACTGCAACTCTGGACAGGCAATCGATGGGCCGTCACGCTCGTCAACGAAGGTGGCCGCGAAACCATCGCGGAGACCCGCGACGCTGCGGATATCGCGCTCAAGGCGCAAGCGGCGTCTCATCCGCTTTTACAAGCCGTCTTCGAGGCCTTCCCAAGCGCCAAGATCATCGACATCAAAACCCCCGAAGAGATCGCGCAAGAGGCAATGGTCGAAGCGCTCCCTGAGGTGGAAGATGAATGGGACCCCTTCGAGGAGGACTAAACGGTGCACATCCCGGAAACAGACGCGGTATTTGGCTATGCCTGCGCTGTTTTTCGCCCTCAGTGGAATGGCGAAAGAGTAACTGAGCTACAGGAGGCCCTGATCCTAGCGTCCACGCCCGTCAGCATCGCAATTACCTGTCTTGCTGTGATCACGCTTTGGCAACGCAAACTCTGGCTCGGTCTAATCCTGTGCCTCTGCTGGGCGGCTTGGGCTTTTCATATCTTTGCCATTGAATTACTCTACGATCCGCATTTTACCGCTCAAACCATTGGCTGCATTGGTTACACGCTGACTTACTTGATCCTTGGAAGTGCTATCTGCTTCACAATCGCCGCGTTTGCGTTCATCCAAAAGCTCAGGACCAATACCCCATGACCCCCACCTGCACTCAGATCAAACCTGATTGGGACGGCACGCCGGTCGGCATGATCGCCGAAACTTTTGCACTCGCGACCACTCCTTTCACCCTGATCCTGCTTGCAGCAACTGTCGTCGCACTCCACTTCCGCCACCAGTGGGGCGCGCTCGCGCTGGTTGTCGCGTGGTCCTTCTACGTGTCGTTCCTGACGTTACTCGATCCGCAAGATACCTTCGCAAATGCACGGATTGAAGGCTGTCTTGGATCCCCGACCTTGTTCATCGCCGCTGTCGCTGCAATATGTATCGCAATGATCTTTTACACGACGCCCAAGGAGGCGCGCGAAACTTAAACGGAGAGTTAGATGTTCAAAGGACTAGGCCAGCTCGGCGATATGGCGGGTATGATGAAAAAAGCCAAGGAAATGCAGGACCAGATGGGTCAGCTGCAAGAAGATCTCGGCTCCATGACTGTTGTTGGCGAAAGCGGCGCGGGTCTTGTGAAAGCCACGGCAACTGCCAAAGGAGAACTCATCGGTCTCGACATTGATCCGTCTATCTTCAACGGCGATGAAAAAGAAATCGTCGAAGACCTGATCCTCGCGGCAATCAAAGAAGCGCAGCAAAAAGCCTCTGAGAAATCTGCGTCTGAAATGGGCAAACTCACCGAAGGTCTCGGCCTGCCTGCAGATATGAAACTGCCGTTCTAAGAAATTGCGACGCGCGGCTTCATCTTGCCCTTTAAACTCCCGCCGGAGGCTCCCGCAGCTTGCCAAAAGGAGCGGCGTATGAGCAGCACAAAAGACATCGACGCACTCATTGAACTCATGGCCAAGCTCCCAGGGCTTGGCCCCCGTTCCGCGCGTCGTGCTGTGTTACACCTGATCCGTAAACGCGCGCTTTTGCTCACCCCTCTTGCGGACACTTTGCAGACTGTTGCTGCCACCGCGCGCGAGTGTCTGAATTGCGGCAATGTCGGCACAGCGGACATCTGCGACATCTGCGAGAGCGAGAAACGCGCCAACGGCATCCTCTGCGTGGTCGAGGATGTGTCTGATCTCTGGGCGATGGAACGCTCGGGCGTGTTCCAAGGTCGCTATCATGTGCTTGGCGGCACGCTTTCTGCACTCGATGCCATTGGCCCCGAGGAACTGCGCATCCCCCGCCTGATTGACCGCGTGACAAGTGAGCACATCAGCGAAGTCATCCTCGCGCTGAACGCGACCATAGATGGCCAAACCACGGCCCACTATATCGCAGACCTACTGGAAAACCGCGTGACGCTGACCTCGCTCGCCCAAGGCGTGCCCATCGGCGGCGAGCTGGACTATCTCGATGATGGCACAATTACCGCGGCAATGAATGCGCGCAAACCGATCTAGCGCGACGTCGCAAATGCGCCTTGGAAACTATGCTTGGTGTTGCCAACCCCATCTACGATCTCACCGCTCATTGTGCCACCCAGCCCATTGCCCTGCGAGCCGTAAAGCGCGGCGTCAAATTCACCGTTTACCAAGTTTTGCGTTGGATCGGTGGCGACAACCGTAATTGCCCCGGCTGCCAACCCATTCTCGAAACTGGTTTCTGGGATATCGATTTGCGAAATCGGAACGCTCACGGCGTTGGTGGCCCTCGTATCTGCAATAGCAGCGCCGCCGCTGAGCGTGTTGCCGTCAAAGTCTACATTCAACGTCAGATCGCCCTGACCATAGCTCACCCCAGCTGCAGATGACCCTGCTATACTTATATAGCCTGCATAGGTCGCACTACCTGTTTGACGACTGGCAACAGTTGGGCCTGACAAAAATCCAATTGGCAAATAGCCACCAGAACTTTCCAAAAGCGTCGTACCTGTTGCATCGTATTCGTCGTATCCAACGTAGACTATGTCAAGCGAATCTGTCGCAGAAAAGATGCGGTTCGCAATTGCATCATGCGTCGCATCATTGAAAGCATAACTTGAAGAGTTAGGAACACTCACAAGATCAAATGTATTTCCATCGATTGTCAGCTCAATCGTTTGACCCGTTGGGCCAATCGAAAACACAACATTCTGAGTATCAACGTCCCACAGCAATTGCCGAATTAAACGCCAAGAGCTTTTGTTGCCGCACAGTAAAAGAGTCGCCACCGCGAATCTCTCGCTCTGGCATTGGTTCCTC
>CAYQZI010000204.1:0-5032 GCA_964421835.1 uncultured Planktotalea sp.
ATGTGGACGACTTGGGTAAAGCCGCGCGCCACGTCGAGTTCGCTGACGATATTCCTGAACAACTTGTTACCCTTGCCGTCAATCTCGGCATCACAAGTTTACGCGCGCCGACTTTGGCGCTGCGCGCCGCCCAAGCGCATGCAGCTTTGCACAAACGCACATCAATCAATGCCGATGATCTTATTCTCGCCGTTGATCTTGTCTTTGCTCATCGCGCAACGCGTCTGCCAGAACTGCAAGACGAGCAAGAGCAACCGCCAGAGCAAGAACCGCAGCAAAACGAGACAGCGCAAAGCGAAGAAGACACGCTTGCGATTCCCCAAGATATGCTGCTGGACGCGATCAAAGCGGCGCTGCCTGCGGATCTTTTGGATCAACTCGCAGCGGGTGCAAAAAACAAACGCAACAAAGGCACAGGAACAGGCGCGAAACAGACCGGCAATCGCCGTGGTCGCCCCCTGCCCGCGCGCGCAGGGTCCAAAAGCAGTTCCGCGCGCGTTGATCTTATCGCCACCCTACGCGCCGCAATTCCCTATCAAACCATTCGCAAACAGGGCCAGCCTACGCGTCTTGGCCCGATCATCCACCCCAGCGATCTACGCCATAAACGCTATCAAACCCACTCTGATCGTTTGCTGATATTTGCGGTTGATGCTTCCGGCTCCGCTGCGATGGCGCGTTTGGCAGAAGCCAAGGGCGCGGTTGAAATGCTGCTTGGCGAAGCCTACGCGCGCCGCGATCATGTGGCGTTGATCTCCTTTCGTGGTCTTGATGCGGAAGTGCTTTTGCCGCCCACGCGTTCGCTTGTGCAAACCAAACGTCGGCTTGCTGCGCTTCCAGGCGGCGGCGGCACCCCGCTTGCGGCTGGGATGAGCGCAGCGATGCAAATGGCGCAAACCGCTGCACAAAAGGGGATGAGTACGACGATTATTTTTCTCACCGATGGGCGCGCCAATATTGCACTGGATGGGCAGGCCAATCGCAAACAAGCGGCTGAGGATGCTGACAGGATTGGGCGCGATATCTACCTGCTAGGGCTGGAAACACTGGTGATCGACACAACCATACGGCCAGAGCGCGCGCTCAAAACCCTCGCGGATCGGATGAAAGGCCAATATATCGCCATGCCGCGTGCTGACGCCAAAGGCGTTTCCGCTGCTGTCTGCGCGAGCTTGGCAAGTTAAACAATGGACTGGGCGCGCGAAAAAGCAACATGGCCAAACGCAGAGCATTCTCGCTTTGCTTTGAGCAAGCCGCATAAATGGCATGTGCAAGAGTTTGGCAGCGGCGCGCTTTTGCTTTTGATTCACGGTGCAGGCGGTGCAACGCACAGCTGGCACCATTTGATCCCTCTGCTCGCAAAGCATTACCGCATCGTGGCGATTGATCTACCGGGGCAAGGTTTCACCAAACTCGGCGCGCAGCAACGCTGCGGACTTGATCCGATGGCGGAAGATATTCTCGCGCTTTGCCAAGCTGAGAACCTAAAGCCGGAAGCAATTATTGGTCATTCCGCAGGGGCTGCCATCGCGCTTCGCATGGCTGAAATGTTAGCCCCCAATCCTCCACAAATTGTCGGTATTAACGCCGCGCTTGAACCCTTCGCAGGTGTCGCGGGCGTTATGTTCCCAATTATCGCGAAAACTATCGCGGCTGTGCCGCTCGTCTCCGACTTTTTCAGTGCAACGACCTCTATGGGCAGCGGTGTTGAACGTATTCTCAAGGGAACTGGCTCAACCCTTTCGACCCAAGACATCAGCTATTACAAACGCCTTGTCGCAAGCCGCACGCATGTGAACGCAACACTGCAAATGATGGCGCAATGGAAGCTGGATGCGCTTATTGACGGTCTTGCAAACAACCAGGCCGTCACGACGCTCATTGCGGCAAGCAATGATCTTGCCGTACCCCCCGAAACATCCCAAAATGCCGCCGCAAAAATGCCAAATGCCCATTGCGAGATGCTGTCAGGTTTGGGACACTTAGCCCACGAAGAAGACGCGAACCGCGTTGCCGAAATTATACTTGAGGCGCTCGCGCACTCGCATCTTGAACACCAAGGAAACTCTCTATGACTTCTCAAAAAACCATCCTGCGCGCCCTTGCTGGCGAAACTTTGCCAACACCACCAATCTGGATGATGCGCCAAGCGGGACGGTATTTGCCAGAGTACCGCGCAACACGCGCTGAAGCGGGTGATTTCCTGTCGCTTTGCTATAATTCTGAGCTGGCAACAGAAGTTACGTTGCAGCCCATTCGCCGCTATGGCTTTGATGCGTCGATCCTGTTCGCCGACATCCTTTTGGTACCCCAAGCGCTTGGCGCTGATCTGCGCTTTGAAACAGGCGAAGGCCCTCGCCTGTCAACCATCACATCGCAGGCAGAACTCGACGCGTTGAAGCCAGCTGATGAGATCCATGACCACCTTGATCCGATCTATCAAACGGTGAACACCCTTTCGAAAGAGCTGCCAGATGAAACAACGCTCATCGGGTTTGCAGGTGCCCCTTGGACCGTCGCGACCTATATGATCGGCGGCAAAGGGACACCTGACCAAGCGCCCGCACATGCGCTCAAGGATGAAAACAAAGCCGTGTTCGAAGGTGTCCTTGATCGTATCACCGAGGCGACAATCCTATATCTCAACAAACAGATCGAAGCAGGTGCGGAAGTTGTTAAGATTTTCGACAGCTGGGCAGGATCGCTCAAAGGGGATGATTTCGATAACTATTCTCTTACCCCAATGCGCAAGATTGTTGATGGCGTGCGCGCCTCGCATCCAAACACGCCGATCATCGCCTTCCCGCGCGGCGCAGGTGAACGCTATAAAGGTGCGCATAAAGCGACCGGCGCCGATTGTATCGCTTTCGATGATGCGGTGAGCGCGGAATGGGTTGCAGAGCATGTGCAGCCCGACGGATGCGTGCAGGGCAATCTCGCCTCCTCCCATATGGTCACAGGTGGCGATGCGCTTGTGTCTGAAACCCGCCGCATTGTTGATGCGCTGTCAAAGGGTCCGCATATCTTCAACTTGGGTCACGGCATTACGCCTGATGCTGATCCTGAAAACGTTCAGTTGATGATCGACACGGTTCGCGGCGCGTAAACCCGTTTGCAAAATTTGGGCGGGCAGTGTTGGATTAGCTCTAACATTGCCCTCAACCAAGGACGCGCCTCATGAACCTGAGCGATTCAAAAACCATCAACGCGGATCCTGCCACGGTCTATGCGGCGCTCCTTGACCGCGATGTTCTTGCCGCCTGCGTGCCGGGGTGCAAGGAAATGACAGGCTCTCCTGAGGAGGGCTTCGAGGCTACGGTTGTGCAAAAAGTCGGCCCCGTGAAAGCAACCTTCAAGGGCGCTGTAGAACTCAGCGAAATGGTTGAAAACGAAAGCCTTACTTTGAGTGGCGCAGGCAAAGGCGGCGCCGCAGGTTTCGCCAAGGGCGGCGCGAACGTGCGTCTTGAAGGCGACGGCGAACAAACCATCCTGCACTATGATGTTGAGGCGAAAGTCGGCGGTAAACTCGCCCAGCTCGGCTCGCGCATCGTCGATGGTTTTGCCAAGAAAATGGCCGATCAGTTCTTTACTGCGTTTCAAGATGCTGTTGGCGCACCTGAAGAGGATGACGAAGAGGCTGTTGACAAGGATGCGCCCAAGAAAGGCTGGTTCCGCAAATTACGCGGCGCCTAGCGATTTTGCTCTTAAGCGCGCACGACACTTTCGAAGCAAACTAGTTCAAGAATTGAGAACCTAGTTAGGGGCAACGATAAGCATCAGCTTGAGCAATCGTTCCATCCATATTTGAGCTGGTGTTTGTTAGAACAAAAGCATTACCACCTTTGGAAGCAACGCTGTTTCTTACTTTATTGAGCGCACTCTGTGAGTCATGGCTCATGGTTAGGCCGAACATCTCTATTTCAGACACCGGTCCTAAAAATTCGCAATTGGAGACTATCTGTGCTGGAATTTGACGCACGAGTTGAGCTTCTGGTGTAAGCTCAGTGTTGCAGCCTGCAAGCAAAGCCAAAAAAGGTACAAAAAGCATGAATCGCATGAGTTAACTGCCAAAATTGAATCAACCATGGCGTGCAATTTCACTGCACGCAATGTCATAATTACCTTTACCCATCCGCCTCAGCAACTTTCCCAGACCCGCGATACCAGCGCACAATCTTTGCGCGATCTTCTTCGGGCAACTCAGTGATATTTGCAGGCGGCATCGCGTGTGACACACCCGCCTGTAAATAGATCTCGCGCGCGGCACGCACGATGTCATAGCGGGTCTCTAGAAACACGCCCTTGGGTGCCCAGCGAATGCCATCCCAGCTTGGCTCGCGCCCATGACACATCGAACACCGCCCAAGGACAATATTCTCCACCTCTTCATATCCAGCGGAAGCGACCAACATTTCTTGGTGCGCCGAGAGAGGCTGTGCCTCAGCCACATCATACTGCTCATCCCAGGTATTCGCAGTCGACAGCCACGCGATGATGATCATCAAAATCACCGTAACCGCCCACGTCCAGCTTGGTCCTTTGCCCGTCGCGTGCAGCGTGTTGAAGTAATGTCGGATCGTCACACCTGTCAGGAAAATAAGCGACGCAATGATCCACGAATACTCCGTCGCGAATGCCAAAGGATAGTGGTTCGAGAGCATCAAGAAGATCACAGGCAACGTCAGATAATTGTTATGCGTGCTGCGCAGCTTGGCGATTTTGCCGTATTTCGCATCCGGCGTGCGCCCAGCTTTCAGATCCGCTACAACGATACGCTGGTTCGGCATGATGATGAAAAACACATTCGCTGTCATAATCGTCGCGGTGAACGCGCCAAGGTGCAGCAAGGCTGCGCGACCTGAGAAGACTTCATTGTAGCCCCATGCCATCACCACAAGTATCGCGAACAAGAGCACCATCAACAACGTCGGCGTTTCGCCCAATTGCGATTTGCACATAAAATCGTAGGCGATCCAACCGATCGTCAAAGAGCCCGCAGAAATCACAATTGCCATGAACACTGACAAGTCCG
>CAYQZI010000205.1:0-5010 GCA_964421835.1 uncultured Planktotalea sp.
AATTGAGTATGTGAGTAAGACATGAAACCGCCCAAAGGGGCGGTTTTTTGTTGGATCATAGGCGTCTCGGGCAAAGAGCGAGAGACGATATGACGACGATAACAACAAGAGAGGCGCGTGCAGGCGATGCGCCTGTGATCATTGAGATGATCAAGGACCTTTCCAAACATCATCAGGATGTGGCGCAGATTGATGTGGAGGAGCTGATCTTCCTGTGTTTCGGCCCGACCCCTTGGGTGCGTTTGATTGTTGCTGAAAAAGGCAGGCTGATTGTCGGCTACGCCGCGCTTCAAAAGAAAGTACAGTTGCAATTCGCGCGGCGCTTGATGGATGTGCAGCATGTGTTCGTCGCAGAGCAGATGCGCGGGCAGGGCGTCGGGCGCGCTTTGATCGCAAGTGCACAGGAACATGCCGTGCTTGCGCGTTGCTCAGGTTTGACGCTTGGGGTGAGCCCGCAGAACCAAAGCGCGCATGCGTTTTACACAGCGCTTGGGTTCGAGCCGCGCGAAACCGGCGGCGCGCGTCAACTGATGCGAAAGCTGCCCTTGCATGGCGGGCAAGTGGCCTCGTAAAGTAGCGCGAACGCACACATCCAAAAGAGACATGAAATGCAGTATGATCCCGAGAATATCTTCGCCAAGATCCTGAAGGGTGACATCCCGAGCTTTAAGGTGTTTGAGGATGAGGATACCTATTGTTTCATGGATATCATGCCGCGCAGCGATGGGCATTGTCTGGTCATTCCCAAAACGCCTTGCCGCAATATTCTTGATGCGAGCCCTGCGCAGCTTGCGGCTTGTATGGCAACTGTGAACAGGGTCGCGAATGCCTGTATGAAAGCTTTTGGCGCGGATGGGATCACGCTGCAGCAGTTCTCTGAGGCCGCGGGCGGGCAGGAGGTGTTCCATCTGCATTTTCATATCCATCCGCGCCATGAAGGCGTGTCTTTGCGCGCTCCTGGAAAGATGGGTGATATGGATGCGATCAAAGCCCATGCAGAGGCGATCTCTGCGGCGCTTTGAGCGGTATTCAAGCAGCTGATTCTATCTCGATTTCGTGCTGTTTCCCCTGAAAACAGCGCGATTTTTTTCATTTGAGCTTGGAAATAACCTATAACTTCGCGTTTTTCACGAAGTGCACAAATTATTAGCAAAAAGATGAAGCTGTGTTAGCATTTTCGAACGAACAATAAAAAACGAAAAACAGGGACATTTTTTATGAAACCTCCTCTTACTGATCTGCCGATCAAGACCGCGGATAGCGGTTTTTACGGCGGATTTAGCGTCAACGTTACCGTTGTCTCTAAAGTTATCATCAGTGTTCTCGTCGTTTGGTGCATCTTCTGGCCTGTGCAGGCTGGCGCTGTTCTAAGCACATGGAATTCTGCTATTTTGAACAATTTTGCGGCTTGGTATATTTGGGTTGTTACGTTCTTTGTGATCGTGTGTCTTGGACTTGCGATCTGGCCAACGGCGGGGCGTTTGAATCTGGGTCAAGAGGGCGAGAAGCCAGAGTTCAGCAACTTTTCATGGTTCTCGATGATGTTTGGTGCCGGTATCGGTGTCGGCATGTTGACATGGGCCGTGGCTGAACCGGTTGCGCACTTCAAGAACAACCCTTCTGTCATTCAAGGCGCGACAACCGCGCTTGGCGAAGACAATGTGCGCGAGGCCTATGTCTGGTCCTTCCTGCACTGGGGACTTGGCGCGTGGGCGTGTTACGCGGTTGCGGGTCTTGCACTGGCATTCTTTAGCTATCGACGCGGCCTGCCGTTGACGATCCGTTCGGCGTTGACGCCTTTGTTTGGCAAATCCTTGTCAGGCACATTGGGTCACATCATCGACATCGTTGCGGTTGTGGCGACGATCTTGGGCGTTGCGCAAACGCTAGGCTTTGGGGTCGAGCAATTTGTTGCGGGCCTCACGCGGATCGGATTTGGTGGTCTTGCGCTAGAAGATGGCACGGCGACAACCATGGGTATTATCGTTGCATTGTTGGTTATTATGGGGGCTTCGACCCTTTCGGCGCTCTCTGGCGTTGGGAAAGGGATCAAATGGCTGTCGAACATCAATATGGTGCTCTCGATCGTGCTACTTGGGTTCTTCATTCTCTTTGGTGCGACCTTCTTTGGTGCGACGGCCTTTTTTGTCGGCATTTGGGATTATCTCATGGCGCTGCCTTGGCTAAGCTTCAATGTGTATCAATCGGACGGTGTTGAAGGTTCTGAAGCGTTCAAGCTGGCGCAGTGGCAAGGCTGGTGGCCCGTCTTCTATTGGGCGTGGTGGATTGCCTTTGCACCCTTCGTGGGACTGTTCCTTGCGCGTATCTCGCGTGGACGCAGCATTCGTGAATTCGTGCTCGGCGCGATGATCGTTCCTTCCTTGATGTGCTTTGTTTGGTTCGCATGGGCCGGCGGCACTGCGGTTGATCTTGAGCTGAATGGCGATGCGAATGGCGTGATACTGGATGCAGCCAATGGCGATAAGATCTTTGCGATGACCGAATTCATGCTCTCGCCAATCTCTCAGGCACTAGCTTGGGGCATGGCGGTGATGATTGTGGTCTTGCTGATGACCTTCCTTGTGACGTCTGCAGACTCTGCTGTTTTGATCGTGAACACGATTAACGCAGCAGGTGATGAGGGTCCAAAGGCGCGTCCCCATATCCTGTTCTGGGGGGCAGCTTTGGCGCTTGTGGTCGGTGGATTGCTGATTTCGGGTGGCACAGGAGCTATTCAGACGGCGATGGTGATCGGGGCTTTGCCTTTTTCTATCGTGATGGTTTTGATGTGCCTTGCGCTGATCAAAGCGATCTACAACGATGGACGCCGTGAAGCTGTTGGTGTGCCAACGACACACACCGAAATTAACGCAACGCCTGCTGAGTAGTCAGCCGCGTTAACGTTAAGTTACAAGGCCCCGGCAGCTTGCGCGCCGGGGCCTTTTAGGTTTGTGTAATTGACGACTATTAGGGGATATTAAATGACACTTGATCTGGATTTTGTACGCGCGCAGTTTCCTGCGTTTTCGCAAGCTTCGTTGCAAGGTCAGGCGTTTTTTGAGAATGCCGGTGGCAGCTATACCTGCGGCGCGGTGATTGATCGCTTAACGCGCTATTACACAGAGCGCAAAGTGCAGCCCTATGCGCCCTATGAGGCCTCGCGCCTTGCGGGCGAGGAGATGGACGAAGCGCGCTTGCGCCTTGCGGCGATACTAGGCGTTGAAAGCGATGAGCTGTCTTTCGGTCCTTCCACGACGCAAAACACCTATGTCCTTGCGCAGGCGTTTGCGGAGTTCATGCAGTCGGGCGAAGCGATTGTCGTTACGAATCAAGATCATGAGGCCAACTCGGGACCTTGGCGCAGGCTGAGGGAGCGCGGCATTGAAATCCGCGAATGGCGGATTGATCCAGAAACAGGGCATCTTGATCCTGAAACACTGGCCAACCTGCTGGATGAAAAAGTGCGCCTTGTGGTGTTTCCCCATTGCTCGAATGTGGTGGGCGAGATCAATCCGGTGACGGAAATCACATCGATTGCTCATGCCGCTGGTGCGTTCGTCTGTGTCGATGGTGTGTCTTATGCACCGCATGGGCTTCCGAATGTGGGCGAGCTGGGGCCGGATATCTATCTGTTTTCGGCTTATAAAACCTATGGGCCGCATCAAGGGATCATGGTGATGCGCCGCGCTTTGGGGATGACCTTGCCGAACCAAGGGCATCATTTCAATGGCGGCAGTCTTTACAAGCGGTTCACGCCCGCAGGGCCGGATCATGCGCAGATCGCCGCAAGTGCTGGCATGGCAGATTACATTGACGCGCTCGCTACGCACCACGGGGTTGACGGCGACGGCGCAGCAAAGGGCGGCGCGGTGCATGATCTGATGCGCGCGCATGAAGAGACGCTGTTGCAGCCGCTTTTGGATTATGTGTCTGCGAAAAATTCTGTGCGTCTCATCGGCCCTGATCAGGCCTCTTCAAGGGCACCGACAGTGGCCTTGGCCGCGCAGGAAAATGCAGAACGCTTGGCAGAGAAACTGGTGCCCCATGGCATCATGGCGGGGGGCGGCGATTTTTACGCGCAAAGACCGCTAGAGGCGATGGGCGTTGATATGAGCAAGGGCGTGCTGCGTCTGAGCTTTACGCATTACACGTCTCAGGGCGAAATTGATCAGCTTTTGAATGCCTTGGATGATATTCTTTGATCTATCTTCGTGCCCCTGCCGTATATTAACAAAACACTAACTTGGGGGCTCGGGTGAGCACACAGCAGCCTATCATCGTCTGGTTTCGCCGTGACTTGCGCGTTTGTGACCATCCTGCGTTGAGCGCAGCGGCGCAAAGCGGCGCGCCTGTGATTGCGGTTTTCATCAAAGATGAGCATGTAGATGCGCTTGGCGCTGCGCCGAAATGGCGCCTTGGCGCGGCGCTAGAGAAATTTTCGCAAACGCTTGCCGCGCTTGGTGCGCAATTGGTTTTGCGCAGCGGGCCGGCGCTGGATGTGCTGCAAGGTCTGATCAAAGAGACGGGCGCGCAAAGCGTGTTTTGGTCGCGGCTTTATGATCCTGAAAGCGTCGCGCGTGATACAGCGGTGAAAGCAAACTTGCGCGCACAAGGGATTGAGGCGCGCAGTTTTGGCGGTCATTTGATGTTCGAACCTTGGAGCGTCGAGACCAAGAGCGGCGGGATGTATAAAGTTTACACACCGTTTTGGCGCTCTGTGAAAGATCGCGATGTGGACGCGCCGCTTCCAACGCCAGCGAAACTCACGCCGTACAGCGGCGTTGACAGCGAGACGCTTGCAAACTGGGTGCTCGGGCGCGGCATGCAGCGCGGCGGCGCGATTGTCGCACGCCATGCACAAGTGGGCGAGGGCGCAGCTCAAGATCGGCTCGCAGAATTTATTGCGCAGGGCGTGAGCGATTATGTCAAGCGGCGCGATCTTCCCGGGGTGCGCGGCACATCGGGGCTCAGCGAGAATCTCGCTTTGGGTGAAATCTCACCGCATCAATG
>CAYQZI010000206.1:0-4969 GCA_964421835.1 uncultured Planktotalea sp.
GCGCCAAATGTGATGCGCGGCGGCAGTCATGCGGGCAATGTGTCGGCTGTGGATCTGATCCGCGATGGGCTGTGCGATGCGCTTGCCTCTGACTATCACTATCCGGCGCTGCGCCAATCGATTGGCAAGCTTGTCGCGGCAAGCGCTTGCAGCTTCGCGCAAGGCTGGGCGCTTTTATCAAGCGGGCCAGCGGGGATTTTGGGTTTGCAAGATCGTGGATCCTTGGAGGTCGGCAAGCGCGCGGATATCTTGGTTGAAGAGATCGCGACAGGGCGCATCGCCGCCACCCTTTGCGCGGGCCGGATCACCTATCTCCAAGGCAGCTTTGCCGAGCGTTTGCTCGTTTCTTAACGCGGGGCTGCCGCGCGGTTCAGCCGATCATTGATCGCAGCGCCAAGCCCATGTTGCGGGATCGGCGCAACCGCAATGCGCCCGCCCACTAGCGCATCAAGGCGGTGCAAGTGACCAAACAGATTGGCTGCCGCTTCTATAAGATCGCCGGTTTCAGAGAGGCTGAGGTCGCATCGCATCGGCCCGAAGCCGAGCGTTTTTTCACCGGCCTGCCATTCAAGCGCGTTCAACCGAACACTTGCGTTTGGCGCGTAATGCGATGCGATTTGTCCGGGGGCGGTGATTTTGCCTGCAATCGGAGCTTCTAAGCTACGGCCAAGCGCGGCCTCGATGGCTTCGCGCGGCACACCGCCTGCGCGCAAAAGTGTTGGCGCGCTGCTCAAGCCGATGATCGTGGATTCAAGTCCAACCGCACATGCGCCGCCTTCTAGGACAGCGCTGATCTTGCCATTCAAACCCGCAAACACATGCGCCGAGGTCGTGGGGCTGATGCGCCCCGATGGGTTTGCTGAGGGGGCAGCGATCGGTCCATCAAAGCGCTGCAAAAGCGTTTGCGCCAACTCCCCCGCAGGCACACGAAGTGCGACGCTATCGAGACCTGCGGTGACCAATTCGCTCAGGCCTGAGTGCTCGCGCAAAGGCAGCACCATCGACAATGGGCCGGGCCAAAAAGCATCGGCAAGGCGCTGGGCGGTCTCGCTCCAAACACCAAAGCTTTGCGCGGCTTCGGCATTGGCGACATGGACAATCAAAGGGTTAAAGCTGGGCCGCCCTTTCGCCGCATAAATCTGCGCCACCGCGCGCCCGTTGCGCGCATCCGCGCCAAGCCCGTAGACTGTTTCCGTCGGGAAGGCGACAAGCGCGCCGCGCGTCAAAAAGTCAGCCGCGCGCTGAATATCGCCCGAAGTGGACTTGAGCCGCTCTGTCACGATATGCGATCCCTGCTTTGACGTTGCGTTTCGATTGCGGGGGTGGCACGGCGATTTGTAAACTCGCCTCACCCCGCGCTGGAATACGTTTCATGCACGCGCTTGTAAATTGATAAGAAGAAAGACAGCCTAATGTCCTATCGCGCTCCGCTCGCTGAATATCAGTTCTTGTTTGATCATGTTGTTGGCTTTGAAGCGGTCACCGCCGAGCCGCGCTTTGAAGAGGCGGGCGGCGAGATGACTTCTGCGATCCTCACCCAAGCAGCGCAACTGTGCGAAGAAAAAATTGCACCGCTCAATCGTGGCAGTGATCTGACGCCTGCGCGCCTTGAGAACGGTGTCGTGCGCACCTCGCCCGGTTTTGTGGAGGGCTACAAAGCCATCGCGACAGGCGGCTGGGTCGGGATGTCGGCGAGCCAAGATCACGGTGGTATGGGTCTGCCGATGACGATGACTACGGCTGTGAACGAAATGATGGCTGCGGCGTGTTTGTCGCTACAACTCGCGCCCCTGATGTCGCAAGGGCAGATCGAGGCGCTTGAGCATCACGCTTCTGATGCGCTCAAAGAGCTTTATCTGCCCAAGTTGATTTCTGGCGAATGGACGGGCACGATGAACCTGACAGAGCCGCAAGCAGGCAGCGACGTGGGTGCTTTGAGTTCCAAGGCAGAGCCGAATGGCGATGGCACCTACAGCATCACAGGCCAAAAGATTTACATCAGCTGGGGCGATCATGATGTGGCGGAAAACGTCTGCCACCTTGTGCTTGCGCGCCTGCCAGATGGCGCGGCGGGGACCAAAGGGATCAGCCTGTTCCTTGTGCCCAAGTACATACCTGATGACGCAGGCAATCCCGGCGTTGCTAATACGTTAAAGGTGGTGAGCCTTGAGCATAAGATGGGTCTGCACGGCAGCCCCACCGCCGTGATGCAATACGACGGCGCAAAAGGCTGGCTGGTTGGGCCAGAGGCGGGCGGCATGCGCGCGATGTTTACGATGATGAACAACGCGCGGCTTGGCGTGGGTGGTCAGGGCATTGGCGCGGCAGAGGGCGCTTTGCAAAAAGCGATGCTTTATGCAGGCGAGCGCAAACAAGGGCGTAGCTCGATTGAAGGCGGCACAGGCACAATCATGGATCACGCCGATGTGCGCCGGATGCTGTCGGTGATGAAGGCGGATGTGTTTGCTGCGCGCGCGATTGCGCTGATGTGCGCGGTTGCGATTGATATGCAAACGGCCACAGGCGAAGCGGAGTGGGGCGCACGCGCGGCGTTCCTGACGCCCATCGCCAAGGCGTTTGGCACGCAAACAGGCATGCGCGTCGCTGAGAATGGTGTGCAGGTGCATGGCGGCATGGGCTTCATTGAGGAAACTGGCGCGGCGCAATTTTACCGCGATGTGCGCGTCACGGCGATTTACGAGGGCACCAATGGCATTCAAGCAATGGACCTTGTTGCGCGCAAGTTGATGGATGGGGGCGATGCGGCTTATGCATTGCTCGACGAGATCGCAGAGTTCACCGAAAGCGCGCGCGAGGCCTGCCCAACTCTTGGATCGCCTTTGTGGGAAGCGGTGGAATCCTTGCGCGAGACGACGGAATGGATGTTGGAGCAATCCGAATTGAACGCGCGCTTTGCGGGGGCAAATGCATATCTTATGGCCTTCGCGCGGGTGCTTGGAGGCTTTGCGCACCTAAAGGCGGCGATGGCCGAAAAGGGCACAGGAGCGCGCACGAAATTGGCCAACATCTACATTTCGCGGCTTTTGCCAGAACACGCGAGCCTGCTGGCCGAAGCGCAGGTCGGTGACACCGATCTCTACGCGCTCAGTGCCGATGAATTGGCCGCTTTATGAACGAGCAAACGCTTGCGCTGCGATTTCCTTGGGACACGCCTCCAAGCGGCTCTGAGGCGATAGAAGTCGCACCGGGCGTTCTTTGGATGCGTTTGCCGCTTCCGATGAAGCTCGATCATGTGAACGTTTATGCACTCGATGAGGGCGAGAGCTGGACGATTGTTGATACGGGGTTTGATAGCAAAACGACGCGCGGTATTTGGGCCGAGCTGATGGCAGGCCCTTTGCAGGGCAAGCCGATCTCTCGGGTCATTGTCACGCATCATCACCCCGATCACATCGGTCTTGCTGGCTGGTTTCAGACAGCGCATGGTGCGGAGCTTTGGACAACGCGCACAGCGTGGCTCATGGGACGTATGTTACAGCTGGATACGCAGGACGCGGCGACGCCAGAGACGATTGCGTTTTGGCGCAGCGCCGGGATGGATCCGGCCATTATTGAGGAACGTTCAAAAGAGCGGCCTTTCAACTTTTCCGATGTCGTTGCGCCGCTGCCACTGGGCTACAAGCGCATCAAACAAGGCGACACGATTCGCGTCGGTGGGCGCGATTGGGACGTGCATATGGGCAATGGGCATGCGCCCGAGCACGCAACGCTGTGGTCGCGCGATGACAATCTGGTGATCGCAGGCGATCAAATCCTGTCTTCGATCAGCTCCAATATTGGCGTTTATGCGACCGAGCCTAATGCCGATCCGGTTGGCGATTGGCTAGAAGCCTGCGAGCGTTTGAACACGCTCGCACGGGCCGATCACCTTGTTTTGGGCGGGCATAAGCTGCCGTTCACAGGGCTGCCGATCCGCATGCGGCAATTGATCGAGAACCATCACTCTGCGCTTGAACGCCTCGAGGCGCATCTGGAAACTCCTTGCACCGCTGGCGAATGCTTTAGCGTTTTGTTTAAGCGCAAAATTGGCCCCGCGGAATATGGCCTCGCGCTGGTTGAATCTATCGCGCATGTGCAGCACCTTTGGCTGGAGGGCCGCGCAACACGCGAAAAACGCGAGGATGGCGCGTGGGTCTATCGCCGCAAGGTCTAAGCGGCGCCGTCTTGGGGAGAGTAAGATGAACGATCAGATTAAAACCGCTGCGGAAGCGGCTGAAGCTGCGGCGCTACCACGACGCTTTGAAAAGCACACCGATGATGGCAAATCGCGCGACGAGCGCACCGAAGGGTTGGGCGACAAGCCTGCCAAGGCCAAAAGCCCTGCCGAATGGGCGTATGAGCGTCTGATCCTCTATATCCAGAATTTCGAAGAGCAACTTGATAACGAACATGAAGTCGCCATGGGCTTTACCGGCGGCGATGCCGGTGTTTTGAAGATCGAGGGCATGGGGTTTTTCGACCCTGATATCGTGACTTTCTATGGCTCTGATCCTGCGGGCGGCAAAACCCAGCTTGTCCAGCATGTAAGCCAGCTGAATGTTATGCTGCGCGCGTTGCCAAAAGAGGTGGAAGCAGCAGAGCCTAATCGCATTGGCTTCAAGCTCGCCGAGAAAACGACGTAGTTTAACTAGAATCTAGGGGTGCGGCGGGTGGTCCTAGGTGACAGCCGCGCCGGAATCGGCTAACCAGCGCCAAACCTATTTAGACGGAGCAAAATCATGGC
This sequence comes from uncultured Planktotalea sp., assembly GCA_964421835.1. GTDB lineage: Bacteria > Pseudomonadota > Alphaproteobacteria > Rhodobacterales > Rhodobacteraceae > Planktotalea. Next base: position 4,745 of record CAYQZI010000206.1, read on the forward strand.
TGAGCATAAACACGGTAGCATGGACACATCTGTGCAAGAGAAGACCTTTGATGGTTTCTTGAAGTATGTCACTTGGGGCGCTGTTGTCTCTATCGGCATTCTGATTTTTGCCGCACTCGTAAACGGCTGATGCGTGAATAGCGCGCTGTGAATATGGCGCGCTTTTTCCGCTGGGGGGCGGCTGGTATGCGTAAGTTCTTGGTGTGTGTGTTGCTGCCACTGGCC
>CAYQZI010000207.1:0-4945 GCA_964421835.1 uncultured Planktotalea sp.
GCGCCCGGCTATCCGCCGATGCTGTTTGATTTGGTCAATGATCCTGATGAGTTCCACGATCTTGGCCGCTCGGATGCGCATGCAGAGGCGCGCAAGGACATGCACTACGCCTTGGCCGATTGGTCCTTGCAATACCGCCAGCGCGAAACCGTGTCCGAGCAACGCGCCACGCAAATGGTTGGACTTGAAGACAAATTCGGCGTGCTCATAGGATACTGGGATGAAGATGATGTGAAACCGCCGGCCTCTGCGCCGGATTTCGCGGAAGGCCCAACAGGGCATTAGCCAGCCCCAAAAATAGGGGCGGCTGAAACAACGTAAAGACTTGATCAATCGGGAGGATATCATGATCAAAACATTCATAAGCGCGGGACTTGCCTTTGGCCTGCTCGCCAGCACAGCATCTGCACAGACGTTGCTTACGGCGGAAACAGGACCACCCGCAACGGTGCCATTTACAGCGATGACCACTTTGGCCGAGCTCGCAACCGCAGCTGGCCTTGCGGATTTCCAAGTAGCAGACAGCCAGACGGCGACAAATTCATTGCAAAATCTTGCAGAGGGTAAAACAGACGTCTCTATCTCGCCGCTGATCCTGACCTTCTTGATGTCAAAAGGCGCGGGTCCCTATGCCAAGCTTGGCAAGGAAAAAGGCGCGGAATTGGTGTCCAATGTACGGGTACTGCACACGTATAACTACGGCGGCTTCGGACTTTATGCCTATAACAGCTCAAGCGTTAAAGGCTGGGGCGATGTCGCAGACAAGACGATCCTGAATGGCCCGCCTCGCGGCGCGGCGTTGACGAATGACCGTGGTATTTTGCAGCTCGTCAGCGGTGTTGAAGATGGCAAGGATTACAAAGGCATTCAGGTGAATTGGGGCCAAATGCCCAAGACCATCACCGATGGATCCGCGGATGCAATGATGTTGCCTGTCACCTTTCCTGATGGTCGTATCACACGCTCGCTGTCTGCGGGTGACATGACGCTGTGGTCGATCCCGAAAGACATTTGGGAAGGCGAAGCGATGCAGAAGTATATCAAGAGCCCCGGCACGGCAGGCATTACGTTCGACCTTGCAGATGTTGCCCCGGTTGAGGGTCTGACAATCGTCAGCGAAGATGGTGTCTGGCGCAGCCCAACAACTGTGGGCGCCGAAGTTGTCAACGCGAGCATGGATTTCGACACGGCTAAAGCGTTGACCAAGCTTGTGATCGATAATGCAGACACATTCCTGACCAAGGCACCCTACATGGCGACAACGAACGTCGGCTCTGTTGGTTTTGGTCTGTGTGGTGCGGTGCCTGTGAAGTACCACCCCGGTGCGGTTGCAGCCTATGAAGAAGCGGGCATGACTGTGCCTGATTGTGCCAAGCCCTAAGGGCCACTGCTCTTAAGAATGCACACTAAATAGGGTCGCGCGATATAGCGCGGCCCTATCAAACTGACAGGTAAGGGACCCAATATGTCAGAGGTTGATACAGCTGCAAACGCTCCGAAAAGCATGGCGTTGCGCATGGTTTTTTGGCTTTCCCTTGGCTTTGTGATCCTTGGCATGATCAATGCGATGCCGGGCATCCCGGGCTTTGATCAATTGGTGATCGACCTGACCGGAAACGAGAATTTCATTATCCGAAAATTCCCGTTTCAATATTACTACCCTTTCGCCTTTGCCCTCATGATGCTGATCGTTGCCCTGCAACACTCCATGTGGCGCGCGTGGCGTGACAAAAGCACCCTGCGACGTGGATTTGGTCTGTTCATGGACGTGGCCCTTGTTTTGATGGCGCTGACGATTTCTGTGACCTATCTGGCCGAGATTGAATCCGTTTGTATCATCGACCAAATGACCGGTGATCGCGCGCGGATGCTGGCCGAAAGCTTGCAGATCGAGATTGAAAACGCTGAGCTTTTCGGCCTGCCAACCCCGACGACGGTGGATGATCCGCAATGTCTGAACACAACAGGGCCTTGGCTGGTGCTGATCATCGGTTTGGCGATTGTCGTATTCCTTGCTTACAACATCAAGGTTTGGGGCCTGCCGCTGGTGATCGTAGCGATCCTGATCGCGTCCTACACGATTATCACCGTGCTGGTTTGGTACTTTTACGGGCCCGATGACATCAACAAATACCTTGTGACAAAGATCGGCGGCGAGCCGCGCTTACTCAGCGATGGACGTCCGCGCGTGCATGATATTCTGGTGAACAACGCCTCGGGTCTATTGGGGCGGTTCATGGATATTATCCTGAACGAGATTTTCCCCTATTTGATCCTTGGCGCACTCTTCGGAGCCTCGGCAGGTGGTAAATCGCTGATCAAAGTCGCCTTTCGCTGGACGCGTAATCTTGCGGGTGGTCCTGCGCATGCGGCGATTGTTTCCTCTGCAATGTTTGGCACCATTTCGGGTGGGCCAATTGTCAACGTGCTCTCGACCGGCGTTTTGACCATTCCGATGATGATCAAACGCGGCTTCTCGAAGGTCTTCGCGGGCGGGATGGAGGCGGCGGCCTCGTCAGGTGGATCGATCATGCCGCCGGTGATGGGGGTCGCGGCGTTCATCCTCGCAGCGCTCACGGGCGTGCCCTATAACCAAGTGATCATCGCGGCGGCCTTGCCTGCGGTGGCGTATTTTCTGTGCCTGTTCTTGGCGGTGATGTTCCAAGCGCGCAAACAAAAGATCACGCCGATTGGAGAGCTGACCGAAGACATGCACATGTCGCGTCAAGACATGCTGAACCTTGTGATGATCTTCTTGCCAATCCTGATCATTCTGGTGCTGCTGTTGACCAGTAAACAGGATGTTGGCTGTGGATTGCTTGGCGGCTTGATGGGCGCGGAACGTAGTTTTTCTGAGACGGGCCTGTGCCAAGTCGAGAGCCTGTCGTGGTTCCTGCAACTGGTTCAAAACGCCGCTGGTGATGCAGGCAGCGCAGGCTGGTGGGCTGTTATCGTGCTGTGCTTTGCGCTTTTCCTAGACCCCGAGCTGCGCGCGAAACCCTCTAAACTGCTGCATTCTTTTGCGGAAGCCGGCACGCTGATCGCTACGCTGTACCTAATGTTCCTCGCGGTCTCTATCATCGACTTCTGCTTGAAGTTCACCGGCATGCCGTTCTTCATCTCGCTTGATGTCTTGCAATGGCTACAAAGCTTGAACCTGGGCGCAGAAGGCTCTGCACTGTTCCAGTTCATGGCGCTGTTTGTCACCATGCTGCTGGCGGTTCTGCTGGGCATGGGCATGCCTGCGGTGCCTGCCTATATCAACGTCGCGCTTTTGATGGGGCCAGTGCTTGCGGGGCTTGGCATATCGGTCTTCTCGGCGAATATGTTCATCTTCTACTTCGCAGTTGCTTCGGCGATCACACCACCTGTTGCGCTGGCCGCTTTTGCCGCCGCGACAATCACCAAGGCCGAGCCGATGGCGACGGGCTTTGCCGCTGTGCGCGTTGGCATTGTGATGTTCGTGATCCCCTTTGTCTTTGCGATGTATCCTGAGATCCTGCTCATCGAAGCGGCGGTGATTGATCCTAGCTCAAGCGAAGGCAGCGAAATTGTGTATCTGCCGGGATACACTGGCCAAGTGGATTGGGGCGCGCTTGGCGGCGTGCTGCTGCGCTTACTCTTGGCGCTTTTTTTGCTGGCCAGTGCGCTTGCCCGCTTTGATCGCGCGGCTTTGCCGATCTGGGATGTGCTTTTGCGCCTTGGGCTCGCGTTCTTTGTGCTCAGCAAAGATCCGATGATCTACGGCGGCGCGATTGTAATCGCTTTGCTTTGGCTCGGGCTTCATTTCGCGCGCAATCGGCAGATCGATAGAGAAACGCCTGTAAGCGCTTAACAGACTTGGCTTGAAAGGGACGGAACATGGCGAAACTTGGCGAAGATATCATTGGCACCAGCGCGCTGCCTGCGTTTTTCAAAGTCGCAAACGGCGATGCTGTCGGGATAACGGCCCCAGAAAATCGCATTGGCGATGCGGTGCGCACAGCTGTGCGCTCGTTCAGCGGCTTTCAGAAAGAGGCTTTGGTGCGTTCAGCCAAGACTGGTGATACATGGCGCTTCGTCAGCGATGAAGGTCCGTACCTGAATGGCCATGATGCCGCGTGCTGTCCGCTTGCGTTTCTGTCTTGCGGCATGGCTGCGAGCTACATGAACGAGATCATGGCGCTGGCCGAGCAGCAGGGCGTCGAGATCCGTAAGCTCAAGTTGATCCAAGACAATTACTACACGATGAAAGGCTCGATGCTGAAACGCACCATGGTTGGCGGCGCGGAGAATATCGAACTGCAGGTCGAGATTGATTGCGATCTGGATGATGCGGCGCTGAATGAGTTTTTGGTGAATGCCACCTATGCCTCGCCGCTGAATGGCTTGATGCGCGGGCAGATCGAGAGCCTCTTCAAGCTGAGCAAGAATGGCGCCGAGCTTAAGACCGCCAAAGCGCTAGAGCTGGACGGCGCGATCCTGCCGGACCCGGGCGATCACTTTGCCAAAGCCGAACCGACAGAGGCGGCAGATGCCTTGATGGAGAAGGTCGGCCCGACCCCGAAAAAGGATGTGAGCGGCGGCACGGCAACCAACGCCTCCTCGCTCAGCGATGAGCAAGATCGCCGTTTGAATATCGGCGCTGTGGCCGAGCTGCGCGCAGATGGGATCAAGCAGATCCAGCAAATGCAATACTCGCCCTATGGCACGTCGTTCATGCTCCTCAGCTCAGAGGATGGCCGCGCGCCGGATGCGAACACGCTTATTTCGGCGGGCATCGGCTTTTGTTTTATGACGCAGTTCGGGCGCTTCGTGTCGATGCTCAAGCTTGATTTGCCCGACTACCGCATCGTGCAGGACACGCATTTCAGCCTAGGTGGCGCAAGCGGGGGCACAGGCAAAGCGGGCAGCGCGGATCCGATTGAAACCCATGTGTATCTGGAAACCTCTGAAAGCGACGAGA
>CAYQZI010000208.1:0-2104 GCA_964421835.1 uncultured Planktotalea sp.
AAGAGCATTAAGTCAGCAACATTCTTTACCGCTTTGACAGATTTTTCTGATCAGGGCGAATTCACACCCTTCCTTCAAAACGATTTCATCGATGGGATCGAAGAAGAGGTCGGCGAAAAGGGTATGCTGCAATCACATATCATGGGGCGTACGTTTAGTTTTCTGCGCTCGAACGATCTCGTTTATACCCCTGCAATCAAAAGCTACATGATGGGCGAGGCGCCACCTGCCTTCGATCTGCTTTATTGGAACGGCGATGGTGCGAACTTGCCCGGCAAGATGTCTGTGCAATACTTGCGCGGTCTGTGCCAATCCAATGACTTCGCGGAAGGCGGGTTCGAGCTGATGGGCGAAACTTTGCGCCTTAAGGATGTGGATGTCCCGCTGTGCTCGATTGCATGCGAGACGGACCACATCGCCGCTTGGAAAGACTGCTATCGCGGTGTGCAGCAGATGGGCAGTCGTTCGAAAACGTTCATTGTCACGCAATCCGGGCATATTGCTGGTATCGTTAATCCGCCAAGCCGTAACAAATATGGTCACTATACGAATGATGATCTGAAGCTTGCCCCGAATGAGTGGTTTGAACAGGCAGAGTTCAACGAAGGCTCGTGGTGGCCGCGTTGGGAATCATGGTTAAAGAAACGCTCAGGCAAGCAAATTGCTGCACTGCAGCCAGGTGATTCTGATCATCCTGTTTTATGCGATGCGCCCGGAACCTACGTAAAACTTAGTGCAAGACGCTGATTTACCTAAGGGAAAGTCGTTTTTGCTGCGGCGCAGAATAATCCTTGCAATGCTGCGTTGCAGCACGTATATATTCCTTGTCGAACACAGCGGGGTTGGCCCGCGAGATAGGCTCAAAGGATTTAAACCATGGCTAAAACACAAGATTTCTCCGCGATCATGAAAGACATGATGGGCGCATTCCCAGTAGACACAAAAGCAATGGACGACGCGTTCAAAACAACGGCAACTTTGAACGAGAAGCTTTCCGCAGTTTCCGTAGAAGCAGCTGAAAAGTCCGCAGAGCTTTCCACAGCTTGGGCAAAAGACGCACTCGCAAAGTTCTCCGACTTCGCAAAAGTTAAAGCAGAGCCAGCAGACTACGCAAAAGCGATGACAGACATGGCGTCCGCTTCCGCTGAGTCCGCAGCAGAGCACGTTGCGTCTTTCGCAGAGATCGCGAAAAAAGTTCAGCTCGAGACAGTTGAATTGATGATGGCAGCGGGCAAAACAGCGTCTGAAGAGACAACTGCGGCTGTGAAAAAAGCGACAACAGAAGCGACTGCTGCTGTTAAGAAAGCTGCTGCAAAGTAAGCTTAGCGCTACGCTAAAGAAACATTTGCACGGGTGTCCTCCCACACCGGGCGGCGAATGCGGGGCTGATCGAATGATCGGCCCTTTTCTTTTTGGTTTGCATTCTTGCTGCACTCGCATAGACTTTTCTGCACTGCTGCATTTTGGGAGGGAGCCTAAAGTGACCGACGCTACAACCCCGCTTTTGATCAAACGCTATGCGAGCCGCCGGCTCTATAATACAGAGACCAGCGATTATGTGACGCTCGAGGATATTTCCGGCTTCATCAGCGAAGGGCGCGACGTTAAGATCGTCGATTTGAAATCCGGCGATGATCTGACGCGGCAATACTTGCTGCAAATCGTCGCCGAGCGTGAAAGCAAAGGCGAAAGCGTTTTGCCTGTAGCGGTCCTCACCGACCTTGTGCGCAGCTATACGAGCCAAGCCAGCAGTGTGGTGCCGCAGTTTTTGTCGATGTCGTTTGAGATGCTGCGCGATAGTCAAAGCAAGGTTGTGGACAACATGACCAAAGCCAACCCCATGGCGCAAATGCCAGGAATGGAAGCCTTTCGCGCCCAGCAAGAAGCGTTTTTTAAAGCTATGACAGGCGGGCAGTGGGGCGCGACAGAGGGTAAAAAGGCAGAGGAACATGCGGTTGAACCCTCTGAATCTAAAGAAGATTTAGACGCGATCAAAAGCCAGCTCGCGGATCTTCAGGAAAAGCTTGGTAAGCTCAGCAAGTAACTAGACCCCAAGACGATCGCGCAGGGCGTACCAGCTCATCGCGAGGGTCAAAAGCGGTGT
>CAYQZI010000208.1:2204-4943 GCA_964421835.1 uncultured Planktotalea sp.
TATTCGTCTTGCAGCTTTTTGGCATAGTCTTGCAACTCGCCCACGTCTTTCGCAGCGAAACCCAGATCTGCAACGCCCGGTTTGAGGTGGCATTCAATATTATGATTCTTAATCAGCGACTTAACAAGTTCCTTGGCGTCTTGTGCCATATCCCAAAGGTGATGCGCGGTGTCGCGACCTAACAGGTCTTCCAAGCCGTCCTGATCCATACGTTGACCAGAACCAAGTTGCCCGCCATTGCGACCTGAAGCACCAAACCCAACGCGGTGCGCTTCGAGAAGGACAACGTCATAGCCAAGCTTAGCAAGATGCAGCGCCGCCGAAAGCCCAGTGTACCCGCCCCCGACAATGCACACATCCGCAACGGTTTCGCCGCGAAGCTTGTCGAATGGCGCGAGGGACGGCGCATCAAACGCATACCAGCTCGCGGGATACGTTCCTCGTTTATCGTTTGAAAACAGAAGGTTCATACGTTCAAGAGCAGGTGTTCACGTTCCCACGGCGAAATAACCTGAAGAAACTCTTCATACTCCGCTCGCTTTACGATTCCGTAAACGCGTGCAAATTCGGGGTGCAGAATACTGTGCAAATCGCTGGCTTCATCGAAAATATTCAAAGCCTCGCCGAGCGTGCGCGGAATATCTTCGTCGCCGTCATAGGCATCGCCCTTGAACTGCTTGTCAGGGCGTTCTTCTTCAATCAGCCCGAGGAGGCCGCAGGCCAAGGAGGCCGCAATCCCAAGATAAGGATTGCAATCCATCCCTGCGAGACGGTTCTCCACGCGGCGCGCTTCAGGACCAGAGAGCGGTATTCGAATACCTGTCGTGCGATTGTCGCGCGCCCATTCAAGGTTTATCGGCGCTGCATGATCTTTGACGTAGCGCCGATAGCTGTTCACATAGGGCGCAAGCACGGCGATGGCCGACGGCAGATGCGTTTGCAGACCTGCGATAAAGTGAAAAAACGCATCGGTCTCGCCCCCTTGTGGCCCGGAAAAGATGTTCGCGCCCGTCTCGATATCAAGAATCGAGTGGTGAATATGCATGGCGCTGCCCGGCTCATGTTCAATCGGTTTCGCCATGAAAGTGGCAAAGCAATCATGGCGCAAAGCGGCCTCGCGGATCAGGCGTTTGAAGAAAAACACTTCGTCCGCAAGCTTGACCGGATCGCCGTGTTGCAGGTTGATCTCTAGCTGACCTGCGCCGCCTTCTTGGGTGATGCCGTCAATCTCGAACCCCTGCGCTTCGGCGAAATCGTAAATGTCATCGATAACAGGGCCAAATTCGTCAACCGCGGTCATGGAATAAGCCTGACGCGCAGCGGCAGGACGCCCCGAGCGGCCCATCATCGGTTCAATCGGTTTGGCCGGATCAATGTTGCGCGCGACCAGAAAAAACTCCATTTCAGGGGCAACCACAGGCTCTAGGCCGCGATCTCGATATTGTTGCACCACATGTTTCAACACGTTGCGCGGGCTAAACATGACAGGCTGATCTTTGCGGTCATAGGCGTCGTGAATCACCTGAAGCGTCCAATCGCCCGTCCATGGCGCAGCTGTCGCAGTGCTCATATCGGGCTTCAGGATCATATCCTTTTCGATGAAGCCCTCATGCCCCGCAGCTTCGCCCCAACCGCCTGTGATGGTTTGATAAAAGATTGAATCGGGCAAGAAAAACTCGCGTTGTTTGGCGAACTTGCTGGCCGGAACCGCCTTGCCGCGCGCGATGCCCGGAAGGTCAGCAATGATGCATTCTACCTCGTCGAGTTTGCGTCCATCGATGTAGCTCGCTGCCGTATCGGGAAGGGATTTGGTCCATTCGCTCATAAGAGGCTCTTTGTTTTAAAGAAATGCGCAAGCTGCGCGCCGATGGCTGCATTGTTGTCTGCCATCGCAAGGCGCGCTTGCGCGGCGGCTTGCAAACTCTCTGGCACGATGCCTTTGGCCTTGGTCCTGAGCAGCGCGTCGATGGAGCGGGCGTCAAACTCGGGGTGCGGTTGAATTGTCAGGGCTTTGCCTTCGTAATGCAGCATCGCGTTTTTGCAAAACGGGCTAGAGCCGATGTTCTTGGCCGTGGCAGGTAGCGCGGTGACTTGGTCTTGATGCCATGCATTCAGCTCATAGGTTTCGCCATCGAGCTCATATGTGGTGAGGCCGATTGACCAGCCGCCATCAAATTTTTCCACCGTGCCCCCAAGCGCTTGCGCGATGATTTGATGACCAAAACAGACACCAACAAGAGGACGATCTGACGCGGCGATCTCGCGGATCAAGGTTTCGAGCGGTACAATGAAGGCGTGATCCTCATAAGCGCCATGCTTGGAGCCGGAGATCAGCCAGCCATCGGCGTCCAGAGGGCCGGACGGGAAGTCCATGTCCACAACACTCCACGTTTCGTAGGTGAAATCATCGTGGCCAAGCAGTTCCGAATACATATGCGTATAATCGCCACGCGCGATTTGCATGGCGTCAGGGGCGTGGCCCGCTTGTAGGATTCCGATTTTCATGGATCACCTTTTGGGTTTCGCGCGACGCTAGAGGAACTCAAGATAGAGCGCAATCCGCTCTTCTTCAGACAGGGGGGCGATGTCGCGCATCTCTTGGCGTTTGGTGCGCGCCATGTTGTCGATCAGCGCCTGCGGGAAGATCCGCGCGCTTGTGGGATCGCTTTCAAAAAGATCGAGCGCGGCTTGCCATGTGCTCGGCAGCTCTGGCGCGTCATGATCGTAAGCGTTGCCCGT
>CAYQZI010000209.1:0-4880 GCA_964421835.1 uncultured Planktotalea sp.
CCAACGTGGTAAAAACAGAACCTAAAAAGAACCAATTGCCCATCTGACGCGAAACAAGATTGGTGTGTTTCCCCTGCCATCCAAGCCCTGCTGCCTCGCCTAAGGGTTTTTCTGGCACAGGTGCAGTGTCCACAAACACCTTCACCTCGCCGCCGCCCTCTGCGATCAACCAACGTGCCAAACGCTTCAAGCGCTTCTTCACCAGATCATGATAATCCTTGTTCTGCGCATAGACCGAAATCGCGCCGCGCTCAGGATGATCCAAAATCTCCAAAGGGTCGTGCTCGGGCGTATAGCTCTCACCCAGCATAATGACTGATTTCGCTTCTGGCCAAAGCGCATTCGGATTGCCGCGCCAATGCATCCGCTCCGCCATCCAATCCATCTGGCCATGGCGGCCTTTATCCACGAAACTCTGCAAACGTTCCGGCACCTTCGGCACATCCCAGGGGCGACAAATACGACAGGCGTCAAAACCGATCTCATGCGCTTCAGCAACGAGGCGCGTTTTAAGATCAGAAATCAAGATCGTTATAGTGCGCGGCTGGCGGGAAACCTGGCACTTGGTCCGCTAAAATCGTGCGAAACGCAGGGCGCGATTTGATCTTGGCGTACCAATCCTTCACCGTCTCAGAGCGAGTCCAATCCACATCAGAGCTATAATCAAGCGCCGAAAGATGCGCCGCAGCTGCGAAATCCGCGATCGACATCGCATCGCCCGCAAGCCAGCGACGATGATCCAAAAGCCAAGCCATATAATCGAGGTGATACTTGATCGCGCGCGCACCTTCTTTGACGTTTTTGCTGTCTGGGTAGCCCTGTTTCATCAACTTCTTGTTTACCCGCTCATAGAGCAGCTTGGTGGTGACTTCATGATGAAATTTGTCATCGAACCACGCCACAAGGCGGCGCACCTCGTAGCGCCCCTCAGCGCTTTGCGGCATGAGCGGCGGCGTCGGGTTCTTCTCTTCAAGGTATTCACAGATCGCCATGCTGTCGGGCATTGTGCGACCGTTCATCTTCAGGATCGGAACTTTGCCCGCAGGATTGCGGCGCATGAAATCTGGATCAGCTTCCCAATAACGTTCTTCAATCAGTTCAACATCAATCTTCTTTTCAGCGAGAACCAAACGGACCTTGCGACAAAAGGGAGAAAGCGGAACATGATACAAACGGGCCATAGGAGACGAGGATCTAACTCATAATTACGTGCATCTCTGAATGCCCCGCATTGCGCTTAAGTTCAATCCTGAAAACAATCGGCACGCCCGTCACGGCGGATCGTAGCAGCACCGTCTATGATCTGACGCGTCCGCTTGCGCACATAATTGCTAGGACGCGAAGCACTTCGCTTTTTTGGTGAGGGCAAAATGGCCGCCAAACGCGCCGCTTGTGTCGCACTTAGACTTTCAGGACCAACGCCGAAATAATGACGCGCTGCCGCTTCAACGCCAAACACGCCCTCATCAAACTCAGCGATGTTGAGATACACTTCCACAATCCGCTTCTTCGACCAAATCAGTTCAACCAAAGGTGTCAGCCCCGCCTCCAAAGCTTTGCGAATGTAGCTTCGTCCGTGCCACAGGAACACGTTCTTCACGACTTGCTGGCTCAGCGTAGATGCGCCGCGCGCGCCACCACTATCAACGGCAGCGCGGATCGCCGTCATGTCAAAGCCCCAATGCGTGCAATAATTCGCATCCTCCGCCGCCACGACAGAGCGCACCATAACAGGCGCGACTTCAGACAGCGGCACCCATTCAGCGTCTACTTCACCCCCAATACGCAACTCTTCAGAGCGCATATAGGGCGTCTTAGTAGGATCCACCCAGACATAGATCGACACCCAAAGCAAAACCGCTGCACAGATGAGAACTGTCACACGCCAAAACCATCGGCGCACAAACAAACGCGCCGCCGTAATCCGATCCGCAAAAGAGCGTTTTTTCTTCGACGTCGCACTCTTCTTTCTGGGAGCCGGTTTTTTCTTTGCTGCACGTGCCATGCGTTCTCCATACAGACTGCACAACAATAGCAAAACGCCCGAAGCGGAACCTCGGGCGTTTTATCTGTGTCAGTTGCGTTTACTCCGCAGGAACTGCTTTGTCTTCAATTCCCAAAGGATGCGGGATCTTGTTGAGCATCTCAATCGGGCAGACCTGAACGAAGTTTTTCAACTCCAACTCCCAGTGCTGCAAGATCTGCTCTGCACGGACGGAGCCCGTTTCTGCAAAATGCCGCTCTACCAAAGTCTTCAGCTGATCTTCCCAATGCGCAGTCGTGACGGCGCAGGTCACAAGCGTTTCATGGTTCATCATAGACTGCGCTTGGCCCTCTGGATCATAAAGATAGGCCATACCGCCTGTCATACCCGCTCCAAAGTTTGCGCCAATCGAGCCGAGGATCACAGCCACACCACCGGTCATGTATTCACACCCGTTGGAGCCACATCCCTCGATCACAACACTCGCACCGGAGTTGCGCACGCCAAAGCGTTCGCCTGCGCGGCCAGCCGCGAAAAGGAAGCCGTCGGTTGCGCCATAAAGCACTGTGTTGCCGATGATCGTGTTCTTGCAAGCACGCAAAGGGCTGGCCATTGGCGGTCGCACAACGATCGTTCCGCCAGACAAGCCTTTACCAACATAGTCATTGGCATCACCGCTGACTTCCAGCTTCAAACCAGGCGCGGCAAAAGCACCAAGCGACTGACCCGCCGATCCTTTCAGATGCACGGTGAGATGATCTGCCTGCAACGTGTTCCGCATACCGAAGCTCTTCACAATATGGGAAGACACACGCGTCCCGACAGTGCGGTGCGTGTTCTGGATTGCGTAGCTAAGCTGCATCTTTTCGCCGTCTTCCAAGAAACGCGCTGCATCGCGCACGATCTCAGCATCCAGCGTGTCAGGCACGGCTGTACGTGGACGTGAGCGATCATAGTTGATCTCCTCCGCGCCATCGACAGTGATCAAGAGCGGGTTGAGATCAAGATCATCAAGATGTGCGGACCCACGAGAGACTTGGCTCAGCAAATCCGCGCGACCAATCACATCATCCAAAGACCGCGCACCGATTGACGCAAGCACTTCGCGCACTTCTTGGGCGTAGAAGGTGATCAGATTGACAACTTTATCCGCGTTGCCTGTGAACTTGTCGCGCAGCGCTTCATCCTGTGTACAGACACCAACAGGGCATGTGTTGGACTGGCACTGACGCACCATGATGCAGCCCATCGCGATAAGCGCGGCTGTACCAATTCCGTACTCTTCAGCACCAAGCATAGCGGCCATGACGATATCACGACCTGTGCGTAAACCACCATCTGTGCGCAACGTCACGCGATCCCGCAGGTTGTTCATGGCAAGCACTTGATGCGCTTCCGTTAGGCCCATTTCCCACGGCAAACCTGCGTATTTGATCGAGGTCGCAGGGGATGCACCGGTTCCACCATTGTGACCAGAAATCAGAATTACATCGGCTTTTGCCTTGGCCACACCAGCCGCAATCGTACCAACGCCAGAAGACGCCACCAGCTTGACCGTCACTTTGCAGCGCGGGTTGATCTGCTTGAGATCGTAAATCAGCTGCGCAAGATCTTCGATGGAATAGATATCGTGGTGCGGCGGCGGTGAAATTAGCGTCACGCCTTTGGTCGAGTGACGCAAACGCGCGATAAGGTCTGTAACTTTCATCCCCGGAAGCTGACCACCTTCGCCGGGCTTTGCACCCTGAGCGACCTTGATCTCTAGCTCTTCACATTGGTTCAGATACTCGGCTGTCACACCAAAACGACCCGACGCCACCTGCTTGATCTTTGCAGACGGGTTATCGCCATTCGGCTCTGGTACGAAGTGTGCCGGATCTTCACCGCCCTCACCGCTGTCAGAGCGCGCGCCGATGCGGTTCATTGCAACGTTCAAAGTCTTGTGCGCCTCAGGGGACAAAGCACCCAAAGACATGCCGGGGGTGACGAAACGCTTGCGGATCGCTGTGACGCTTTCCACTTCATCGACGTTGATCGCTTCGCCCATAGGCTTGATTGCCAACAAATCGCGCAAGTTGATTGGCGGATTGCTTTGCATCTTGGCGCTATAGTTCTTCCACATCTGGAAAGAACCGGTGTTACACGCCGTCTGCATCATATGCATAGACTGCGCTTCCCACGCGTGTGTCTCGCCGCTTTTACGAGCCTTGTAGAAGCCACCAATCGGCAGAACATCACGGCCACCTTGCCAGCCTAAGCTGTGAATTTCTTCCGCTTTGAACTGAATGCCGGAAACACCAATACCGCTAATGCGCGAGGTCATACCGGGGAAAAACTCGGCGCACATGGCGCGCGAGAGGCCGACAGCTTCAAAGTTCAGACCTCCACGATAAGACGAGACAACAGAGATGCCCATCTTCGCCATAATCTTGAGAAGGCCCTGATCAATCGCTTCGCGGTAGCGCGCGACAGCCTCGGTCAAAGTGCAATCGAGCAGATCACGCTCGATCCGATCTGCGAGGGAATCCTCGGCCAAATAGGCGTTCACAACTGTCGCACCGCTGCCAATGAGAACAGCGAAATAATGCGGATCAATACACTCGGCTGAACGCACGTTGAGGGAGCAGAACGTCCGCAAGCCTTTACGCGTCAGATGGCTATGCACGGCAGAGGTCGCAAGGATCATCGGCATGCCGACTTTGTCTTCCCCCTGTGCTTGATCCGTCAAAACGATGTGCCCAGCGCCAGAGCGCACAGCATCTTCCGCTTCGGCCCGAATACGTGCAAGACCGTCTTGCAGCGCGTTTGCGCCGCGCTCAAACGTACAGTCGATTGTCACCAAGTCAGCGTTGAAGTTACGCGCCAGTTCATCCCATTGCGCATTGCCCACAAAAGG
>CAYQZI010000210.1:0-4790 GCA_964421835.1 uncultured Planktotalea sp.
ATCTGGATTTCGCGATGCGTGGCCAGAAGCTTGATATTCACAAACAATGGCAATGGCGAAAAGCTATCGGTCTCGACGATGCCCTCGTAGCAATAAAAATTGCTGGTCAAAGGATGATTAACAAGAGGTCTGATCTGTATGTGTTTGCCCGGTGCGGTTGAAACTAGATAGCCGCTCCAAATTTGAACTGTCCCCAGCTCTGGCAGTTTGCGGATCCAGCCCAGTGGATGCTTGGCCAGATGTGTCGGTGCGTGGGCTTGCCAGTTTTCAATAAACGGACCTTCCTCGACCTCATCGCCAAGCGGGGACCACGCGCCATTTTCGGCGATAAACGTATCAATCCCGTCAAACAGCAGTGAGAGCGATTTTAGCGGAAAAATATACCACCCCAAAGAAGAGGCCACTCGCATCGCCTCGCAGTATTGAAACGCCGAAAGCGGCATTGCGCCCAGCGCGCCTTTGTCAGCGGGCATCGGATCAATCGCCTGCGCGTCTGCGCGTACAAGTGTTATATCAGTGTCCAAACCTTGCACTCCTGCCAGCCGCTTATGAAAAAGGCACCCACCCATTCGTGCGTGCCTTTTCTTTGTTTTCTTTCGCTTCGGCGTTAACCAGCCTGATGTGCCAAAGTTTTCAATGGCGCTGTAGGTCCACCTGCTTTTGCAGAGACATGCTTGATAGCTTTTACAGGCGCGTTTGACGTGCCCGTTTTCGCCGATACGTGCCTTATTACTTTGATAGGTGCGTTTGACGTACCTGTTTTAGCCGACACGTGCTGTGCAGATTTTGGTGATGTTGCAAAGTTCATTGGTACACTCCTGAAAAGAAAAAATTTAACCCTTTCAGAGTATCGATCATTTTTATTGGTCAACTCTTTGAGCGCAATGCGATCAAGCTGCCTGCGCCTGCTATCATCGCGATACCGATCAATTGGCTCAGCGTGATCGTTTGCCCGAGGAGGACATAGGCAAAGAACGGGCCAAAGATAAAGATCGAGTATTCAAAAACGGTGACAAAGCTTGGCTCGGCGCTTTGATAGGCTTTGATCAGAAAACCAACGCCAATCAGAGAGCCGATCGCCTGCAACAGGATCAGCCCCCATGTCAGTGAGGTGGGCCAAATCATCCCGCGTAGCAAAAAGCCATCGCTTCCCGCAGGTGCCACTGGCGCGGCCACAGCCAAGCCCGCGAGCATGCAAATGCCAATCACCCCTTGCAGACCAAAGATGCCCGCAAGCATGACAATCGTGCTTTCGTCCTTGCAGATCTTTTGCGTCGCGACCGAGCCCATGGCGTAGAACAAGCCACCAAAGACCGGCAGGAAATTCACCCACGACATGCCCCCCTCGCTCGGGCCGAGCACAACGATGATACCCGCAAAGCCAAAGAGCACCGCAAAAATGCGCAGCGCGCCAACCTTTTCGCCAAAGGCGAAAACAGAGATCAGCAGCACGAAAATAGGCGCTGTGAAAAGCCCTGCAAGCGCTTGCGCAATGGGCATAAACGCGAGCGAGCCGAAATAGAACACCATGCCCAACGCAATAAGCCCATTGCGCAGAAGCACCGCCCATAGCCGAATGGGGCGCAGCGTGCCAAAGCCTAACGCGGCGACCAGAACCAACATCGGCAGGCCCATGCAAGCGCGCATGAACTGAAACTGCCACAGGCTGATATCGCGCGCGATCACCGCAATATAATTGTCGATCAGCCCGATGATCAGCATCGAGAGAACCATAAATCCTGCGGCTTGCTTTGGCTGATGCGTCATTGCTCTTTCCATCTTTCAAAAGTGCTGGCAGTTTAACGAAAATTTGCGCCATGACGCTCGGGAGGATCATAGGCATATGGGATGGATGAAGGATGAAACCGGTTTAGACAAGCGCGCTGCGAATTATCGCGCGCTCACGCCTTTGTCGCATTTGCGCCGCGCGGCCAAAGTCTTTCCCAAAAAGACCGCTGTTGTGTACGGCGATGTGCGCCGCTCGTATGAAGAATACCATCAGCGCTGCACGCGCCTTGCCTCTGCGCTGAGCAAGATTGGCATCGCGCCGGGTGATGTGGTCGCCACGCTTTTGCCCAACATCCCCGCGCAGGCCGAAGCGCATTTTGGCGTGCCTGCGTGCGGCGCTGTGGTGAACACCATTAACACGCGCCTCGACGTTGGCACGATTGCCTATATTTTCGAGCATGGAGAGGCGAAAGCCGTGCTTGTGGACACGCAGTTCCTGCCCTCTGCCGAAGCTGCGTTAGAGCAGATGGAGGGCACCCGCCCGCAACTTATCGAAGTTCCTGACGACGCCGCAGGCTATCCTGCCACGGGCCGTCACATGAGCTATGATGCGCTGCTTGCCACCGGCGATCCCGCGTTCGAATGGATCATGCCAGAGGATGAATGGGAAAGCCTGTCGTTGAATTACACTTCTGGCACTACGGGGCGCCCTAAAGGCGTCGTGTGCCATCACCGCGGTGCGTATCTGATGACCATGGGCACCGTTGTCAGCTGGCAGCTGACGCTTGCGCCGGTCTATCTGACCATCGTGCCGCTGTTTCATTGCAACGGCTGGAACCACACTTGGATGATGCCGATGCTTGGCGGCACAATTGTGTTTTGCCGCGATATCACGGCAAAGGCGGTTTATGACGCTATCGCGGACGAACGCGTGACGCATTTTGGCGGTGCGCCGATTGTGCTGAACACGTTGGTAAACTCAACGCCCGAAGAGCGCCGCGCGTTTGATCACACTGTCGAAGTCTTCACCGCTGGCGCGCCCCCTGCCCCTGCAACGCTCGCGGCGATTGAGACGATGGGTTTTCACATTACGCAGGTTTACGGCCTCACGGAAACTTATGGGCATGTGACCGAATGCCTGTGGAACGGCGATGAATGGGATGGGCTGGAACAGGACAAACGCTCGGCCATCAAAGCGCGTCAAGGCGTTGCAATGCCGATGATGGACGACATCACTGTGCTTGACGCGGACATGACGCAAGTCGCGATGGATGGTACCCAGCAAGGTGAAATCATGATCCGGGGCAATTCGGTGATGAAAGGCTATCTAAAGAACCCAGAGGCGACGGCAGAGGCCTTTGCAGGCGGGTATTTCCACTCTGGCGATTTGGCGGTGCAGCACCCGGACCAGCACATCCAGATTGCAGATCGCGCCAAAGACATCATCATTTCCGGCGGCGAGAATATTTCATCTGTCGAGGTCGAGGGCACGTTGATGGCGCATCCTGCGGTCTCGCTTTGCGCTGTGGTGGCAAAGCCCGATGACAAATGGGGCGAAGTGCCCTGCGCCTTTGTCGAATTGCTCCCGGGCGCGCAGGTGTCCGAGCAAGAGCTGATCACCTTTGCGCGCAGCTCTTTGGCAGGGTTCAAAACGCCCAAGGCGGTGGTCTTCCAAGAGCTGCCCAAGACATCCACAGGGAAAATCCAGAAGTTCGAGCTGCGCAAAAGCTTGCAAAGTTAACAATATTGCCCGTCCCTGCCCGCGCGTGTTATACTGCCCCTAACCAGAGGCAGAGCAGACCCGCCCGACATGACAGCGCTAACAAAATACGACCGGCTCGAGGCAACGGGCCTCTGGCGCGCCTCGCCTGACAAGCAGCGCGTCGATGTGGTTGTGTGCATTGGCGATGCGACTTTGCAAATCAAAGATATGCGCGATCAGGCACTGACCCATTGGTCGCTTGCTGCGATTGAACGTGCGAACCCCGGAAAGCGCCCCGCGCTGTTTCACCCCGAAGGGGACGCCACGGAAACGCTGGAAATCGCCGCGGACGAAGATGAAATGATCCGCGCCATCGAAAAACTGCGCAAAGCAGTCGAGCGTGCCCGCCCTCGCAAAGGGCGCTTACGAGGGTTTTTGACGCTTGCGCTGCTGGCTTCTGGGGCCACTGCTGCCGCGCTCTTTCTGCCCGCTGCCATCGTTGATCAGGCGATCAAAGTTGTGCCTGCCGTTAAGCGCGCCGAAATTGGCAACGCGCTGCTGAGCCATATGCAACGCTCTACGGGGATCCCTTGCAGCAATGCCGCAGCCACGCAATCCTTGGTCGAGTTGACCCAGCGCATGACCACAAATGAGGGGCCGACCTACCTTGCTGTGATGCGCGCGGGTGTGAAGGATGCGGTGCATATTCCGGGCGGTGTGATCTTGCTGAGCCGCACCATGGTTGAGGATTATGAAAGCCCTGACGTGCTGGCTGGATACATCATTGCCGAGCAATCGCGCCGTGCGGATCGCGACCCCTTGCGCCATGTGCTTGAGAGCGCTGGAACCCTTGCGACGTTGCGCTTGCTCACGACGAGCCGTTTGCCAGAAGGCACGCTTGAGACCCATGCGAAACAGCTTTTGACAGAGGATCCGGCACCGCTTTTTATTGAACCTTTGCTTGCGCGTTTTGAAGCGCATGCCATCCCCTCTAGCCCCTATGGCTACGCCGTGGATGTGACGGGCGAGCAAACCCTCGAGCTGATCGAAGGCGATCCGCTTGCTGGCGTTGCGCCTATGCCAGTGCTGCCAGATGCGTCTTGGGTGCGGCTTCAAACGATATGCGAAGGATAGCGCGCAGTGGTGGTTAAGCGTATCGTTGCGAACATCGCCACCGAGAACGTCGCTGAAACGTGTGCCTTTTACGAGGGCTTGTTTAATCTGACACCTGTCATGGATTTGGGATGGATCGCCACGCTTGCCAATGGCGCGGACATGCCGCTCCAGCTTTCTATTGCGTCAGAGGGGGGATCTAGCACCGCTGTGCCGGATCTGTCGATTGAGGTGAGCGATGTGGATG
>CAYQZI010000211.1:0-4726 GCA_964421835.1 uncultured Planktotalea sp.
ATCAAAACGGCGATGTCGATTTTCTTGTGGCCACTGATGCGATTGGCATGGGGCTCAACCTCGATATTGATCACATCGCCTTTTCGTCGCTCAGCAAATTCGATGGGCAACGCATGCGGCCTTTGATGGCGCATGAACTTGCGCAGATCGCAGGGCGGGCCGGGCGCGGCATGAAGCCAGGCACTTTCGGTGTCACGGGCGAAGCGCCTGCGCTACATGACGAACTCGCGCGTGCAATCACAGAGCATCGCTTTCAACCTGTTGGTAAATTGCAATGGCGTAATCCAAAGCTTCAAATGGGTCGTCTTGATGCGCTCATTGCCTCGCTAGAGCAACCAAGCCATGATGATCGCTTGGTAAAGTCCCGTGAAGCGGATGATCTGCGCGTCCTCAAGACCCTCTCGGGCGAGACCGAAGTCATGGCCCGCGCGAGCGATGCCAAATCGGTGCAGCTTTTGTGGGATGTCTGCCGTGTGCCGGACTTTCGCGGGATCAGCAGCTCTGAACACGCGCACCTTCTTGAGGGGATTTTCAACTTCTTGCATGAGTCCGGTCGCATTCCAGATGACTGGTTGGCGCGCCAAATCAAACGCATAGATCGGGTTGAAGGGGATATCGACACGCTCTCCAAACGGCTCGCGTTTATTCGCACTTGGACCTATGTCGCGCAACGCTCTGGCTGGACAAATGACGAAAACCATTGGCGTTCGCAGACGCGCGCTGTAGAAGACCGCTTGTCAGATGCGCTGCACGAGCGTTTGACCCAAAGATTTGTGGACCGGCGCACATCCGTGCTCTTGCGCCGGCTCAAACAAAAGGAGGCCCTTTTGGCCGAAGTAAACGATAAAGGTGAAGTGACCGTCGAAGGTGAATTCGTGGGTCGTTTGGAAGGGTTCCGTTTCTCGCAGGATAAATCTGCAAGCGGAGCTGAGGAAAAGACTTTGCGCGCTGCGTCTGTGGCAGCATTGACGCCGCATTTTCATTTGCGCGCGGACCGTTTTTACAACGCGCCTGATACAGAGATTGATTTTACCGAGCAGGGTGGCCTTATGTGGGGCGAATACGCTGTTGGTAAATTGGTTGCGGGCTCTGAGCCGCTTAAGCCGCAGGTGCAAGCTTTTGTAGATGACGAAGCGGGTGCAGACGTGGCCGAAAAGGTTACGCGTCGTTTGCAACACTTCATTGATCGTAAGATTGCTTTGCACATGGAGCCATTGCTCAATCTGCAAAAAGACGAAACGCTTTCTGGTATTGCGCGCGGCTTTGGCTTCCGTCTGATCGAAGCGCTTGGTTTAATTGCACGCTCTGACGTCGCTGAGGATGTGAAAGCGCTGGATCAAGACGCGCGCGGCGCGTTGCGCAAGCATGGCATTCGCTTTGGTCAGTTCACCATCTTTATGTCGTTGCTTTTGAAGCCTGCGCCGACGCGTTTGCGCCTTGTGCTTTGGTCTCTCGCTGCGGGCCATCAAGAATTCCCAGAATCGCCGCCCCCCGGTTTGGTGACAGTGCCTTCTGATGAACACGCGCCAGCAGGCTATCACCTTATGTCAGGCTATCGCGCCGCTGGTGCGCGCGCGATCCGCATTGATATGCTGGAGCGCCTTGCTGATATGCTGCGCTCTGAGGACAGCCGTGGTGGGTTTGAAGGCAAAGCCGACATGCTCTCGATCACAGGTATGACGCTGGAGCAGTTCGCGGATCTGATGCAAGGTCTTGGCTACAAAGCCGAAAAAGGCGAGCGCTTGAAAGTGAAAGCTGCGCCCGTGGTGAAGCCGGATGAGACCGCAAAGGTCGAAGACGCCCCTGCTGAAGAGGCCGAAACACTTGCAGCGGACACCCCAAAAGAAGACACGCTCCCCGAGATGGAAGTGTTCTACACCTTCACATGGGGTCGCGCGCGTCAGCAAAAGCACGCAGACAGCCGCCCTCGCAAGCAAGGCGGCGCGCCAAAGGGCAAGGGCAAGCCACGTGGCAAGCCTCAAGGTGGCAACAAAGCGCAGAACTTCTCCGCGCGCCCCCCTAAGTCCGAGAAAAAGATCGATCCTGACAACCCATTCGCTGCGGCTTTGGCGGGGTTGGCTAAGAAGTGATCTTATTTGCTGTCTTGTTTACTCAGTCTAAATGAGTATGTTTGAAGAAACGGAAGGATGGCCGTCCGAATGGCGAAAGATAGGCAAGAATTGAAACGTAAATTTTCTTCTTCATACCTTTTTGTTACCGGCAGCGCGTCTGCTGGCGGTACTGTTGCGTCTGTCTTGGCCGTCGCGGGTCCTGCTTGGCTTGCTATTGCTGCTGGAGTAGCGGCTGGTGCGGCAGCAGTGGTTTTGACAAACGAAATTCCAGAGAAGTAAGATTGCCCAAATCGCTATCCATTTCGCTGTTTGTAGCTTTTGTTGGCTTGTTTTTGTTTTTTGTGGTGACTTCCGCGCAAAACCCTTCCCCCGGCTCAGACCAATACATTGCGGTTGCATTAGGTTTCTTTAATGCGACTGCGATCATTTGCTTATTCTTCATTTTAGGGAAGATGGAGAAAGCATCAGCAGAATTGTTTGGTCAAACGGTCCGCGACAATATTTCAACGATCGTCGTTGCCCTTTTTATCAACAGTATAATGACTTTTCATGATCTCTTGCTAAAATTTGGCGTCTTGAGCGTTGTCCCTTAACGCGTCAGCTGCAAAGCTGCGCGCGGACAAATGGCTCTGGCAGGCGCGGTTCTTTAAGACCCGTAGCCTGTCGGCCAAACTCATCACCGGATCGCACCTGCGTGTGAACAGTGACAAGGTGATCAAAGCTTCAGCGACGATCAAAGTCGGCGATGTTTTGACCTTCCCGCAAGGGAATCACATTCGCGTCATACAGGTCGATGCCATTGGCACCCGTCGCGGCCCGGCAAGCGAAGCACAGACGCTTTATACCGACCTTAGCCCGCCGCAACCGCGCGATATTGGCAAACCCTATGCGGAACGTGGCGGACGGCCGAGCAAAGCGGATCGCAAACTCGGCGAGCAAATCAAACGCGGAGAGCTTGAATGATCGCGCGGCTTGGA
The DNA here is from genome assembly GCA_964421835.1 of uncultured Planktotalea sp. Classification (GTDB taxonomy): domain Bacteria; phylum Pseudomonadota; class Alphaproteobacteria; order Rhodobacterales; family Rhodobacteraceae; genus Planktotalea. The sequence continues at coordinate 3,050 of CAYQZI010000211.1, forward strand.
TTAGCAAAGCGATACCCCCGATTGAGGCACGTTTTATGACCTACATTGTGAATGATAGCTGCATTGCTTGCAAATATACCGACTGCGTCGAAGTCTGCCCTGTGGATTGCTTCTACGAGGGTGAAAACATGTTGGTGATTCATCCTGATGAATGCATCGATTGTGGCGTGTGCGAGCCTGAATGCCCAGCCGACGCGATCCGCCCCGATACAGAGCCAGACATGGAAAAATGGGTTGAGTTCAACCGTAAGTATTCAGAGATGTGGCCTGTCATCATCACTAAGAAAGACGAGTTGCCTGATGCGGCAGAGCGTGACGGTGAAGAAGGCAAGCTGGAGAAGTACTTCTCCGAGAAACCGGGCGAGGGCGGTTAAACGCCCCCGAATCACTTTTTGAAGTGATGCAAGGTGCCCGGCGGCACCTTTTTTGTTTTTGGCCTTAAGCAATTGGGACATTTGCACCGCGCACGAATTTCCATGCCCCTCTAGTGAGGGGGCCATTTTTGTGATATGCGCCCTATCAGATGTTGAATGATTGCCTGATACAGATCTGTTTCCGCTCACCCGCGAAATAGCATACTCCACATGAAGCGTACCGCGCTGGCCTTTTGCCTGCGCGTTTCTTTTTGGTCTGTTCTGCAATCCCAAATGAGCTGAGGAAAGCCCATAATGAGTAAGTCAAAGAAACTTGATTTCAGTGTTAACGAGTTTGTTGTGTATCCTGCACATGGTGTGGGCAAAGTGGTTTCCATCGAAGAGCAAGAGATTGCAGATGTGAAGCTCGAGCTATACGTGATCGCGTTTGAAAAAGATAAAATGACCCTGCGCGTGCCGACACACAAGGCGATTGATATCGGCATGCGCTCGCTCAGCACGGGTGATGAAGTCGCGCACGCGATGAAAACGCTCAAAGGCAAAGCAAAGGTAAAACGCGCGATGTGGTCGCGTCGTGCACAAGAATATGAGCAAAAGATCAACTCTGGCGATCTGATTGCGATTGCCGAAGTTGTGCGTGATTTGCACCGCACGGATGATCAGCGCGAGCAAAGCTATTCAGAGCGTCAGCTCTATGAAGCGGCGCTTGAGCGTTTGACGCGTGAAATTGGTGCTGTACAAGGGGGCGATGAAGACGCCGCCGCGCGTCAGATTACTGACGTTTTGATGTCCCGAGTTGTTGCCGCTGCTTAAGCCGACCTCTCAGGAACAGGGAAAGCCGCGCTTTTGGGAGGAGGCGCGGCTTTTCTATTTCATCCTGCCAACACAGCGAGAAGCAAGGCAACTTCAGTGACTTGCTGACTTGCGCCACAGACGTCGCCTGTTTGCCCACCGATTTTTGCACGCGCAAGCTTGAGACACCCGAAGGTCGCCAGCCCCGCGACGCAGACCAAGACCGAGCCATATACCCCAAACCCTATGACAAGCGCGAGTGCGCCAAGGCTTGCTGCGATCTGCGCCGCGCGCGCGCTTACAGATCCGACCGAATGCGAAAGTCCTGTGTCGCGCGCTTGGGGCAGGATATGCATCAGAACTGGCATCACAGCGCGCGAAGCGATGTGAATTGCGATCAGCGCGAGCATCCAATTATCCCAGCGCAGAAGCTCTAGAATGGCCCCAAATCTCAGCGCTAATGTGACACTCAACGCGAGCATCCCATAGGTGCCGATCTGGCTATCCTTCA
>CAYQZI010000212.1:0-4701 GCA_964421835.1 uncultured Planktotalea sp.
GCGGTTCTGCCAGCGGCAACTGATTTCCCATACACCGTTCGCGTTGTGTCCGAGATCACTGAATCCAACGGCTCGTCCTCTATGGCGTCCGTTTGTGGTGGCTCGCTGTCGATGATGGATGCGGGTGTTCCGCTGAAGTCTGCGGTTGCTGGTGTTGCGATGGGTCTTATCATGGAAGACGATGGGTCCTACGCGATCTTGTCCGACATCCTTGGTGACGAAGATCACCTCGGCGACATGGACTTCAAAGTGGCTGGTACTGAAAACGGCATCACGTCGCTTCAGATGGACATCAAGATTGCAGGCATCACGCCTGACATCATGGAAAAAGCTCTGGATCAGGCCAAAGACGGGCGTATGCATATCCTCGGTGAAATGGGCAAAGCCATCTCTGGCGCGCAGGAATTCTCTGTGCACGCTCCACGCATCGAGACAATGCAGGTTCCAACAGACAAGATCCGTGAAGTCATCGGCTCTGGCGGTAAAGTTATCCGCGAGATCGTTGAAGTGTCTGGCGCGAAAGTGGACATCAATGACGAGGGCATCATCAAGATCGCGTCTCCGAACGGTGAGTCCATCAAGAAAGCCTACGACATGATCTATTCCATCGTGGCCGAGCCTGAAGAGGGCATGGTTTACGACGGTAAAGTTGTGAAGATCGTTGATTTCGGGGCCTTCGTGAACTTCTTCGGCAAGCGCGATGGTCTGGTACACGTGTCTCAAATTGAGAACCGTCGCTTGAACCACCCATCCGACGTTCTCAAAGAAGGTCAGGACGTTAAGGTCAAGCTTTTGGGCTTTGATGATCGTGGCAAGGTGCGCCTGTCCATGAAAGTCGTTGACCAAACGACAGGTGAGGAAGTGAAGCCAGAAGCGAAAGAAAAGTCTGACGACTGATCTGTCTCAAAATTGAATTGAAAAGGCCCCTGTGGAAACGCTGGGGCTTTTTTGTTGCAGTTATTCCCCGTTCGACACGTTGATTTCGTCTTTAACTGTTCCTTCACAAAATAATGAAGGGACACGACATGAGAAAACCTCTCGCAGAATTCATCGGCACATTCACACTTGTGCTATTCGGGTGCGGCGCAGCCGTTATCGCAGGCGGCGACATCGGCCTTACTGGCATCAGCTTCGCATTTGGTCTTGCGCTGATTGGGATGGCTTATGGCATCGGCTCTGTTTCGGGCTGTCACATTAACCCAGCCGTAACACTTGGCGTTGTAGCTTCTGGCCGCATGAGCGTTGGTGAAGCCATTCCATACATGATCGCGCAGGTCGCAGGCGGTATCGCAGGTGCGCTTGTCTTGATGATCATCGCGTCTGGCAAAGCGGATTACACAGTGGCCGCGAATGGCCTTGGCCAGAACGGTTGGGGCGCAGGATACTTGGGCGAATACACAATGGCCGCCGCTTTTGTCTTTGAAGCTGTTGCAACATTCTTGTTCCTCGTTGTCATTCTTGGTGCGACGGGCGCAGGTGCACCTTCCGCGATGGCGGGTCTCGCGATTGGTCTCGCACTGGTGGTGATCCACTTGGTCGGCATCAACGTGACTGGCGTTTCTGTGAACCCTGCGCGCTCCATCGGGCCTGCACTTTTCGTAGGTGGCACAGCGATTGCGCAACTCTGGTTGTTCATCGTCGCGCCAATCATTGGCGCTGTCGCTGCGGGCGTTTTGTTTCGCTCTGGTGTGCTCAACGCAGAATAAAACAAGCGGGGCAAAAGAAGAACTTTTTCCCCGTTTTTTGTGACCTTTAACAAGGCAAACAACTTGTATACCGGTGCCTTCACTCACGGATTGTACCGTAAAGCCCTCGTCACTTATAATTGAGTGGCGGGGGTGATTTCATTTGCAGAAATGTATCTTGCCGAAAAGCTTTAAATGATTTTGCAACTTATCGTTGACCTTACGGAATACCCAAGAATAATTAGCCCATCTGATTGAGTAGGAGATAAAAAGTGAAATCAATTTTACTAACAGCATTCGCATTTGCGTTTCTTGCAAACGGCGCATTAGCGCAGGACTCTGGATTGCGATTTGGCCTTGGCGTTTCGACCCTTGGCGGCAATCTAGAAGGCGCGTTCCGCATTAACCAAAACTGGGGAGTGCGCGGCGTACTATCCGGCGGCCTAAACACGAACACGCTTGGCGGCGGTGGCACGCAAACAATCGACGGCGTGACCTATAACACCAATGGTCAAATCGGCGGCTTTGCCCTGCTTGGTGACTATTACACAGGTAGCTCTGGCTTCCGCGTTTCTGGTGGTGCGTTTATTTCGAACACGAGCTTTTCTGGCTCCACAACAGCAAGCGCTACCAACCAAATCACCATTGGTGGCACCACTTTTTCAAGCGGTGAAACGGCAAACGCGACGGCTGAATTCAAACGCAAAGTTTCGCCAATGCTCACAGTTGGTTATGATTGGGACATTGGCCGTGCGTTCACTTTGAGCGGTGAAATCGGCGCGATCGCGATGGGCGGTTTGAACGTTGGCTTGACTGCTCCTGCAGCGTCAGCCGCCGACATCGCGAGCGAGATCCAAAGCATCAACGACGAACTCTCGCAGTTTGGCGTTTACCCCTACATTGCGATCACAGCGAGCTATCGTTTCTAAGCACGCGTCTTATTAGGGCTCCGTCATTTTGCGGAGCCCTTATCAATTGTTAGCTCGGCACTTGCGCTTTGCGCAAATACGGCAGGACTGTTTCAAATTCACCAAATTTCGCAGCTGCATCCTCATTAGAAACTGTCGCCGGAATAATCACATCCTGCCCCAATTCCCAATTCGCAGGCGTCGCGACAGTGTGCTTCGCAGATGTCTGCAAAGCGTCCAATGCACGCAAGATTTCTGCGAAATTGCGACCTACGGTCATTGGATAGGTCATCGACAGCTTAAGCTGCTTATCCGGCCCAATGATAAACACAGAGCGCACAGTTGCACTATCCGCTGGAGTGCGCCCATCGGGCAAATAAGCTTCCGCAGGCAACATATCGAACGCCTTGGATACTGCGAGATCTTCATCTGCGATAATCGGAAAGCCAGCGCTTGTGCCCGCCACGCTTTCAATGTCGCCTTTCCACTTTTTGTGATCCGAAACACCATCAACGGAAACGCCAATCACCTTTGTGCCGCGGGCGTCCCATTCGCTTGACAGCTGCGCAACCGCGCCAAACTCTGTCGTGCAGACAGGTGTGAAATCTTTGGGGTGCGAAAACAAAATTGCCCAGCTCTCACCGATCCAATCATGGAACTCAATCGTGCCTTGATCCGTCTCAGCCGTGAAATTCGGCACGACTTCATTAATTCGAAGACTCATCTGTTTAACCTTTCATGTCGCTCTTTGACTCTGACTGAACGTAACTTAACCACGCCTGCGCCTGCTTACATCCCCTCCCTTGCGCGAAAGCGCGCGCAGTGACAGAGTGCCGCTAATTTGTAGGGCATGACCCCGCATCCATGGAATTCAATGGGAGCTTTCCAATGCAAGAACACCGTCAGTTTTACATCAATGGCGCATGGGTCAACCCAGCGGTTGCAAACGACTTCGATGTCATCAACCCCTCCAACGAAGAGAAATGCGCCGTCATTTCCCTAGGTGGGCAAGCCGACACCGACGCGGCAGTCGCGGCTGCGAAAGACGCATTTGAAAACTGGTCCCAGACCTCCAAAGAAGAGCGCCTCGCGCTTTTGGAAAAGCTGCTTGAAATTTACAATTCTCGCGCGGAAGAAATGGCCCAAGCTATGTCGATGGAAATGGGTGCACCGCAGGATCTGGCGCGCGCGCAACAAGTGGGCGCAGGGAGCTGGCATCTTGATGGCTTCATCAAAGCTTTCCGCGATTTCGAATTTGATAGCGAATACACCAAGACCGAGATGACGCTCAAAGAGCCAATCGGTGTTGTCGCCTGCATCACCCCTTGGAACTGGCCAATGAACCAAATCGTTCTGAAAGCGGTTCCAGCAATCGCGACAGGCTGCACCGTGGTTCTGAAACCTTCTGAGATCGCGCCACTTTCCGGTCTCTTGTTCGCAGAGTTCATGCATGAAGCAGGCTTCCCAGCAGGCGTGTTCAACATGCTCAATGGTGACGGTGTTGGCGTTGGCTCCCAGCTTTCCGTGCACCCTGATGTGGACATGGTCAGCTTCACAGGTTCCTCGCGCGCAGGCATTCTGATTTCCAAAGCGGCGGCGGACAGCCTTAAGCGTGTCTCGCTAGAGCTAGGTGGCAAAGGCGCGAATATCATCTTTGCTGACGCGGGCGAGCGTGCGATGAAATACGGCGCGGATCGTTGCTTCCGCAACTCTGGTCAATCTTGTAACGCACCGACACGCATGCTTGTTGAGCGCTCCGTCTATGACCGCGCGGTCGAAGTGGTAACAGAAGCAGCAAACAACACTCATGTTGGCCCAGCGTCCGAAGAAGGCAAACACATCGGTCCGGTCGTGTCCAAAGCACAGTTCGACAAAATCCAAGGTCTTATCGAAGTCGGCATGGGCGAAGCAGACCTTGTTGCAGGTGGTCTTGGTCGCCCAGATGGGTTGAACCGTGGCTACTACGTGAAACCAACCGTGTTCAAAGACGTCACCAACGACATGCGCATCGCGCAGGAAGAAATCTTCGGCCCAGTTCTCGCGATGATCCCTTTCGACACCGAAGAAGAAGCCGTCGCAATCGCCAATGACACGCCCTATGGCCTGAC
>CAYQZI010000213.1:0-4655 GCA_964421835.1 uncultured Planktotalea sp.
AGTGTGCGTGATGCCGCTGAAAGAAGAAAGTGCTGTGCCATTGATAATCGCTTTCGATTATGTTCCTGTCCGTATATAGCGATATAAATACACACTTTCAATATCTATATAACCACTTTCGGTTATATTTTTGGAGAACACAATGGCAAAAGTCGAGAATCAGAGCGAATGGGCAGTGAAAGCCAAGAACATTCTAAAGGCGGAATTGAAAAGGAAAGGCATTGGATACCGCGATTTAGCGGCAAAGCTGACAGAAATGGGTACAGAGATCGGCGAGCAAGGTGTTGCGAACAAGATCAGTCGCGGCGGGTTCTCCGCATCATTTATGGTTCAGTGTTTTGAGGCCATAGATGAGCGCGAGATCAGGTTGTAGAAGATGCCCAATCCTTACAAAAACGGAGCGTTTGCACTTGGCCTAGTGGTCGGTGGCGGGATCGCTCTTAACCTATTCCTTTGGCTCGACTACCGCGCGAATAACATAATAACCGCCAATGCCGAAGCAGAACAAAACGCTGAAAATAGCCAGATAGGAGCGTTTTGGGACGGCCTGATTGGGACGTTTGTTAGCCCTAGCGATACGCTTGCACAATGGGTCATGGCATTCTTTACTATCTGCGCGACTATCGTTTTGATTTTTACTTTGAGGTCCGCCAACAAAACCAACAGCGCGGCTGTTAAGGCGTCCAATGCTGCCCTTGAAGCCAACCAGATCATGCGCGACGAGCAACGGCCTTGGATCAAAATTTCCGATGTTAAGGTGACTAACGAGGGCGATTTCCTCGCGGAACAAGGGCCGGGTACCCGCTGCCTGCGATTTAAGTTTATGATTAGCAATCTTGGTCCGAGACCTGCTAGAAATATTCGCGCACTCGCCATTGATGCAGTCCGTTACTTTGTGCCAAATGAAGAAATTCCCAACAGGCAAAAAAACATCTTTGAAACCGTAGCCCAAGCCAAGCAAGGAGGGTGGTCTCCTATCGGTGGAATCAGCACCCTTGCCCCGAACGAAACACAAGTCGTTGAGGGGGGAACCAATTTTATGTTCCTTAAAGTGCTCGATGAAGGCGAATCTCAACGACATGAAGCCTACCCTGCCTTGGTAATTTTCTTGACCTACGAAGACAGTTTTTCGGGTGCGAACAAGACCTTCACAACATGGGCAGGGTACAAGGTGGGGTCTCTGGATGACAGCGGTGGAGAACATGGCCTCACCCAACAAAACCTCGACACCTTTGGTGGCATTAAGATCGTCAAAGATTGCGGTGATATTGAGTAGCACGGCAAGCGCAGCAGTCTTAATCATCGCTCACACCTTGGTGCGTTTGATACATAAGGCCAAAAATATCCCGGGGAGCGCGAGGGGCTGGCCCCTCGCATAAAGCCTTTCGCCAAACCGTCGCAAATGCCTTCAGCGCTGTGCCGTCTGCCACGCTGGATGAATCCACGGCGCATCATTGCTCTTGGCCAGCATATCACTGCCCAAAATATGATCTGACGCCTTTTCTCCCACCATGATCGATGGCCCGTTTAGATTACCATTTGTGATACGTGGAAAAATCGAGCTGTCCGCGACACGAAGACCATCGACTCCGATCACCCGGCATTCGGGATCAACCACCGCCATCGGATCATTTGCCGCCCCCATCTTACAAGTCCCGCAAGGGTGATACGCGCTTTCAGCGTGCTGCGCGATAAAGGCGTCAAGCTCGGCGTCGCTTTGCACATCTGCGCCCGGTTGGATCTCGTGTTTCACAAACGGCTTAAACGCATCTTGCGCGAAAACCTCGCGGGTTAGGCGGATACAGGTCCTGAAATCTTCCCAATCCTGAGGCGTGCTCATGTAATTGAACGTGATCTTTGGCGCATCCGCCGGATTCTTGCTGCGTAGGGTCACTGCTCCGCGTGAAGGGCTGCGCATGGGGCCAACATGTGCTTGAAACCCATGCCCTTCCGCAGAGGCCTGACCATCATAGCGCACAGCAATCGGCAAAAAATGATACTGAATATCAGGATACTCAACGCCCGCCTTGGAGCGCACAAAGGCCGCGCTTTCAAACTGATTGGACGCGCCCAGCCCCGTCTTGGTGAAGAGCCACTGCGCACCGATCAGAGCTTTGGAGAGGATGTTCCAATGTTTATAAAGCGTTATGGGTTTTGATGCCGCCATTTGGATGTAGAGTTCTAAGTGATCTTGAAGGTTCTGCCCTACGCCTGCGCGATCTGCGATCAACTCGATCCCATGTTCCGCGAGATGCTGTGCGGGACCAATGCCAGAGAGCATCAAAAGCTTAGGCGAATTGATCGAACTTGCCGCCACAATGACTTCGCGCGTGGCGTCGATGACCTTACCGCCCTTGATCTGCACGCCGGTTGCGCGTCCGTCTTTTATGACAATCTTCTCTGCAAGGGCGCTCACAACCGTGCAGTTTCCAGTCTTTATGGCTGGCCGCAAATAAGCGTTCGCCGCGGACCAGCGTCGCCCTTCATAGATGGTTTGCTCCATCGGGCCAAAGCCCTCTTGTTGCACCCCGTTGTAGTCATCAGTGGTTTCATAACCAGCTTGCTTGCCTGCCTTCACAAAAGCTTTGAACAACGGATTGCTTCGTGGACCGCGTGTAATGTGTAATGGCCCCTTCGTGCCGCGCCAGGACGCATCGCCACCGTGCCCGGCACTGTCCCAATTTTCCATGCGTTTGTAATAGGGCAGCACATCCGCGTAGGACCAACCATCTGCGCCGCTTTCAGCCCAATGATCAAAGTCCTTCGCATGACCGCGCACATAAACCATCCCGTTGATGGAGGACGATCCTCCAATGACCTTGCCACGCGGACAGGCAAGACGCCGATTGTTCAAATGTGGCTCAGGCTCCGACGTGTACCCCCAATCATAGCGCGACATGTTCATCGGGTAACTGAGTGCTGCAGGCATTTGAATGAAGGGACCTGCATCCGTGCCGCCGAACTCGATCACAATCACCGAGCGTCCCGCTTGTGCGAAACGATAGGCCATCGCGCATCCTGCTGAGCCTGCACCGATAATGACGTAGTCTGCTTGCATCACGCGCTCCAAATCTCTTGATAAAGAGATTTGCCAAAGTCTTTCACAAAAGACTTTTTTGCCCCCTTAGAATGGTGCATCAACGGCTCCCATGCGGACATAGACAGATTTCATCTGGCTATAGTGCTCAATTGCGGCTTTTGAATTCTCACGCCCGACACCAGAGTTTTTCGCGCCGCCAAAAGGCGCTTCCACAGGCGCATCATTGTAGGAATTAATGAAACAAGACCCCGCCTCCATCTGCGCAATCACGCGGTGCCCGCGTGCAAGATCCGTCGTAAACACACCTGCAGAAAGGCCAAATTCAGTTTCATTTGCGCGCTTGATCGCTTCGTCTTCGGTGTCGAAATCAAGCACAGCCATAACCGGCCCAAATATTTCTTCGCGCGCAATGGTCATGTCATCCGTCACATCGGCAAAGACCGTTGGTTCAAGATAGAACCCCTCGCGCTCAATCCTTTTGCCGCCACAAACAAGGCGTGAACCCTCTTCTTCACCTTTGGCGATATAACTTTGGACAATATTCATCTGACGCTCAGAGACCATCGGTCCAAAGTTCGTCGCTTCATCCATCGGATCCCCGATCTTGGCTTCCGCCAAACGCTCTGCCAGACGCTTCAGAAACGCGTCTTTAATCCCTTTTTGGACGAACACACGTGTCCCATTGGAACAGACCTGACCTGAGCTATAGAAGTTCGCCAAAATCGCGCCGCCAACGGCATCTTCAAGACTTGCATCATCGAAGATGATCAAGGGTGACTTACCACCCAGCTCCATCGTAACGTGTTTGATCCCTTCCGCGGCGGCGGCATAGACTTTGCGCCCCGTTGGCACAGACCCAGTAAGCGAAACCTTGTCGACGCGCGGATCCGTGACCAAGGGCGCGCCGACCGCTCCTGTGCCTTGGATCACATTATAGAGCCCGGCGGGCAGGCCCGCCTCATACAGGATTTCCGCGACTTTTAATGCGCAAAGCGGTGTTGTCTCCGACGGCTTAAAGATCATCGCATTGCCGCAGGCTAAAGCGGGCGCGCCCTTCCAGCACGCGATCTGGGTTGGGTAATTCCACGCGCCAATGCCGACACAGAGCCCTAAAGCCTCGCGACGCGTGTAGACCCAATCTTCGCCAAGCTGGATATGCTCACCTGTCAGCGACCCCGCGAGACCACCAAAATACTCAAGCGCATCTGCCCCTGACGTTGCATCCACATAGAGCGTCTCAGACATGGGTTTGCCAGTGTCATAGCTTTCCAAAACCGAGAGATCATGATTGCGCTCGCGGATCATATCCGCTGCGCGACGCAAAATGCGGCCACGTTCAGTACCACTTATCGCCGCCCATGCTTTTTGCGCGGCTTTCGCTGATGCGATCGCCTGCTCGATGATTGCTGGTGTTGCCTCATGCACCGTTGCGATTTGCGTCCCTGTTGCTGGATAGATAACAGGAATCTCCGCGCCTGCGGTGTCCTCGACATATGCGCCGTTGATGAAATGACTGGCAGTGGGTTGGGTTGGATAGGGCATTTAAGCCTCCGGCTTATTTATTGAGTTTATTGGCAAGATGAAGCTGAGGTCATTCCCCACGCGGGAAACGCTG
>CAYQZI010000214.1:0-4586 GCA_964421835.1 uncultured Planktotalea sp.
GAAGTGAACAAAGTGTCCAGCCAAGGCATTGATCGTGCGGACAAGGACATGATCCTCTCTTTGCTCAGCATAGAGTTTGAGGAAAGCGATGCACCTTCGGGTCATCTAACCTTTACGCTTGCTGGCGATGGCGCAATCCGCTTGGAAGTGGAAGCGCTGGATGTCTCGCTCAAGGACGTCACGCGCCCTTACGTTGCGCCCTCCAAGAAAATGCCGAGCCACGAGGGATGATCGCACGCGCGCTTCGCAAGGGCGAGGCTGCGCAGTTCAAAGCACTCTGACTCGAAGGGCTGCTCAGGTGTCCAAACGCATTTTTGCTGACCGAGGTCGAAGCGCAGGCCGTCACGCTTGATCGCATCGAAGCGGCGATAGAGACAGGCGTGCATTGGGGTGTTTACCGTTATCAGGCGCTCGTCGCGATTGCCACTATGCGATTGGGCGGCGTTGTGCGGCTGGCTCATACGGCGGATATTGGCCCGTTCTATGTGACCCAAGCTGCTCAGCGACAAGGCATCGCGCGGGCTTTGCTTGGTGCCATGCTGGAGCACACGCGTAGCATCGGGTTGAAGCGAGTCGAACTTACGGTGGACGTAGAAAATTCCGCTGCCCACATGCTGTACGAAGGCTTTGGTTTTAAGGTTTTCGGCACCCGCCCTCGCTCTGTCATAATCGATGGCGCGCCGCGCGATGATCACTTGATGGTCCTTATGCTTGACTAAATGCAGCGCAGCGCGACGGAACCAAGCATCCCTCGCGTACCACCCTGCACAAAGAATAAAATTCAGGGACACAGATCAATGCAACGCGCTCTCACACCTATGGTTTTCCTCTCGCTTTTGCTTTCGGGGGCAATCTTTGGCTTTTTCTACGCTTGGGTTTGCTCAACCATGTGGGGCTTGGATACGCTTGACCCCAATGTGGCAATTGCGGCGATGAATGCGATGAATATTTCCGTGCGCAATGGCGTGTTTTTCCCTGCGTTCTTTGGGACACCTGTTGTTTTGCTGGCCACATGTGGCGTTGCCCTGCTCGCGCGCCAGCGCAAGGTTGCGATGTTTCTTGGTGCAGGCGCGCTGATCTATATTGGCGGCGCATTTATCCCGACGGCCAGTGTCAATGTTCCGATGAACATCGCGCTTGAGCAATATAGTGCGCCGTTGATAGCAGAGCAGGCCGCAGCGGTTTGGGCCGAATATTCACCGCGTTGGCAGTTTTGGAATATTCTGCGCATGATTGCTGCTGGCGTGACATTGCTTTGTGTTGGCCTTGCACTTTATGCGATGCCGCGTCGCGCGTAAGCGCCCTTGAGACCCTTTGGTTCGCGCGCTAAGTCATGCCCCAACCAAAGGGGACGCGCATGCCGCAGTTTTTAAGCACCACAGATGCCGATTTCGAGAGCCGTTTCACGGATGTCCTGAACGCCAAGCGTGAAGATAGCCCTGATGTGGATGCGGTTGTCGCGGATATCATCGCAGATGTGCGCGCGCGCGGCGATGCGGCGGTGATTGAACTGACGCATAAGTTTGACCGCTTAGAGCTGACACCCGAAACACTCGCGTTTTCGCCCGAAGAGATTGACGCCGCCTGCGCCTCTGTTCCTGAGCCAGAGCGTGCTGCGCTAGAACTCGCTGCCACGCGCATTCGTGCGTATCACGAGCGACAAATGCCCGAAGATGCGCGCTGGACGGATGATGCAGGTGCCACACTTGGTTGGCGTTGGAGCGCTGTGTCCGCGGCTGGCCTTTATGTACCTGGCGGTCTCGCCTCTTATCCGTCTTCGGTGTTGATGAATGCGATCCCCGCGAAAGTTGCGGGTGTTCAGCGTCTCGCCATTGTTGTGCCCACGCCAGACGGCATCGCCAATCCTGCGGTGCTCTTGGCTGCGCGTATTGCGGGGGTCGATGAAATCTACCGCATCGGCGGCGCGCAGGCGATTGCGGCACTCGCCTATGGCACCGAAACGATCCAAGCGGTTGATAAAATCACAGGCCCCGGCAACGCCTTTGTCGCTGCTGCCAAGCGTCGTGTGTTCGGCAAAGTTGGCATTGATATGATCGCAGGTCCATCGGAGATCCTTGTGATAGCTGACAAAGAAAACGACCCTAATTGGATCGCCCTCGATCTGCTTAGCCAAGCGGAACATGACGAAAGCGCGCAATCCTTGCTCATCACCGACGATGCTGGTTTCGGCCAAGCCGTAGCTGATGCGGTTGAAAAACGTCTCGAAACGCTTGAGCGTCGCGAAATTGCTGGTGCAAGTTGGCGCGACTACGGCGCTGTTATCACTGTGAAAAACTTGGATGAAGCTGCCGCGCTCTCTAATCGCATTGCGCCAGAGCACCTTGAGCTTTGCGTCGCCGATCCTGACGCGCTGAGCGAGAAATGCATCCACGCGGGGGCGATCTTCCTTGGTCAATGGACGCCCGAAGCCATCGGTGACTACATTGGTGGACCGAACCACGTGCTGCCAACAGCGCGCTCTGCACGCTTTTCTTCAGGTCTGTCCGTCATGGATTTCATCAAACGCACGACACTCGCCCAAATGACGCCAGACGCCTTGCGTTCGATTGGCCCTTCTGCTGAAGTGCTTGCAACGTCCGAAAGTCTTGAGGCACACGGCCTGTCAGTGACCGCGCGCTTGAAAAAATTGAACGAGTAATCATGTCCCGCATCGCCCACATCGAAATTGATGATCGCAACCTTCCCGCGCCGACGCCGGAGATCGAGCAAGAGCGCAAAGTCGCTGTGTTTGATCTGCTGGAAGACAATTCCTTTGTCCTTCCTAAGCGCGAAGATCGCGATACACCCGAAGGCCCTTATGATCTGACGCTCGCTATTCGCGAAAAGCGTTTGGTTTTTGACATCAAAACGGAGGCGAAGGAAGTCGCGGCGGAATTCCACCTCTCCCTTGGCCCGTTTCGCCAAGTGGTGAAGGACTATTTCCAGATTTGCGAAAGCTACTTTACCGCAGTGAAGAACCTGCCGCCGAGCCAGATTGAAACGATTGATATGGCGCGGCGCGGCATCCACATGGAAGGCAGCCGCATTTTGCAAGAACGCCTTGAGGGCAAAGCAGAGATCGACATCGACACTGCGCGTCGTTTGTTCACGTTGATCTGCGTTTTGCATTTTGGCGGATAGAATGGCGCGAGAGCTTCCTCAGTCCGTTCTGTTTTGTTGCGACCACAATGCTGTGCGCTCGCCCATGGCCGAAGCGATCATGAAAAAATTCTATGGTCTAGAGACTTATGTGCAATCCGTTGGGGTGTTCAATGATCTTGAGATCGACGGATTTTCTATCGCAGTTTGCGCCGAAATGGGTGTCGAGCTTCAACGCCATCGCTCTCGCTCTTTCGATGAGATGGAGCAATATGGCGATGATCTAAGCTCGTTCGATTTGGTCGTTGCCTTGTCCCCAGCAAGCAAGCAGCGCGCTTTGGAACTGACGCGCGTGTTCCATCTTGAGGTCGATCAATGGCCAATCGATGACCCAACAGCCATTGGCGACTCGCGCGAAGCAAAATTGGTCGCATATCGGCAGTCACGCGATCAAATCATTGCGCAGCTCAAGGCCAAATGGGGTGAGCCGCAAGGTTAGTCTGTTTCGGACAGCGCGATCATCAAATCTGCCAACGTCGAGAGCGGCGCACCGCTTGCGGTATCGTCGTTCTGTGCGAGTTCCTGCAATCCGATCAAGCTTGCGTAGAACAGTTTTGGAAGATCAGGGTTTGTCAGCCCCATGTCGCCAAAGATCCCTTGCACATATTTCAAGCGCGCCTCGTCAACGTCGCGCAACGCTGCGGCAACGGATGCATCGCTTTTGGCCCAAGCTCTGATTGCAGGCTCTGCACCAATGCCGCCGTATTCGCCGCGCTCTGCTGTGGCCGCTTGGGACAAGGCACGCAGTTTCAGCACCGGCGAGGGCAATTCATCCACCAAGGTAATGATCGCTTGCGTGGCTTGATCCTGCCAATGGCACAGCATTGCGGCTTGAAACGCAGGCACATCTTTGAAGTGCCAATAGAAGGACCCTTTGGTTGTCTTCAATGTGCGCGCCAGCGGCTCTGCCTTAAGCGCTTGTGGCCCCTCTGTGCTCAATGCGCGAAAGCCAGCGGCGATCCAGTCGATTTGCGAAAGTTTACTCATCCTCAAAACATACGCTGTCGTATTGACTCATTCAAGCCTTCTTACTATACGCAAACGTATGGAGGATTTGAAATGAACTACTTGATGTGGATCGCTGCTGTGGTGATGGGTTTAACTACCGGAGTTCACCTTTTTGCTGGGACAACCGATATCATGACGCCCATTCTAGAGGCGGAGGCGATTCACCCCGTCGTTCGCGGCGTCGCATTGGTGGTTTGGCATATGGTCACATGGATCCTCGCGCTCAGCACACTCGCGATGATCTATCTCGCAAAGGTCTCGAACACGCCGCTCCTTATCTTCGTGGCTGCACTTCAGGCGGGCTTCGCCGCGATCTTTATCTGGCTCAACTTATCTATGTTCAGCACCCTTTTTGCGATGCCGCAATGGACGGCCTTCTTGCTCGTGACAGGATTGATGGCGGCAAGCCATTTCAAAGC
>CAYQZI010000215.1:0-4585 GCA_964421835.1 uncultured Planktotalea sp.
CTGGGTTTTGGCGGTGGGCCTTTGATTATTCCAGAGGCTCTGTTGCGCTCTGTGGTTCCGAATGAGTTTATTATTTTGCTGGAAGGCAGCGGCGATCAAGCGAGATCTGCCGCGCAGATTGCCAGCGATTTTGCGATTGCAGAGCGCGACGTGCTGCATGTTTATGACCAAGCGCTGAGCGGCTTTGCCGCGCGCTTGAGCGAGGCGGATCGCAGCAGATTGATCGCGCGCGAGGATGTGCTGGGCGTAGCGCAGAATGGACGTGTGTTTTCGACGGGAGTTAGGGGCAAACACGCGATGCCGCGTGGTTTGCTGCCTGCAAAAGCCTTGCCTGCCGCGTCGCATATCGCGCCGATTGATGTCTATCTTTTCGATACGGGCATTCGACGCGCGCATAATGATTTGCAAGGGCGCGTGCGCGATGTCGGGTTTAGCTTTTTCGATAATGGGATCGCAGGCGAGGATTGCGCAGGGCATGGCACGCATGTTGCAGCGCGCATCGCGGGGCACCGACTTGGGGTGAGCAATGCGGCGCAGTTGACCTCTGTGAAAGTGATTGATCGCTTTGGCACTGGCGATGTCGCAACAGTGATTGCTGGGATCGACTGGGTGATGGCGCAAAGCGGCGCGCATAAGCTGGTCAACATGAGCTTGACACGGATGGTGACACAAGAGCCAAGCCCGCTTGATTTGGCTGTCACGGCTTTGATCGACAGCGGTGCAATTGTCGTGGTGGCGGCGGGGAATGCGGCCGCAGATGCGAGCGATTTCACACCTGCTCGCGTTGCGCGCGCTATCACGGTTGGGTCGGCTGAGGCGGGCGTTTTGTCTGACTTTTCCAATGCGGGCGAGGGGGTGGATATTTACGCGCCCGGAGAAGCGATCTTGAGCGCGTCAATCCGCGATGTTTGCGGTGTTCAAGAGATGTCCGGCACCTCTATGGCTGCGCCCTATGTAACCGGGCTCATAGCGGATTTGCTTGCGTCTGGCACCGCGTCAACGGCTTTGCTTGATCAAGTGCGTGCGCAAGCGGAACGCTTTGAGACAGGGGCTTTTGCGGGCGAAACAGAGCGATACGTTCTGACAAGCACTGCCGCCGCCACACGCGACGTGCTTTGCGCCAATGCCGCGCCTAAGTAGCTATGCGGCTCGCTGCCAGGGCTAGTTATCCAGCTCGCAAGTTTCCACAATAGTGATGAAATCCTCGCCCGGTGGCACGATGAAAGTGTCGATCAAGACAGCATCCTCGGTGCCAAGATTTGCCGCTGCCATATAGGTGTTCGGAGGCATGTAGTAGCAGGTGTCTTTGGGAAAGAGCTTGGGGTCGCGCCCCTCAACAAACCCGGTGATCACGCCAGACATCACACAGGTATGGCCGCCAAACTTGTGGATATGAATGCCAACGCGCGTGCCAGCCAAACGTGTGCCCTTGGCAACAATCAACTGGTGCCCGTCGATCATGACTGTGTCAATCATTGTGGTGGTGTTCACCAGAGATGCGACACGCCCCGGGGGTACTTGGCCATTGATTTGGGTGATGATGTCATAATCGCCCTTTGCACAATGTTCCTGAGCGCTGATTGCGCTTGGTAGCACTATCGACAAACCGAGAATGATTTTTGGAAGGAGGTTCATGACAGATCCTGATGTGTCCTTAGAATTGTTTTTTCGAGTCAAGAGTGCCTTATGCGTGCGCATCTGGCAAGCCTTCAGGCGTGAAAGACACGATGAATTCGAGCCAGTCTCACTGGCATCGGACATTTGGATTTAGGCTGGGTGTTTGGCTGTGCAATGTAACGTCTTCAATGAAAAATTGCCTCGAACTTCAATTGAATTCTCGACACTAAGTTGCCTCAAAATGCACCGCGTGCGTGTCAAACTCAGCCTTTGTTAACAGCCCTCACTTAGATCAAGGCTATGGCGCGTCAGTGAGAATTAAGGTCCATGGTTGACAAAATTTGCAAAGATCAGAGCATCGACTTTCTATCGTTGCATTTGATCATAAAGAACCTAGCTGACCCTGCGGCGTTATTGGATGAGGCGGGCTGTATCATCTTTGAAAACAGTGCGTTTAGGCTGCTGCGCGGGCAAGCGGAACCTGCGATCGAACGCGATACATTTTTCTCGACGCTTTTGTCTTTTGAGCAAGCGAAAGCTGCGCATATGACGCGGAACCTTTTTGAAAAGCGCCTGGATACCCTTCGATGGGATTGGCAAATGCCCGGCGCCGCGCGCGCCACGCATAGGGCGGAACTCACAAGATTGAAACGGGGCGATGCTTTTGCAGGGCTGCTTTGTCAGTTGTCGCGAAAATGCTCCGTCAAAGCGCCATCGCTGCGCGATCTTATGGAGGATCTTATGCAAGGGGTGTGGGATTTTGATCTGGAACACGAGACGTTTGTGGCCTCTAAACCGTGGCGCAAAATTCGCGGGTGGAGCGATGATCACCAGATTGATATGGGTCAGGAGACTTGGTTGGAGGACGTGCACCCGGAGGATCGCGCCCGTTTGAAGGATGCGCTTTATGGTCAAAAGCAGGGGGCGGCAAAGAACATTGTCGTGCAGTATCGCCACAAACATGAAGCAGGACATTGGGTCTGGATCTTGTGCCGCGCGAGTGTGGTTAAAACGGATGGGTCGGGTCGGCCCTTGCAGATTGTTGGCACCGATACCGACATTTCCGAAGCCATGCATAATCAAGAAGATATTTCGCAGCTTGCGGGCAAGTTAAAGCTTGCTGTCGAAGCGTCTGGCATTGGGATTTGGGAGTTTAACCCAGAGACAAGGCAAGTCCATTGGGACGATCGGATGCTGGAGATATACGGAATAAAAGATGGCATGAACGTCAGGTCTGACAACCTGTGGGAAACGCATATTCACCCTGACGACTACGATGCGACTGTCGCTTATTCAGATGAATGCCAACGCCTTGGGACGGATTTTAAACGAGATTACCGCATCGTGCGCCCAAGCGGCAAGGTTCGCCACATTCGAAGCCTCGCGCGGACGGTTTCCGCGCCCAACACACCGACAAAACTGATCGGTGTGAATTTCGACATCACTGAAGATTATCGCCGCACCGAAGAACTTGAAATCGCGCGCTCTCAGCTTGAGTATGATGCTTTGCACGATCAACTTACCGGACTTGGAAATCGACGTGGTTTGGACAAGCTTACAGCGACTGTGTTCAACCGCATGTCGCAGGGCAGCCCATATGCCGCGATGCACATCGATCTCGATCATTTCAAGGATGTGAATGACACGCTGGGGCATTCGGCTGGGGATTTTGTTTTGTCTAAGGTCAGTGATATCTTATGCGATATTATCGGCAAGGCCGGTGCGTGTTTTCGCGTCGGCGGGGACGAGTTCGCAGTGTTCTTCGAAACGGCCCCAAGTTTGGAAAACCTCGACAGTCTGTGCGAACGTGTGATTGCCGCAATCAGCGCGCCCTTAAGGTTTGAAGGACAGAACTGCGCCGTAGGGGCAAGCATTGGATACGCCGTTGGCACTGGTATTCCTACGTCGCAATCCGCGATCTTCATCGAAGCGGACACCGCGCTTTATGCAGCCAAGCGCGCAGGGCGTTTTTGTTACCGCGCGTATGATGACAAAATTTGCGCTGAATTTCATCATTTCTCCAACGCCCGACAAGATCTGAAAGAAGCCCTGCAAGCGGATCAAATCGTGTGTTTCTTACAACCACAATATGACGCCACAACACTCGAAATTGTCGGCGCAGAGGCCTTGGTACGGTGGCAATGCCCCAAACGCGGGTTGCTCACGCCCGCACAATTTCTGCCCAATGCAGTGGATGCGGGCTTACTTGGCGCAATTGATCAATGTGTGTTCGAACGCGTCGCGGCCTTGCAAACGGAGTGGCACGCGTTAGGGCTGGACTATCCACGCATCTCTGTGAACATTTCTCGCGCGCGTCTGGAGGATGAAGCGCTGATTGGGCAAACACGCGATGTGTTGCTTGCGCATCATCGTTTCACCTTTGAGCTGTTGGAAACGACGTTCTACGACAGTCCAAGCGATGCATTGCTCTACACCCTTGATGCTTTGCGCGAGATGGGCATACGGATCGAGCTGGATGATTTTGGGACGGGTCATTCCTCTGTTAAAGCGTTGCAAGCGCTGCAACCTGACGCGGTAAAGATAGATCGCAGCCTTGTTTCGTCTTTAGGTGTGCATGCGAAACAATTGGGTATTTTGCAAAACCTCTCCAAGATCGCGCGTTTAGAGGCGGCGGAGATCATCGTTGAAGGTTTGGAAACCGGCACGCATATGGCCGCAATCCGCAAGCTGGATTGCGATGTTTTGCAAGGTTACGTGCTACAACGCCCCATGGCCGAGCTAGAATTCGCGGCCCTTCTTGCAGGGAGCAAAAAGGATATGGCGAGCTGAAGGTATCTAAGACAACATAACATGGATTATATGTAAAAGTTCACCTGATGACGCATAGGGAAAATTCTTTTAGTTTCTATACGCGCAGAACAATATACTTTTAGTTGAATTCTATCCTAGACCGCCCATTCATTCCTCGCAAAGCAAAAAATTAAATCGCGAACAACCAATGGGTCAG
>CAYQZI010000216.1:0-4584 GCA_964421835.1 uncultured Planktotalea sp.
GCATCAAAGTCAAAGGGTGGCGAGGTAAAACCAACCTGATGCGGAAAGAGTTTTTGCTCGGGCGTCCAAGCACCCGGCATTTGAAATGTCGCGTTGCTCATACGTCAAACCTGTCTACGATTGTCACGCCAGAATGCGCGAAACTGTCCATTTGATGCAGCACATCGCCAACTTGCGACAGCCCAATACGCTCTGTCACCAGCGCAGACAGATCGACTTTGCCCGCCTCGACCAACGCAAGCAGCCCGCTAAAGCCAGAGGGCGCAATGCCGCGCGAGCCACAAAGCTGCAATTGCCGCGCATAGATCAGATCAAGCAGGGGCAGGGGGACCGTTGCATGTGTGCCAACAGGCATGCCGACTTGCACATGCCGTCCAAGTTTGCGCAGCCCTTTGAGGCTGTTCAAAAAGGTTTCCGTCAGCCCCATCGCATCGATACTGCAATCTGCGCCGCCTGCGGTAATGCTGTGGATCGCCTCTGGCACATCGTGATACGCGGCGTTGATACAGTGCTCTGCGCCCATCGCTTTGGCCTGCGCCAGCGCCGCTTCTGAGATATCAACCGCGATGGCGCGCGCACCCAGAGCGCGCACAATCTGGATCGCAGAAAGCCCAACGCCGCCGCAGCCATGCACCGCAACCCATTCTCCGCGCTGCACGTCCAAGCGATCACTAAGCGCGCGGTATGCAGTAGTGACGCGGCACCCCATGCCAGCGGCCACATCATAGCCAAGCGCATCGGGCAATTGCACAAGGTTATATCCCGCATGGGGCACTGCAATATATTCGGCAAACGCCCCCTGCACGGTAAAGCCCGCCACATCCGCATGATTGCAGGCCGTGCCATTGCCGCTGTTGCACTCCGTGCATGTGCCACACCCAAGGATAAAGGGCGCGGTGACGCGCGTGCCAATGGGAATGGTGCAATCCGGCCCTGTTTCGATCACATGGCCTGCGAATTCATGGCCCATCACCCAAGGCAGATGCACATCAGGATCAACCCCCGCCCATGCATGATGATCCGAGCGGCACACACCGCAAGCCCCGATCTGCACAATCGCCCCATCGCGCGCGCAGACGGGATCAGCGATTTCTTCCACGCTCAACGCGCCTTTGAATGCATGAAGAACCGCCGCTTTCATAGCTTGCCCTCTTTGGCTGTGTCTGCCCCATCTGCTGATCCATCGTATCGGGGCAGATCATCGGACAAATGCAACCACTCCAGCCGTTCTGCCACGTAGCAATGAAGCTCGGGCGTATAGTGAGACGCATCATCCAAGCTCACGGCGTACAAGTGGATTTCACCCGGCCAGCGTTTGCTTTCAAAACTCAACTGGGTTCCGCACTCGGCGCAAAACCCTCGTGTTGCATGAGGCGAAGAGGCACGCATCTTGCGCTGTCCTTGCCACGTCACCGCATCGGGCGCATAGCCCATCCACGCCACCACTGGGGCAGAGCACGCACGTCGGCAATCCTCGCAATGACACAGCGCCGTCCACTTTGGTGCGCCTGTCACTGTATAGCGGATGCTCCCACACGCGCAGCCACCGCTTCGCACTTCACCCATCAATCGCATCCTTCATCCAAGCCTGTAGATGCATCACGGGATGCTCCGAATTCACGCCACCCTTGGGGTCTACGACCAGAGGGCCGGGCTTATATCCGCGAGAGCCTAGGCCGCGCTGCACGGATTCCACCAGATGGATATCTTCCTCAACAGTCGTCTCGCGGTCTTGCACCGCAAGCTGGCGCACCTTGGCGTCCTCGACCCCGCCAACGGAATACCAGCCGCGCCAAACCACCACATGATCCGCGTCTATCGCGCGCCAGTGGTAGGTGTTCAAAACATTGCCCGGATAAACTTGGAACGAGAACATCGGCCAGAGAAACCAGCTGGAATATTCATATTGATGCGCAAACCCCGAGTGCACATCATAGGTCATATCCTCAAGGCTTTGGCACTCCGTTGTGTGGCGCAAACACTTGCCTTGAGGTTGGATATCATAGGTCTCAGGCTTGACCACACCATTGGCAAATGTTGGGTGGTTGAGCGAGCAGTGATAACACTCTGAGTAATTCTCGACCGAGACTTTCCAGTTGCAGGTTTCTGGAATATCAACCCACTCAAGCGGCTTGAGGCTTGCCCAATTTGGCACCCACTCTTCCAGCTCTGCGCGCGCATTTGGGAACCATTCTTCCATCGGGGCGGCATCAGGGTCGAGGTTCACGAAAACAAACCCGACGAACTCTTCCGCGCGCACTTCCGTCAGGCAAATGCCGGATTTATCAAACCCTTCGACGGCATTGATATTCGGCCCCGCGCGTAGCTCACCCGTCAGCTCATAGGTCCACGCATGATACGGACAGACCACAACACGCGTCGTACCGGTGCCGCTGACCAACTGATGCGCGCGGTGTTGGCAGACGTTGTAAAACACACGAATTTTGTCGTCGCGCCCACGGATCGCAAACAGGCTTTCACCCGCAATCTCGAAAGTTGCATAATCACCAGTGTTCGCCAGTTCCGATGCATGACAACCGAACTGCCATGTCTTCGCCAACAGCCCAGCATTCTCGAGTTCAAACACCTGTGGATCAGTGTAATAGCGCGCGGCTAAAGAGCGGATTGGATCACCCATTATACGTCCTCATAGTACAGGCCAAGCTGGTGGCGCCGCTTGTGGAAAGTTTCGACCCGTTCAGGAATTTCATCACTGGCAACGGCGATGACAAAAGACAAAAGCGTCTCTAGCAGCGCGATGATACTGACCGAAGACGGGAAGAACTGCGGAGTGTCGACAGATACGACAAAGCCATGATCCGCCTCGCGAATGATCGGGCTAGCGGGACTGTCGGACAGCGCAACAATGCTCATACCCTGTTCGCGCGCGATTCTAACGGCTTCGACCACTTCAGAGCGGTAGGGCTTGCAGGTTACAGCGATCAGAATGTCATTGCGATCCGCCCAAGCCAGATCATCCACAGGAGTCGATCCGGGGCGCGGGATGGCATGAAACTCCGTCATCCCTGTTGAAGCCAGATAAGTAAAGTTGCGCGCAATCGAATTGTTCACGCCCACCCCCAGAGTGAAAACACGGCGCGCTGTCCAGATCGCATCAGCGGCGGATTTCAGGTCTTCGGTTGAGATACCCGCAAAGGTTTCTTCGATATTGGCCAGCACATCACGCACCATATCGGCGTAAAGCCCCCCAAGGTCGCCGCTTTTGCGGATATCTTGCAACCAGCGCGCGCGATCAGGGAAATCAGCGGCGCCACGCCTTATGGCATCGCGAAAGGGCGCGCGAAAATCCTCGTAGCCCTCAAACCCCACCTGCCGCGCCATGCGCACAACGGTGTTGGGCTTCACATTCGCCGCCTCAGCAATCTCGCGCACAGTGGACACCCCCACATCAAGGGGGTTTTCCAACACGTAAGTTGCCGCCTTGCGCGCTTCGGGCGTCAGCTCTGTCAGCTCGCCTGCCAAACGCTCCAGAATCGTATTTGATACATTTGTCCCATTCATTGTTGACGATGGTACTTTTGTCCGCTTAGCCTGTCGAGAGAAAATCGACTCAGCTTCAAAGGATATCATTGTGGCAACTGAATTTCCGACCAACGCGCGTGTTGTTATCGTTGGCGGCGGCGTCATGGGCGTTGGCCTTGCGTATCATCTGGGTCATGAAGGCTGGGGCGATGACACCGTCCTTTTGGAGAAGGCAGAGCTGACCTCTGGCAGCACTTGGCACGCAGCAGGGCAGATCACCCATTCCACCTCCAGCTTTGGTTTGGGCAAATGCGTGGACTACAATATCGGTCTTTATTCTGGCGGGCTAGAGGCGGAGACGGGCCAACCCGTCACATGGCACGGCTGTGGTTCCTTCCGCTTGGCCTATACCGAAGATGAGATGGACTGGCTGCGCCACACCCTTTCTGTTGGGCGCGCGCTTGGATTCAATATCGACTTGGTCGGCCCGGAAAAGGTCACGCAGCTGCATCCTTTCTATAATCTCGAGGGCGTGCTTGGCGCGCTGCACACGCCCGATGATGGCCACGTAGACCCCACCAATGTCACCATGGCGATGGCCGCTGGCGCGCGTCAAAAGGGCGTGCAGATCATCCGCCAATGTCGCGCCACGAACATCACGCGGCTTCCTTCGGGCGAGTGGCAGGTCGAAACGGAAAAGGGCACGATCACCTGCGAACATGTGGTTAACGCAGGTGGCACATATGCGCGCCAGATGGGCGAGTGGTCTGGGCTGCAGTTGCCCATGACTTCGATGACGCATCACTATTTTGTCACAGAGCCTGTGCCTGAATTCGAAGCGCTCGAGCGCGAACTACCAGTAATCCGCGACGATAAGA
Organism: uncultured Planktotalea sp.; assembly: GCA_964421835.1. Taxonomy (GTDB): domain Bacteria; phylum Pseudomonadota; class Alphaproteobacteria; order Rhodobacterales; family Rhodobacteraceae; genus Planktotalea. Next base: position 4,362 of record CAYQZI010000216.1, read on the forward strand.
AGGTGTCCGGCTACATTCGGATGGAGCAGAAACGCGGCCTTATCGGGATTTATGAGAAAGAGAACCCGAACTCCGTCTGGCACGATCATTGCCCTTGGGACTATGAAAACTGGCTGTTTGATGCGGATTACGACCGCGTCATGCCCTACCTTGAGGAAAGCCTGAACCGCATGCCGATCTTCGCAGAGCTTGGCATTCAGCGCGAAGTGCACGGCGCGATCTC
>CAYQZI010000217.1:0-4565 GCA_964421835.1 uncultured Planktotalea sp.
TGCGCCTGACACGACACCCGGCAAGATCAGCGGCATTTGCACTTTGAAAAAGGTCGTAACAGGCCCTGCGCCCATGTTCGCTGCCGCGCGCGTCAGTGAATTGTCAAAGCCCACCAGCGTCGCTGTGACTGTGATGATCACGAAAGGAATCCCAAGCGCCGAGTGCGCCAGAACCACGCCCCAATAGGTGCCAACGATGCCAATTTTGGAGTAGAAAAAATACATCCCCGTCGCGGAAATGATCAGCGGGACAATCATCGGTGAAATCAGGATCGCCATGATCGCGCGTTTGCCGGGCACATGGCTTTGGCTTAGACCAATCGCCGCAAGCGTGCCAAGCGAGACGGAAATCAACGTCGCCACAGGCGCGATGCGCAAGGAATTCCATACAGCGTTCGTCCACTCGGGATTGCCCAGGAAATCACGGTAGTGCTTGAGCGAGTAACCCGCAGGATCAAAGCTTAGCATTTCAGGGGTGAACGTGAAAAAGTCCTGCGCGTTAAAGCTCAGCGGCATAACAACAATGATCGGAGTGATCAGAAAAACGAAAATAGCGCCGCACAAAACCCGAAACGCGAAATGCCACAGCACTTGCAGCGGCGTGAGATAAGGCGCGACCTTCGAGCGGTAGCGCCCCTCGAACAGCCAATAGGCGAACCAGCCAAAGAACCAGCCAAACAGCCCAGCAACAACCAAGCCCGGCAAGCCACCCATAAAATAGCCGACAATCGCAAACCCTGCCAATATATTCAGGCGCATCATGCGCTCTGCCATAAGGTCTTGCATGACGACAAAGGCGACGATGGCAAGGAGCGCAGCGCCAACCACAAAACCCAGCAAAGCAGAGCCTTGCGAGGCCCCCACAAAAATGCCCGCAAACGCGCCAGAGGCCGCGACAGTCGGAACCACCAATGAGGCGGGTTTACGCGAGATAGGTGTCAATGCCGCCATGGTCTCAGCCCCCCAGTTTTACGTTGTCGATGCCGACAATCTTGTCGTAGGCCCAATACAGCGCCATCACCACCGCCAGCAAAATCGCCCCCAGCGCCGCAGCAAGACCCCAGTTCAGCGAACTGGAAATATGGAACGCGATGCGGTTCGAAATAAAGACACCCTTGGTGCCACCCACAAGCTCGGGCGTGATGTAATAGCCAATCGACAGGATAAACACGAGGATCGAGCCCGCACCAATCCCCGGTACAGACTGCGGGAAATAGACACGCCAAAAGGCGGTCCAATTGTTCGCGCCCAGCGATTTAGCCGCGCGCAAATATGTGGGCGAGATCGTCTGCATCACCGAGTACAGCGGCAAAATCATAAACGGCAGCAAGATATGCGTCATCGCAATGATCGTGCCTGTTTGATTGTTGATCAACGCAAGGCGACTGTCATCTGCGACAAGTCCGATCCAGACCAGCACATCATTCACTACGCCTTGTTCTTGTAACATCACCTTCCACGCAGAGGTACGCACCAAAAGCGAGGTCCAGAATGGCAGCAGCACTAAGATCATTAACATATTTGCCGTGCGCGAGGGCAGGTTCGCCAAGATCCACGCCACAGGATAGCCCAGCAGGATGCACGAGCCGGTAATCACCAGCGACATAATCAGCGTGCGCACAAACAGCATAATGTAGATGCGCTGGTTCTCTGGCCGCGCCTCTGCACCATCTGCGCCCTTTTGCATGTCGATAGAATTGAGGAAATACCCGTTGGTATAAGCACCGCTATAGGTCTTGATCGTGCGCCAGACTTCGATATCTGCGAAACCCTTATTCAGGTCTTCGAACTTTTCCTTATAGGGACCATCATTGGGAATATCCCATTTCTTCACGTGACGTCCGGCTCTGCGAAACAGGGATGAAATACCGGGTTTTTCATAATTGAGCCGCGAGCCGATACGGGTATGCATCTTCACCGCAATCGCCGCTTGTAGATCAACGGCAAAGGCGGCGTAGACCTCTTCGGGGGGCAGCTCGCCGCTGCTTGGGTCCCATTCCTCCAGCATAACAACCGTTTGCGGTAGATTGTCAGAAATCAGCTGGTTCTCGACAGAGCGGAACAGCATATCAAGGATCGGGGCCACGAAAGAGACGAGAACAAAGATCAAAAGCGGAGCAATCAGCGCAAGCGCGCGCAGTTTTTGACGGCGCAGCGCACGGTTCAGAGATTGCTTCAGGGGGGTGCCATCAGCAGCCAGCATTTTGCCGGATGCATTGGTATCAGGAACGCTTGTCATCATTGTCCTCAAAGGGAAAAGAGGGGATGAGACGGGCCGCAACAGCCCGTCTCGAATGAGCTAGATCAGCTTATTTTGCCAACCATGCCTGGAACTTCGCGTCGATGTCGTCGCGGTAGTCTGCCCAGAACTCGTAGTTGTAGAGGAACGTGTTCTTTGCGTTCTCAGGGTCTGTTGGCATGTGTGGTGCCATGTCGATGCCCAGATCAGCGTGCTTGCCGACAAGCGGAGCAGAGGACAAACGCGCAGGGCCGTAGCTGATGTACTTGGACTGATCCGCAAGGCGCTGTGTGTCTGTTGCGAATTTAACAAAGTCCAACGCACGCGCTTGACGCTCTGGGGACAAGCCCGCTGGAACGATCCAACCATCAAGGTCAAACACCTGAGCGTCCCATAGCATCGCAACCGGCTGCTTCTGCTCTTCGATCAAGCTGAAGAAACGGCCATTGTATGTGGAGCCCATAACAACTTCGCCATCCGCGAGCAGCTGCGGCGTGTCCGCGCCAGCTGACCACCAGATCACGTCGTCCTTGATCGTTGCGAGCTTGGCGAGCGCTTGCTCTTGGCCCTCTTCCGTTTCCAGAACGGAATAAACGTCGTCTTTTGCAACGCCGTCACAGATCAATGCCCATTCCATGTTGTTGATTGGACGCTTCTCAAGCGAACGCTTGCCAGGATACGCTTCTGTATCGAAGATCGCGCAAACGCTTGTTGGTGTTGTGTCGCCAACCAGATCTGTGCGGTAGCCCATTGTCGTGGAATAAACGATCTGCGGGATAAAGCAGTCAGAAACGATCAGATCGCCAAAGTCAGCAGAGGCTTTCGTGCCATCAGGCGCATCTGCAAGCATTGTGTCCGCATCGATTTCCAATGCAAGACCTTCGTCGCACAGACGGATCGCATCCGCCGCAACAACGTCAACGAGGTCCCATGTAACGTTGCCCGCTTCGTTCATCGCGCGCAGCTTTGCCACAGCTTCAGCAGAGCTTTCGTCCCAAACCGCAGAAACGCCGTCGTTCATCGCGATATAAGGCTCTACATAGGCTTTTTGCTGGCTGTTCTGGTATGCACCGCCCCAGCTTACGAGTGTCATGTCAGACGCCATGTGGCCGTCTGCAAAGGCTGCGCCACCCACTGCGACCAGCGCAGAAGTAGCAAGTAGTGTACGTGTAAATGTCATTATAACATTCTCCCTAGTGACCCGTGTTTGATGATTGAGGCTTCCGGTACGGGTACAGTTGGAAACCTCTTGAGTGACCGGACAAATGCGTTACCTATCCGGTTTTCTTTGAAATCAGTTACGCATCGAGCGCGCGGCAATCGTCTGCCAACCAACCAATCTCAATTTCGCTGCCCGGCTCAAGACGTACCTGATCCGGCGCATTTCGTGATTTGATGATAAAATCATCCTGACCAGCAACGCGCAGACGCGTGCGGAAAATATCGCCCATGTAGATGAACTCCAGCACTTCGGCTTTCAGCGTATGCGCTTCCGCGCTGAGCCGGGATTTATCGAACTCTACACGCTCAGGACGGATAGAGACGCGCGTGCGCTCGCCCGCTTTGGTCACGTTCACAGGCTTGCAATCGATCAGACCACCGCCATCAAGCTGCACCAGCGCAATGCCGTTCTTGATCTCTTTGACTGTGCCCTCAAGCGTGTTGTTCTCGCCAATAAACTGCGCCACGAAACTGTTCTGCGGGCTTTCATAAAGCTCGTCAGGCGGCGCAAGCTGCTGAATCCGGCCATCCTCGAAAACGGCGACACGGTCCGACATGGTCAAGGCTTCGGTCTGATCGTGGGTGACATAGACAACAGTGATGCCCAGCTCATCTGCGATGCGCTTGATCTCGAACTGCATGGTCTCGCGCAGCTGTTTGTCGAGCGCGCCAAGCGGCTCATCCATCAACACCAACTCGGCCTCGAACACCAAGGCGCGCGCAAGCGCAATACGCTGTTGCTGACCCCCTGAAAGCTGCGAAGGACGTCGCCCGCCAAAAGCCCCCATTTGCACCATATCAAGAACGTGTTTCACCTTTTGCTCGCGCTCCGCCTTTGGCATTTTGCGCACTTCCAAAGGAAAGCTGAGGTTCTCGAAAATCGTCATATGCGGGAATAGGGCGTAGTTTTGAAACACCATCCCGATGCCGCGTTTGTGCGGTGGAATATTGTTGATCGGCTGCCCATCAAGGCGAATGTCGCCGTGCGTTGCCGTTTCAAACCCTGCAAGCATCATCAGGCAGGTGGTTTTGCCAGACCCCGAAGGCCCAAGCATCGTCAAAAACTCGCCTTTGGGCAATGAGAGGTTAAGGTCTTTTACGACGA
>CAYQZI010000218.1:0-4514 GCA_964421835.1 uncultured Planktotalea sp.
TTTAGGCAATTGTTCCATCACATGCAGGCACGTGATTGATGCACCGTCAGCGCGCAGCGCTTTGGCGATTTCCATCGCACCTTGCGCATTACGGTCTGCTTCGAATGACACGGGGACGAGGATATTCTTGTACATTTGGGCCCTCCTTCTTTGATTGCCCCAAGTCTATCCCTTTGCCAATCCCCGTGCCTTGATCTGGGTCACATGCTAATGCTGCTCTGGCACCAAAATCTCGCGTTTGCCGACGTGGTTGGCTGGGCTGACCACGCCTTGGTCTTCCATCTGTTCAACCAGACGCGCCGCCTTGTTATAGCCAATTGCGAGTTTGCGCTGGATATAGCTGGTCGAGCATTTGCGATCCTTGATCACAATCGCCACGGCCGTGTCATAAAGCGCATCCTCGCCATCGGTGTTGCCGCCAAGACCAAGAACCGTGTCGATGCTATCGGCTTTGTCTTCGGATGGGCCATCGACAACGCCGCTCATGTAGTCCGGCGGACCATAGGCTTTGAGGTGGTTCACGATCTCTTCGACTTCTTCATCGGACACAAACGGGCCATGACAACGGGTAATCTTAGCGCCGCCAGCCATGTATAGCATGTCACCCATGCCCAGCAGTTGCTCGGCGCCCATTTCGCCAAGAATAGTGCGGCTGTCGATTTTCGAGGTCACTTGGAAGGAAATACGCGTCGGGAAGTTTGCTTTGATCGTGCCTGTAATGACATCCACCGAAGGACGCTGAGTCGCCATAATCAAGTGAATACCAGAGGCACGCGCCATCTGCGCAAGGCGTTGAATACAGGCTTCAATTTCTTTGCCTGCGACCATCATCAGGTCAGCCATTTCGTCCACTACAACGACGATATAGGGCATTTTCTCTGGCTGCGTTTCTTCTGTTTCAAAGATCGGCTCACCCGTTTCATCATCAAACCCGGTTTGCACGGTCCGCGAGAACATTTCATCCTTGCCCAGCGCATCAGCAACGCGGCTGTTGTAGCCATCAATATTGCGCACGCCCATTTTTGACATTTTGCGATAACGCTCTTCCATCTCTCCTACGACCCACTTGAGCGCAACAACCGCCTTTTTCGGATCCGTCACAACAGGAGAGAGCAAATGTGGAATACCGTCATAAACCGACAGTTCCAGCATCTTCGGGTCAATCATGATCAAGCGGCACTCTTCTGGCGTAAGCTTATAGAGCAAGGACAGGATCATCGTGTTGATCGCCACGGATTTACCAGATCCGGTTGTCCCCGCAATCAAGAGGTGGGGCATCTTGGCAAGGTTCGCGACTATCGGATCGCCGCCAATATCCTTGCCCAGCGCAAGTGGGAGTTTCTGCTGGCCATCGCCAAAGTCACGCGAGGAGAGGATTTCGCGTAGGACCACTTTCTCACGGTTTTCATTTGGCAATTCGATACCAATCACAGAGCGGCCCGGCACAGTAGAAACACGCGCAGACAATGCGGACATAGAACGCGCGATATCGTCAGACAGACCAATGACGCGCGACGCTTTTAGACCCGGCGCAGGCTCAAGCTCGTACATGGTGACGACAGGACCCGGACGGACAGAGACGATTTCGCCTTTCACGCCGTAATCATCAAGCACCGCCTCTAGCATACGCGCGTTTTCCTCGAGCGCTTCGTCGCTAAGGTGATGACGCTGCACAACGCTTGGGCTTTCCAGAAGATTGAGCGGCGGAAGTTCGAACGCTTCGGCGCTATCTGCGAATTTCAACGTTGGCTGCGCCTCGGCTTTGGCGCGCGTAGAGGGTTGCACCGTCTTGCGCGGCGTATGCTGCACGACGCTTTTGGGCGCAGGTGCTGGTGTCGGCTCGGGAATTGGCGCGAAGGTTGCGACCTCCTCGGGCGTCACTTGCGGCGCACTTTCGAAGCTTGGCACATCAATCGGCGTTTGCGTCGGCAAATGCTCGGTTGGCATCGCATCGAAGCTGGCCAAAGGCGCAGGTTCACGCAAAGCCTCGGGCGCAGGCGCGGCGTAGCTTATTGGCTCTTGCGGAACAGGTTGTTCCAGCGGTGGTTGCGTTTGATAGGACGCGCTTAGGAATGCGGGCGCTTGCGGCGCAGGCTCGGCCATGATCGGGGCCTCAACCGCTTCCATACGCGCAGAGGTAAATGCCAATGCAGACGGCTCTGCCATCGCAGCCATTGGCGGCTCTGCCATCAAAGTTGCGCTCATCGGTGGCTCGACGCGCATATTCGGCTGCGCCGTATCAACGACAAGCGGCGTTGGTCCACGACCGCGCGCCTTTGCGGGATGCACCGTGCGCGGCGGCTGCGTCACCATGTGGTTGCGCGCACGGCTTTTTATAACATCGGAAATCTTGCTTTTGATGCGATCATCGGTGGGCATTTCAGCATAGCTCTCAAGCGCGCTTTGCTCGACCAGCTCTGGCTCTGGCATCGGCTCTGCGCGTTTGATTAGCGACGGCATACGCGCCAATAGGCCAACTTTTTCCTTCTCAGGTGCAGGTTCTTGCGGCTCTTCAATAAGCGGCTCGATCACAGGCTCTGGCGCGGTATGGCTCATGCGTGGCTCTTCAGCGAGGCGACGTGCGGCGCGGGCTTCATCCTCTGCGCGCAACGCTTCGCGCTTTTCAGCTTGGCGCGCTTGCATTGAGCTTGCAGCACCAACAGCCCCTTTTGCGCCTTTGCCGATCAAACGCATCGCCATCATATAGGTGACAACAACACCAATGGCCAAGAAACGCGCGCTTTCTTTCAACTCGTAGCGCGTTGCGCCGAGCACAAACGCCATCATCGCAACCGTCGCAATCGCAAGGAAGAACGCGATCAGTTTCAGCCCAAACGCGGCACTGAACGGCAAGAACGTCAGAAATGCACCAAGGACCGTGTCGCCAAACAAACCACCAAGACCAAAGGTATGCGACCAGTCCGCGCCGGGAACAAGCGAGGACATGTAAACAGCACAAACAACCACAGCAATGGGGAGGAAAATCAGACGGCCCAGCGCACGTTCAGCGCCATAATGCAGAACAAACCGCACGCCCCATCCAAGAGCGACAACAGGAATGACCCAAGCGGCCTTGCCCACAATCATGAACAAAGGCGCCGCAATCGACGCACCAAGCTGACCAAGCCAGTTTTGCACAGGCGCATCCGTCGCCGATAGCCAGCTCGGATCGCTTGGCGTGTAAGACCCAACAACCATCGCAGCTAAAATGCCAAAGACGATCAGCGCGGCACCGATCATTTCCTTGCCACGTTTTTCAATCATGGCCTGCATGTTGCTGTCCAAAAGTGGATCGCGTCCCCGTGCCTGATATGCCATTCCCGTTCCTCGTTCTTATGCGAAAAGGCAGTCGCGGATCTGGATCAATCCCCGCTGCATTTCGTCTTTTGGGGCCACCATGGCGACCCGGATATATTCTTTGCCAGGGTTGCCCTGATCTGTGTCTGCGCTGAGATATGCGCCCGGCAGCACGCGCACGCCTGTTTCTTTCCAAAGCTTCAGCGCGGCCTGCTCGCCATCCTCGACTGGAAGCCAAAGGAAGAAGCCTGCCTCTGGTCCTTGGTAGCCTTGGACGTTGGCGAAAATCTCATCCGCGATGCGGTATTTCTCTTGGTAAAGCGCGCGGTTTTCATCCGCGTGCACATCATCGCTCCAGGCTTTTTCCGCGACCTTTTGCAGGGGAAGCGGAAGCGGCGCGCCAGAATAGGTGCGCAACTGCTTGATGCGTGTGATGCTCTCGGGGCCGCCTGCCACAAAGCCAGAGCGCAGGCCCGGCATGTTAGAGCGCTTGGAGAGCGAGTGAAACGCAACAACGCGTTCAGGATCGGCGCCCATGTCCTGCGCGACTTTCAACGCGCTGGTTGGGGCTGCATCGCGATAAATCTCGCAGTAACACTCATCCGCGAAAATCTGGAAATCATACTGCGTCGCAAGCGTGATCAAATCGCGCCAGAACTGCTCGGAGGCGACGGCGCCCTGCGGATTGGCGGGCGAGCACATGTAGGCAATCGCGGTGCGCTTTAGCACATCCTCGGGCAAGGCTTGGAAATCGGGCAAATGATCAGAGGCAGATGTGGCATTGACGAAATAAGGCGCGGCGCCCACCGAAAGCGCGGAAACCATGTAGACCTGATAGAACGGATTTGGCGTCAAAATCAGCGGCTGCGCGCCATTCTTTGTCTCGGGGCACAGCGCCATAGAGGCGTTATAAAGCCCCTCGCGCGTGCCATTCAGTGCCATTACTTGCGTTTCAGGATCGACAGTTATGTCAAAGCGGCGCTTCATCCAATCGCTCGCCGCGCTCAGAAGTTCAGGGCTGCCGTCATTGGGGGGATATTTGTTAAAGCCTGCCGCATTGTCAGCGATAATGCCGGTGACCCAGTCAGGAAAGGCGTGTTTCGGCTCGCCAATGGTCATATGCACCACATCGCCGCCGGGCGTGTGATGGTCCAATAGGGTGCGCAAACGCGGAAATGCGTACGCCGGAAGGTTCGAAAACCGCTCGGGAAACATAG
>CAYQZI010000219.1:0-2807 GCA_964421835.1 uncultured Planktotalea sp.
CCGATGATCGTCATCTCTGCGATCTCACCAGGCTTTTCACGGCGCTTATCTACGATAGACAAAGGCGCGTCGATGCGTTTCGCCAATTCACGCGCGCGCGCAACACCTCCCACATCAGGGGAAACGATCATCACGTCTTCCATCTGATCCTTAAAGTGGCTCTTGATATCGAGTGCGAAGATCGGCGAAGCGTAAAGGTTATCCACCGGAATATCGAAGAAGCCCTGAATTTGTGCCGCATGCAAATCCATCGTGAGGATCCGCTCAACACCGGCTTCCACCAACATGTTCGCGACCAGCTTGGCTGTGATGGGTGTGCGTGCTTTTGTACGACGGTCTTGGCGCGCATAGCCAAAGTAGGGAATGACGGCCGTGATACGTTGCGCGGAGGAGCGGCGCAAAGCGTCTGACATGATGAGCAATTCCATCAGATTGTCGTTCGCAGGGTTCGACGTTGGCTGAATGATAAACACATCTTCGCCGCGCACATTGTCGTACATTTCTACGAAAATCTCACCGTCGTTAAAGCGCTCTACGCGGGCATCAACCAAGTCGACGCTCATACCGCGATGCATGGACATACGGCGAGCAATCGCAGTCGCCAGGGGTTTGTTCGCATTGCCAGAGATAAGCTTGGGATCTGTGAGATTGGGCATGTGTCGTGTCCTTAGCAGCCAATTCGCGAGACAGAATCGCGAGGTTGACACCGCTTAGCACGCGACTACGTTGCCGCAAAGCGCGCAGCACGCGCCAGCTTAACGGAGAGACCAAATGGCTCATATTGATTACTATTTTTCGACGCTTTCGCCCTACGCATATCTTGCGGGCACGCGCCTCGAAGAGATTGCAGCGAAGCACGGAAAGTCGGTGATTTATAAGCCACTTGATCTCCCAGCCTTGTTTTTGCGCACAGGGGGTCAGCTTCCCAAGGATCGTCACCCAAATCGCATGTCTTATCGCGCGCAAGAATTGCCACGCCAGGCAAAAAAAGCCGGACTGCCTTTGAATATGAAGCCCGCGTTCTGGCCCATGAACGCTGCTCCTTCGTGCTACGCGATCATCGCCGCATCTCGTGACGGGAATGGCGATATGGGCAAGCTTATCCATGCGCTTGGCCGCTCCATTTGGGCAGAAGACAAGGATGTATCGCAAGATGACGTCGTGCGCGCGTGTCTCAGCGAAGCGGGCTTTGATCCGGCTTTGGCGGACAGTGACATGATGGCCTCTGCCGATACATATGCCGCAAATCTTGAAGAAGCGATCAACGCAGGCGCATTTGGTGCACCCTTCTACATCACTGATGATGGGCAACAGTTTTGGGGGCAAGATCGTCTTGATGATCTAGACGCGTACCTCGCAGGCGACCTGTAACCTCGTGGTGCAGCGTGTTCTTGCAGGTCATCCGAGCAATCTGAGCAGCTATGGTCATGGCCCGCGCAAGGGTCTTCTCCTGCATTGCTCGCTCGCCCATGGCGGTGTCTATACAAAAATGGGCGCAGCCCTTGGTGGCGCGCTCAGCCTTGTTAGCTTTGATCAACCGGGTCATGGCCGCTCAGCGGATTGGGACGGGCAAGGTGATTTGCAGGATCGCGTGACGGACATGGCACTTGATCTGCTGAGCGAGCCAATGGATGTGATCGGCCATAGCTTTGGCGGCACCGTTGCGCTGCGTCTTGCTGTGGAACGCCCTGAAATGGTCCGCACATTGACGCTGCTAGAACCTGTGATGATGGCCGTCGCTCGGGCGGATAATCCTATGGTTGCTGAAGCTTTGAGCCGTGACATGAGTGGCTTCTATCAAGCTTTGAATGACGAGCGTTTCGAGTTTGCCGCTCAAATGTTTACGCAAAAATATGGTGATGGTCGCCCTTGGGACAGCCTGAGCGCGGACAGTCGCACTGCAATTATCGAGCGGATTCACCTGATCGGTGCAGGTAGCCGCGCGGTAAATGAAGATCACTATGACCTGTTGGGCAAAGGCGCGTTTGAAAAGATCCAAGCGCCAACGCTGATCTTAGATGGTTGCGAAGGAGGCGAGGCGATGAATAGCGTTTGCGAAGGTCTCGCGCGTCGCATTCCCAACTCAACCCGCGCGCGAGTTTTGAAAGGCGGGCACATGGTGCCGCTCACGCGTCCCGATGCCGTCGCGCGCGAGGTTTTACAGTTGATCAGCCAGCCGCGAGCGCAATGAACTGATCGATCTGCGCGTCGGAAATTGACCAATCACAGACGAGCCTGCACAGCAAAGGCGCGCTTTCGTCTTCACCCTCTAGTGCATCCATCAAATAATAAACTGCACCGCCGTCCTGCAAACGCTTATGCGCAGCACGTGGCATCATCGCGAAAACCATGTTCGCATCCGGCTCTGCGAGGAAAGAGACATCTTTAATCGCGCGTAAGCCATTCGAAAGCCTCGCCATGTTCGCATTCGCGCGGTGCGCACTGGTCAACCAAAGATCATCGGTAAGATAGGCTTCCATCTGCGCAGCAAGGTAACGCGTCTTGGAAAACAAATGCGCACCACGTTTGCGGCGCAGTTCAAATTCCCACGTCTTTTCGGGGTTAAAGAAGATAACAGCTTCCACCCCCATCAGGCCATTTTTCGTGCCACCAAAGCTCACAGCATCGACACCAAGCTTCCATGACATCTCAGCCGCGGTGCAACCAAGCGCAGCAGCCGCATTGGCAAAACGCGCGCCATCCAGATGCACAGGCAGATCGAATTCCTTCGCAACAGCGATCAGCGCTTGCAGCTCATCAAGCGTATGCACCGATCCCTTTTCAGCAACCTGTGTGATCGACACGGC
>CAYQZI010000219.1:2907-4509 GCA_964421835.1 uncultured Planktotalea sp.
AGAGTGGCTCCTCGATAATGTGGTCTTCCCAGTCTTCATCCGCGATTTCAAACTCTGGAATGGTCATGCCTTGGACCGACACATTCGCATCATGCACGCTTTGCGCAATGCCAGAAATCAGCGGATGCCATGGCTCTAGATCCCGCCCTTCATGGACCAAGCGATAAGCGCAGGTTTGCGGGAGCCAATACATGTGTTCTTTGATATTGCTCGGAGTCATGACGATACATTCCGGCACAAACTGATGGCGAATGTCGTATTGCGCGCAGCGACACGTGCTATCGTCAAGTAAACGGCACGCGATACGCGTCAGCGCAACCTCGCCCGTGTCCTCATCTTCCAGCTTGTTCAAGCAGCATTTACCGCAACCATCGCACAGCGCTTCCCATTCCTTTTGGGACATCTGTTCCATGCTTTTGCGTTGCCAGAATTTCTCAACTAACCCGCTGCGCTTAATGGGATCATCGCTCATAGCGCGGCCAAAATTGCGCGGGCCTTTACGCTATCTGCATCCATTTGCGCAATCAAAGCGTCCAGCCCATCGAACTTTTCCTCAGGACGCAGATAATCCACCAACGCGATAGACAGGTTCGCGCCATATAGATCGCCGCTAAAGTCGAAAATGAAGGTTTCAAGGTTTGGAAGGTTCTCGCCAAACATCGGGCGGACACCCATCGATGCAACGCCGTGATACTTGCCCGCGTGCGGCCCATCTTGGACCTCGACAAGCACGGCATAAACACCAAAACGTGGGGGATGCAGGCCATCAATCGACATGTTCGCGGTTGGGTAGCCAAGCTCGCGCCCACGTTGCTCGCCGCCGATGACCATGCCTTCGATTCTGTGCCAATGTCCCAGCATAGCGGCTGCGTCGCGCGGTTTGCCATCCGCCAAAGCTTGACGAATTCGCGTGGAAGAAACCTGTCCCTGCGTGCCCTCAATCAGCTCTGCAATGGTGACACCAAAACCAAGCGCTTCGCCAAAATGCTGTAGATCCTTTGCCTTACCGGCGCGCCCTTGCCCGAAGCAGAAATCGGCGCCGACAACGACATGTTTCAGGCCCAATCCTTCATGGATCACACGTGTTGCGAACTCTTCAGGCGACAAAGCGGCAAGCGCTGCGTTGAAGTTGATCTGATACAACCGCTCCACCCCAATCTTCGCCAGTTCCGTCGCCTTAGCCGCCGGTCCCATAAGACGAAAGGGATCAGCATGTGGTGCGAAATACTCACGTGGATGCGGATCGAACGTCAGCACACCACAAGGTGCACCAATCGCTCTGCCAGCGTCGCGCGCGATATCGATCACGGCGCGGTGGCCCAGATGGACACCGTCGAAATTACCAATCGCAGCGCTCGCGCCGCGATCTTCAGGATTTACGAATGTATAGTCACGAATAATGCGCATGGACTTGGCCTAGCTCGCCTTTTGAGCCGTTGCAAGTCGCGAAGCGGATCAGTCGAATTTGCGGCTTGGCGCAAGAACGGTTGCTTCGCCGATAAGAACTTTTTTGCCGTCTACCATACAGCGACAATCGAGCTTCACACGTCGCTTTGCATGCTCGATATCCGTCACCTCAACCTCTGCATGCACCATGTCACC
>CAYQZI010000220.1:0-4427 GCA_964421835.1 uncultured Planktotalea sp.
GTTCAGCGCATTTGGCCACCAATCGCGATTGCCGCGAACATCGTTGCGCGCATGTACTGCTGTGCCATGCATGACTGGGCATTTGCCAATGTTGTTACCGTCCATGTTACCTCCGAAAGACTGCAAAAAGATGTTTCAACAACCGCGAGTGACTCGCGATATTAGAACGCTTCTAGCAGAGAACATTCATTGACAAAATTTACTTTTTCTTATTGTATTGATAATTTTTTCCTATCTCAGTCACGCGCCTCGCACGCGTGATCACAGCTCAGCGAGCGGGGGTCTCGCATCGCAGATTAGCCGCTAAGGTGGCGCGACTCACTTGACCAAACAAAGGAATCTCAGAAATGAAAAAACTTCTTCTCGCTGCTCTTTTCTCTGCGACGGCCAGCTTCGCATGGGCAGGCCCGCAATATGTAGACAACACAGGCTTCGCTGTCTCTGGCTACGATGTCGTTTCTTATTTCAGCCTGCCGCAATCGGCGATTGGCACCGCCCAACCCGCAGCAATCCCGGGCAAAGCCAGCATCACAGCAGAGCACAATGGCGAAGTCTTCGCATTCTCAAGCGAAGCGAACCGCGATCTCTTTACTGCGAACCCAGACAAATATACGCCACAGTTTGATGGCCATTGCGCTTATGGCGTGTCCAAAGGCGGCAAAGTTCCGGGCAACCCCAACCTGTGGCGCATTGTTGACGATAAGCTTTATTTAAATATCACAAAGAACGTAGTTGGCTTCTGGGAAGAGGACATTCCGGGCAACATTTCCCTCGCGGATGGCAACTGGCCCGCGATCGAGCCAGCGGCGGCATCCAGCAACCCGATCCCTAGCTTTTCGTCTCCTGCACCGATCAAATAAGCGATGCAGATGACACGCAGACATATGCTCCTTGCGCTTACGGGCGCTGGGGTTATCGGGGCGGGCTATACGCTTGCCCCTTCTCTCTCTGGCGCAGCAGAGGCGACATTGCTCGACCCAGAGCAGGCCCACGCCCAAGCCCTCGCGGGCGAGATTTTACTGATTGATATTCGTCGCCCTGATGAGTGGAAACTCACAGGTGTCGCAGAAGCGGCCGTGCCTATCGACATGCGCCGCCGTGATTTCATCGACGCAGCCCGCGCAGAGCAAGCCAAACGCGGCGGTGTCCCAGTTGCGTTGATCTGCGCGCGCGGTGTGCGCTCGCGGCGCATGACGAACGCTTTGGCAGACGCCAATGTTGGTCCGATTATTGACATCCCCGAAGGAATGCTTGGCTCGCGCGCAGGTCCCGGTTGGCTCAAACGCAATTTGCCAGTGACGGCTTGGATCGAATAAACTCGATGAATAAGGACTGCCTCTTATGATCTCTAAAACTCTATCAACCCTTGGCGCTGCCTTTCTAGGCGGCGCTTTTTCCGTCTCAAGCGTTTCTGCATGCTCAAGCGACACAGCGTGCGAACTCGAAACTGGCGAGTATTTCATCGATGCACCAGACACGGCGACAGACAGCGCGGTGATCTTCATTCATGGCTTTGGTGGCTCGGGCAGCGGCGTGTTTCGCAACACAGGTTTAACCGATGCAGTCCTTGCGCGCGGCTATATGCTTGCCGCCCCCTCTGGTCTGACGATGGAGGGGCGCAATGGCGGCTCGTGGTCATTTCACCCCAATCGCGTGAAACGTCGCGACGAGATCGCCTTTATCACTTCTGTGCGCGATGATCTGATTGCGAACCACGGCATTGACCCAGATAAAATCTTGCTCACAGGGTTCTCCATTGGCGGCTCGATGACCTCTTATCTTGCCTGCGCGGCGCCAGAGAGTTTTCCCGCCTATGCCCCCATTGGCGGCAGTTTCTGGCGCCCGCATCCGACAGGCTGCGAGGGGCATGTGCAATTGCTTCACACACACGGATGGACCGACGGAACAGTCCCGCTCGAGGGACGTGTGCTGCGCGGCGCTGACATCACGGATGTGGGCGCTTTGGCGCAGGGCGATGTGTTTCATTCAATGGATATCTGGCGCACGGCGAATGATTGCGTGCATCTCAAAGCGGATCGCTTTGACATCACGGGTCCATTTTGGCGCCGCGCATGGGATCGTTGTTTGCCCGGCTCCGCGCTTGAACTCGCGCTCTTTCCCGGTGGTCATGTGATCCCGAAAGGCTGGGCAGATATGGCGCTGGATTGGTTTGAAAACCTTTAAAGGCTATTCCGCAGCAATCGCCATCGGCTCTGATTGGGCTTCAAGAGCGCGCTTCATCTGAGCGCGCTCTTCGTTCGCGCGCTTCACAATACGTGGCACGCGCAACGCTTGCGGACTTTCCAAGCGCATCCAGCTTAGCTTTGCTTTCGCGATTGAGACAGAGCCGAGCATCGACAAAGGCACCGCAAGCAAAAGCGGCAATGCCACGGGTAAAAGGCTCAGCGGCACAGTGCTTGAGGCAATCCCGAAGCTGAGCGCAAAGCCCAAAAGCGTTTCAACTTTGTGAAAGCGCAGCGTTGTCCAAAGGTCATATCCATCAGTGCCACGCGCTTGTGGTGACCATGCGGCCGCGCGACCAGAGAGCGCGCTAAAGACAGCGAGCGTTTGTTGCACCATCATGATTGGCGCATAGATGATTGCGCAGATAATCTCGAACAGCATCGTTGCAATGAAACGCGTCCCGCCGCCATAGTCACGCCGAATATCCCCGCGCGCGCAGAGCGCCAGCGCGCCAATGAGCTTCGGGAGCAACAGCATCGTGTAAATCACAGCCATGTAAATCCAGCCTTGCGTCTGATCCGCGCCAGACCAAATCGGGTAAAGTGGATTGCTGGGAACGAAATAGGTCTGCGTTATCATCTCTGGCATCATGCCAAGTACAGCCCAGATCAAGACCAGCGCGAACCAAAGCGGCGAGAGCAGAAAAGCAGCCGCGCCTTGCAGCATATGAAAGCGTGACATGGGGTGAAATCCGCGTGCGCCAAGCAAACGCAAGTGCTGCAAATTGCCAAGGCACCAACGCCGATCGCGCAGCGCATAATCAATCAACGTCTGCGGCGTTTCCTCATAGCTACCGCCCAAGCGTGGCAGGAACCTCACCCGCCAGCCCGCACGACGCAACATGCCTGCTTCGACGAAATCATGGCTGAGGATAAGACGCTCTTTGCCGCGCAACGACTTCAAGTAAGGAAGACGCGCACTGTCAGCAAACGCACGCGTGCGGATGATTGCGTTATGGCCCCAATAGTTGCCCTCGCCTTGCGCCCAAAGCGCTGTGCCTTCGGACAAAAGCCAGCCATAAACCGCGTTGGAGAATTGCTGCATTCGCCCAAACAAAGTTTGCGCACCGATCAACACAGGCACGCTTTGAATAAGTCCCGCTTGCGGGTCATTTGAAAGCTCATGGGTGAGACGTCGGATCGCGCCGCCGCTCATCAAGCTATCTGCATCAAGGACAAGCATCGCATCATATGCGCCGCCCCACCCTTCGATCCAATCGGTGAGATTGCCCACCTTCTTGTCGGCATTTACAGCGCGACGGCGATAGAACACATCCACGCCCAATGGGCCGCTCTGGCGTAGCTGAAAGAATGCGCGCTTTTCCATTTCAGCGAGAGCTGGGTCGCGCGTGTCGCTGAGGATGAACAGCGAATAGCGGTCGTACTGAACGCCGCGCGCAAGCTCTTGCAGCATTGCAGCGGCATTGCCAAACACGCTTGCGGGGTCTTCGTTGTAAACGGGGATCAACAGCGCAACGCGTTCACTGGGACCCCTGTCCATGCGTTTCAAACGACAGGGCTGTGTTAGGCGCTGGACAAGGCCCATCAAAACGGTGCTGACAGAGAAGGAAATCCACACAAACGTCAGCCCGACGAGCGCGACAATGACACGCTCTAACAGGGTGACGCCGCCTTCCGTGAACCACTGAAATATCGCAAAGCTTAGCAACATCGCAATGCCAAGTGCCGGGCCAAAGGCGATGACCCGCAAAGACAGATTGCTCAGGCTTTTGGGCGCGACATGCGTCGCTTTTGGCGCCTCATTGAACGTCTGCGCGGCCATTGGCAAAGGGGCCTTTGTCGGCATAAAGGAGGCGGCGTAGCGCATTACGCGGTCCACCGATAAAGCCAAGTTTCGCTCAGTGCTTTGCCATTCAAACGCAGCTGCGCGCGGAACTCGATAAGGGGCGCGCCCTTGGGATGAAACTTGAAGGCAAGACGTGCGCCACCCGTCTCTGGATTGCGCTGCAAAACACCGCTCGACACCTCGCCCGCACTGCTTTGAATGATCTTCTCAATCTGGGAAAGATCATCCGGCATGTCAGCCGTCTTCTCAAAATCAATCGTCGCGACGATTCCCTCGCCAAAGGCTTTGCCCATCCGCGTGTTGAGCACTTTCGCGCCAGCGCCATAGTCGCTCTCTGCGCCAAACGTCAGCGCGTAGCTTAGGCTGTGTTCAGAACC
>CAYQZI010000221.1:0-1925 GCA_964421835.1 uncultured Planktotalea sp.
TTTAAAGTGAAAAGGGTGCGTGAAATCACGCACCCTACGGGGCAGAACCAAAGGGTTCGTTTGGTTTAGAGGTTTGGATAAAGCGGAAAGCGCGCGCAGAGCGCTTCGACTTCGCCTTTGACCTTTGCCTCAACCTCTGCATTGCCCTCTGCGCCGTTTGCTGCGAGACCATCAACAACTTCGATGATCCAATCGGCAATCTGGCGGAACTCTGCCTCGCCAAATCCACGCGTTGTCCCTGCGGGCGAGCCAAGGCGAATGCCGGACGTGACAGTCGGCTTTTCAGGATCGAACGGCACGCCGTTTTTGTTGCAGGTGATATGCGCGCGGCCCAAGGCCTTGTCCACGATGTTGCCTGTGACACCTTTGGGACGCAGATCAACCAGCACAACATGGGTGTCGGTGCCGTGTGTGACCGTATCAAGCCCGCCTTTGATCAGCTGATCGCTGAGCGCCTGCGCGTTGAGGATCACCTGCTTGATATAGGTTTTGAATTCCGGCTCAAGCGCTTCGCCAAAGGCGACGGCTTTGGCTGCGATGACATGCATCAAAGGGCCACCTTGGATGCCCGGGAAGATCGCGGAGTTGAACTTTTTCGCCAGAGCCTCGTCGTTGGTAACGATCATACCACCGCGTGGACCACGCAGGGTTTTGTGGGTCGTTGTCGTCGCCACATGCGCGTGCGGGAAAGGGGAGGGATGCTCGCCTGCGGCCACAAGACCGGCGAAATGCGCCATGTCCACATGCAGATACGCGCCGACCATATCGGCAATTTCGCGCATACGTTTGAAGTCAATCTGACGCGGGATGGCAGAGCCGCCAGCGATGATCATCTTGGGTTGATGCTCTTTTGCGAGTGCCTCGACCTGATCATAGTCCAGCAGGTTGTCCTGCTTGCGCACGCCATATTGAATGGCGTTGAACCACTTGCCGGACTGGTTTGGCTTGGCCCCATGCGTCAGGTGCCCACCCGCATCAAGGCTCATGCCGAGGATCGTATCGCCCGGCTGCAAGAGCGCTTGAAACACGCCTTGGTTTGCCTGCGAGCCAGAGTTTGGCTGCACATTTGCAAAGCCACAGCCGAACAGCTCTTTAGCGCGCTCGATTGCGAGGTTTTCTGCCACGTCAACATGCTGGCAACCACCATAGTAACGACGACCCGGATAGCCCTCGGCGTATTTGTTGGTCATGACCGAGCCCTGCGCTTCCATCACGGCGGCGGACACGATGTTTTCCGAGGCGATCAATTCGATTTCGTCGCGCTGACGGCCCAATTCGGATGTGATAGAGCCAAAGATCTCAGGGTCGCGCTCTGCGAGGCTTTGAGTAAAAAACGGGGTGCTTGACTTGGTCATTCTGGGCTCCGAGACGGTAATAATCATGCGTGCAATTAGCCGTATTAGAGATTTATTCAAGCTCAAACGGCATTTGCGACGTAAACCCATATTTCTACGCCATGGCTGGTGGTTGTTTAAAACTTGTGCTTGTGTTGGCAAACGGAGCGGTGGGGTAGGACGCAAAATGACTTTAAAGATCGCTTTCTTGGCCAGTGATACGGCGACCGCCCAATCTGCGCGCGGGGCGCTGGTGACACGCTATGGCAATTGCGACAGAGGCGATGCTGACGTGATTGTTGCGCTCGGGGGCGACGGTTTCATGCTTTCGGTGCTGCACGCCACACAGGATTTGCGTGCGCCTGTCTATGGGATGAACCGTGGCACCATCGGCTTTTTGATGAACGAATATAGTGAAAGCAATTTGCAAGAGCGTCTGAGCGCTGCCGAGGAAGAAGTGGTTAATCCGCTGTCTATGAAAGCGGTGGATCGTCACGGGAAAACGCATCATGAGCTGGCAATCAATGAGGTATCTCTGCTGCGCGCTGGGCCGCAGGCGGCAAAGCTCAAGATACATATCGACGGGCGTTT
>CAYQZI010000221.1:2025-4427 GCA_964421835.1 uncultured Planktotalea sp.
ATACGCTCTGAGCCGAGCATCGCGCATCGCATTTTGTTTGACCCTGGCCATGGGCTGGAAGAGCGTTTGA
Organism: uncultured Planktotalea sp.; assembly: GCA_964421835.1. Lineage (GTDB taxonomy): Bacteria > Pseudomonadota > Alphaproteobacteria > Rhodobacterales > Rhodobacteraceae > Planktotalea. The sequence goes on from CAYQZI010000221.1 coordinate 2,096, forward strand.
TCCGAGAGCAATTCGTCTAAGTTTTGCGGTGTAGGGGCTCTGCCCCGCCCCAGCAAGCTGGGACTCCCCGGGATATTTTTGAAAAGAGGAAGGCAAAGGGGCGTGATGGCGTCCCTTTGCTATATTTACACAGCGTAGCCGATGCGTTGCAGCGCGGTTTCGATTTCATCGAGGATCGCAGGATCATCGATTGTGGCGGGCATTTTATAGGCCTCGCTGTCGGCGATCTTAACCATTGTGCCGCGCAGGATTTTGCCAGAGCGGGTCTTTGGCAAGCGATCCACCACGAGGGCAAGCTTGAAGGCCGCAACAGGGCCGATTTTCTCGCGTACCAGCTTGACGCACTCGGAAACGACATCCGCTTCTGTACGATCCGCGCCAGAGTTGAGGCACAAAAACCCGACAGGCATCTGCCCTTTCAAAGCGTCGCTGACACCGATGACTGCGCATTCGGCCACATCAGGATGCGCTGCGAGCACTTCCTCCATACCACCCGTCGAGAGGCGATGGCCCGCAACATTGATCACGTCATCTGTGCGCGCCATAATGTAGAGGTAGCCATCCTCGTCGATCATCCCAGCGTCGCCGGTTTCATAATACCCGGGGAACTGCGTCAAGTAGCTTTTGCGATAGCGCTCTTCGGCGTTCCAAAGCGTCGGCAAGGTCCCCGGCGGCAAGGGCAGTTTCACGGCAATCGCGCCTAGCTCGCCCGCTTTCATCGGGTGACCGCCTTCATCAAGCACCTGAACATCATAGCCCGGCATAGGCACGGAAGGGCTGCCAAGCTTGACGGGCATATGCTCGATCCCCATCGGGTTCGCAGCGATGGCGTAGCCGGTTTCTGTCTGCCACCAATGATCAATGACTGGCACATTCAGCTGGCTTTGCGCCCATTCAATCGTGTCCGGATCAGCGCGCTCGCCGGCCAGATACACCACGTTGAGGCACGACAAATCGTATTTCTTGACGAACTCACCTTTGGGATCTTCGCGTTTCACTGCGCGAAAGGCGGTAGGCGCGGTGAAGAAACTTTTGACGTTATGCTCTGAAATCACGCGCCAGAAGGTGCCAGCGTCTGGGGTGCCGACGGGCTTGCCCTCGAACACAATCGTGGTGTTGCCATGCACAAGCGGTGCGTAGCAAATATAGGAGTGGCCCACGACCCAGCCCACATCAGAGGCGGCCCAAAAAACATCGCCCGGGTCCACATTATAGACGTTTTTCATCGTCCAATTCAGCGCAACCAGATGACCCGCAGTATGGCGCACGACGCCCTTGGGCGCGCCAGTGGTTCCGGATGTATAGAGAATATAGGCAGGGTGATTGCCCTCGACAGGAAGGCAGTCGGCGGGCGCTGTGCCGTTTTGGAAGCCGTGCCAATCCACATCGCGCGGGCCGAGCGTGGCGATTTCCTGTTCGCGTTGCAGGATCACGCAGAAATCAGGCTTGTGGGTGGCCAGCTCAATTGCACCATCAAGCAAGGGCTTATAAGAAACAGTGCGCCCCGGCTCTAGCCCGCAAGAGGCGGCGATGATCGCTTTCGGGGTTGCATCATCGATGCGCACAGCCAGCTCATTCGCCGCAAACCCGCCAAAGACAACTGAATGGATAGCACCAATGCGCGCACAAGCGAGCATCGCGTCCAGCGCTTCTGGCACCATTGGCATGTAAATGATGACGCGGTCGCCCTTTTCGATGCCCTTTGCGCGCAGCGCGCCAGCAAGGGAGGCAACGCGCGTTTGTAACTCGGCATAGGTGATCTTGCTGATCGAGCCAGTGATCGGGCTGTCGTGAATGATCGCGACTTGATCGCCGCGCCCGTTTTCCACATGGCGGTCCACCGCATTGTAGCATGTGTTCACGCGTGCATCGGCGAACCATTCATAAAGCCCATCGCCCTTGTCGGTTAACGCTTTGCTTGGGGCCTCGTCCCAATCGATAGCTTTCGCGGCGTCAAGCCAAAAAGCTTCGGGGTCATTCTGCCAGCTTGCGTAGACGTCTTTATAGGCCATTGCGGTGCTCCTTGCGTGCTTTGCGAAGGAGTTAGTCCGCTCAAGTGGCTTAGAGCAAGCGTCTTGGCGTAAACCTTGATACATTTGTAAACATTTTTACTTCGCGCGTGGGCAACTTAACGATAATTTGACACAGGCGTGCCGGCGATGGCGCCCATGTTCAAAAGTCCGCGCGCCGTGACGCCGGGGGTTACGATATGCGCGCGGTTGCCCATGCCCATCAATAGCGGGCCGACTTCCAACGCTGACGCTTTCATTTTAAGGATATTGCGCGTTGCAGAGGCCGCATCGCCATTGCCAAAAATCAAGATGTTCGCTGC
>CAYQZI010000222.1:0-4420 GCA_964421835.1 uncultured Planktotalea sp.
TGCTCAAGCTCATAAACTGCTTTAGGGGCTTCGCGCGCGAGGTATTCCATCGCATCCGTATCACCCAGCCAGTCAGAGCCTTTGACCGTGTCATACATATGCCACTGCCAATTATCTGGACCCATGTTGGACAAGGACGCCGCAATGCCGCCCTGCGCCGCAACTGTGTGCGAACGCGTCGGGAAAACCTTGGTTACACAGGCCGTGCGCAGACCTTGCTCCGCCATGCCGAGTGTCGCGCGCAGACCCGCGCCACCAGCGCCGACCACCACAACATCATAGTCGTGGGTTTCATATTCATAAGCTGCCATTTGGGTCGCTCCGAAATCTTAAAGGGCTAGTTTAGCGATAGCGAAGACGCCAACCGCCGCTGCGCCGTAGCTAAGGCACGTAAGAAGGATGATCAGAACTTTCTGCATGAGACCATGCACATAATCCTCGATCAGCACCTGTGCGCCATCATTGAAATGTTTGAATCCAACAAGGATCGTCAAGGCGGCGACAATCGCTGGGAAAGGGCGTGCGAAATAGGCTGTGACCTCTGCGTAGCTGGATCCGAGGATCCCTCCGAACGTGAAGATGAACATCGGTACGAGGAATAGCAGAGCAACGGAGCTTACTTTCATCGACCAAAAATGATGTGTGCCAGATTTTGCGCTGCCCATGCCGGTTGCGCGTTTGCGGTCTGTTAAGAATGCCATGTCTCGCGCTCCGTTAAATGATGATGACTGTGAGAAGCGTCAGAACGATTGAGCCGCCGATCACAGCGTAGCCCATCTTTTCCGCCGTTTCGATCTCAAGGCCAATCGCGTTGTCCCAAATCAAATGACGCACACCTGCGAGCGTGTGATACCACATGCCAAGGAGCGAGAAGAACAGGACGAGATCGCCGAACCAGCTAGTCAGGAAGCCGTTCGCGACTGCGAAATAGCTCTCTGATGTGGCGGCGGCCAAGAACCACCAAACGATCAACAAAGCCGCTACGAGCATCGCGTTGCCTGTGATCCGTGTGAGAATGGAAGTCATCGACGTCAATTGCGGACGATAGATAGTGAGATGCGGCGAAAGTGGGCGATTGCCCCTGTTCACATCAGCCATGGCTGTTTCCTTTTCGTGTCCCTTGTCCCGTTTTAACGTATTATTCGGCGCTGTCACCTAACAGGAGATAAACAACCCGTGGTAAAATGGCGCAATTTGCAGAAAATTTTGGCTTTGTGATCACAGTAAGTTTCCGTGTGATCACAAAAATCTAGTCAGCTCCAATCTGAGTCGCAATTTCATCAAGCCAAGCAATTAGCTCGCTGCACATCGTCACGCTTTGCGCATCAAGATCGTAAAAGGCATTCGCCTCGCCGCAGCTTTCAAGCGAGACGGTTATATCGCGCGGCCATTTGAATTCTGCGTTCAAGACTTTGATTTCCTGCGCAATCACAGGCATCTGCACGTCGCCGCTCAGAATCAATTCGCCGCTAAGACCCGTATCTGCAGTCATCTCATCAAGGACGGAATGCCAACTGTCGGCCGCCAAATCAAACTCATCAGCGCACCCCTCTGCGCGCTCTTCGGGCAGGTCCAAATCTTGTGCAAACTCTTCGCGCCCATCTGGATCAGCGCCATAAAACAGGCACACCGTGTTGAAATAGCGCTGCTCATCGGGGCCGTGCACATCCCAGAACGCCGGTTCATTCTGCGATTCTGACCAAAACAGACTGGCGCTGTCATAGGCGATCACCTCTGCATCATCGCTTTCATAAAGCGCATCAATCAAAAGGATCGACAGCGCGTCGGCTGCGTCTTCTTCCTGACCAAAAATCGGCACACCCATTTGGTGGATCACCGCATGGCCAAGCTCGTGATAAAAGATCGCAAGCAGGTTATTGTCGGTGAAATCCGCAAGGGCTGGCGCTGGCAGAAGCGCAAGACCAAGAGCGCTCGCTCGGATCATTTGGGCATCACCACCCAGTAATCCAAATCAAGCAGGACTTGCGGCATATATTTCCCGTCGCTTTGCTTGAGCTGGAACACCGCATCGCTTTTGTAAGCAACCAAACGTAGCCGAACAGCTCCAACTCCAGGCGCATTTGTATCCGCCTTATCAAGCACTTCAGACCAAGCGCGCACGGTATCACCACTGAAACAAGGGTTCGCATGTGCGCCGCCATTCAAGCCAATAATCATCTGCGCATTCGCGAGCCCATTGAACGACAAAGCACGCGCCATAGAAATCACATGACCGCCATAGATCAGGCGCTGCCCATCTGTGCGATGCGTCGCATCGAAATGCACTTTGGCGGTGTTCTGCCAAAGACGCGTCGCCATCATATGCTCGGCTTCTTCAATCGTGACACCGTCGACATGGTCAATCTTTTCGCCGATATCATAATCGCCCCAACGATGCGGCTCACCCGAAAGGGTCGTGTCGTAATTGGTGAAATCAAGCCCTTCAGGGATCAAAAGATCAGCAATGTCCAACGTGCCTTTCAGCTCTGGCACAACTGTTTCAGGTGCGGGCGAGGCTTCATCATGCTTGCGCACCATGACCCAGCGCACGAATTGCATCACAGGCTCATCGTTCTGATTTATTCCAGAGGTGCGCACATAGACAACGCCGGTTTTACCGCTGGAATTTTGCTTAAGTCCAATCACTTCGGACACAGAGCGCAGCGTATCTCCGGGGTAAACCGGCTTAAGCCAGCGCCCTTCTGCATAGCCAAGATTGGCAACCGCATTCAGCGAAATATCAGGGACGGATTTGCCAAAAACCACATGAAAGGCGGCGAGATCGTCAATCGGGGATGCAGGCAAACCGCTCGCACGGGCAAATTCATCCGATGAATACAAAGCGTGACGCGCAGGATAAAGCGCATGATAGAGCGCGCGCTCGCCGCCAGAGACGGTGCGTGGAACGGCGTGGTGGATCACATCACCGATGGTGTAATCTTCGAAAAAGCGGCCCGCATTGGTCTTTAGCATCTATTGTGCCCCTAATTTCATATCTGGTGTGTAGTCCGCTTCGACGTCTTTCGTCACCGCTTGCCCGCAGCGCATGATGCCTTTGACAGGATCGAACGTTTGCGTTGGCGATCCGTGGAGCTCCCAGCCCTTAGCCAAAGCATCACAGACCTTATGACAAAACGCGGATGTGTCGTCTTCGCTGAGAAAGCGGTAGATCTTGCTCATGTTCTAGCCTCCGAAGGGCGAAACGCCCAAAAGGGCATGGATCACTGTGATCACAATGAAACTGACCACAGTAATAATGACCAGCAATTTGTCCTTCTTGGGATCACCCGGCTCAGGGCGCACCCACTCTTGGCTGCGATTGATCAAGATAACGGACAGAACCGCCCAGATCAGCATGCCTCCGAAGAGCAACACAGAGGCCAGATCACCATTCACCAGCAAATGTGCGATGGCCCAGATTTTCACGGCGACCAGTTGTGGATGCCGCATCTTTCCACGCAAGCGTCCCGTTGTCGCGCTCATCCCAAAGACAAACAAAGCCGCGATCATCAGCAGGTTGTTTAAGTAGGTAAAGAACGCAGGCGGCGACCAGAGCGGCACGAACTCGGCCCAGCGATAGCCAAAGATCATCAACAGCAGGCTTAACACAATGACAATCGCTACTGGTCCTTTGCCCTTTTCCCCCAGCTTTGCGCGATGCGCAGGCGCAAGGCGCTTATAAAAGTGAGCAAGGCTCCACAGGATCAGGCCGAGAATCAGAAGGGTCATAGCTGGCTACTCCATAGCTAACGCATCTATCGCCTTTGCTTTTGCCAGTATTTCACCTGCGCTTGCAACGTGTAGGTTTTCCACAATGCGTCCATCGACCACTGCAACGCCCTGCCCGGCTGCTTCAGTTTCTTCGAAAGCGGCGATCTGGCGCTTGGCCAAATCGATCTCTTCTGCGCTGGGTGCAAAGGCCTCGTTCGTCACCGCAACCTGCGCCGGATGGATCAACGTTTTGCCGTCAAAGCCCATATCGCGCCCTTGGTCGCACTCTACTTTCAGACCCGCATCATCCTTAAAGGCGTTATAAACACCATCAACAATCACCAGTCCCTCTGCCTTGGCCGCGAGCAAGCACAATTGCAGCGATGTCAGCATCGGCATGCGATCCGCGCGCGCGCGGCATTGCAGCTCTTTGGCAAGGTCATTGGTGCCCATCACCATGCCCTCAAGCTTGGGATGCGCAGCAATCTCGCCCGCATTCATCATACCGCGCGGTGTTTCCATCATCGCCCAGATCGCCAGATCGCCGGTGATTGCGGCAAGCGCGTCCAAATCCGCAGGATGCGCGACTTTTGGCAGCAAAACAGCGTCCGCGCCCATGTCTTTTACCGCAACGGCATCATCCGCGCCCCACTTTGTATCAAATCCATTGATCCGCACGATCTTGAAGCGAGCCCCATAACCGCCTAGG
>CAYQZI010000223.1:0-4386 GCA_964421835.1 uncultured Planktotalea sp.
CACCGCATAATCATACTCCATCTCCGTATAGCTCAGCCCCGTCTCAGGATGGATCGACCCATAGCGCCCCGCTGAAATCAGGATGTAGTAATCCGACTGATCAATCACCGTCTTGATAAACTCGAACTGCTCTTCATCCGCCGCCGGAAACAGCTCCATCCCAGCGGGAAAGCAATTGGCGCGTAACAAAGCTTGTGACACTTCGCTCCGCGCTCCTTCCAAATCTTTCTTCGTCGAGCTGATAAAAACCTGATACCGCTTTTCCAAACCACTTGTCCTCAAATCAATTTCCGTCAGAGTGCATGCAACCTCGCGCAGAGACAAGGACAACATAAATGCCCAAAACCCGCCTCCTTACTGAATTCGGCCAAGGTGCGAGTCTGCGTCGCCAAGACTACACCCAAGCGGCGAAACGCGCTCTGCAAGATGCGCTCTGGCACAACTCTATCAACCTCGCGGAACTCTTCGGAAAAGAGAAAGAAGCGATGCTGATCGACGTCGAAGTGGGCGTTCAACACCCCGACCAACTCGACACAAACGCGCTCAAAGACATCTTCCCCTACGGTCAGATCAGCATCAACGCGACGCAAGGCGGCCTCGATATCCCCCGCCCCGATGGCAACCCGACGGTCATCGCGACAGTCGCCATCAACGTGTCCCTCGATCTGGAGCCAGCAGCATGAGCAATGATCAACGCTTCATCATCGAAATGGGCTCCGGCAACGATCAATACGGGATGGATTATACCAAGGCCGCCGCCCGCGCGATCGAGGATGCGATCCGCCACTCAAGCATCCCCATGCTCGCCGCACGCGGCATCCCGCATACAGACATGCGCGTGCAAGTCACCATCGGCGTCCAGGAACCTGACAAACTCGACACCGACGCGCTCAAATCATCCCTGCCCCGCGGCACCACAACAATCACCGCCACACACGGCGGCCTCAACGTGACCAACCCCGACACTGACAGCACTATTGTCATCGCGACCGCCGCTGTCGAAGCCTTCCTTCCCAAACAGTCCTAGACTTCATCTTGCCACAAAACTCCGGGGGAGTCGGCTTAGCCGGCGGGGGCTGGCCCCCTCCACCCCTTGCCGCGCACTCACAGCGGTCATATAACTTGACCAATTAGCAAGAAAGCGCCCCATGCCATTCCGCCCCGTTGAACCTGAAAAACTCTCCAGCGCTGTCATTCGCCAGATCGAGGACCTGATCCTACGCGGTATCCTGCGTCCCGGTGAGCGCCTCCCCTCAGAGCGCGAACTCTCAGAGCGGCTGAGCGTTTCGCGCCCCTCTTTGCGCGATGCAATTGCCAGTTTGCAAAACGATGGGCTGCTGACCCCCAAGGCTGGCGCTGGCGTTTTCGTCGCCGATGTGCTCGGCTCCGCCTTCTCGCCCGCGCTCACCAGCCTGTTTGCGCGCCATGATGATGCGGTGTTCGACTACCTGTCTTTTCGCCGCGATATGGAAGGTCTCGCGGCCGAGCGCGCAGCGCGCCTTGGCTCGCAAACAGATCTCGATGTGATCAACGCGGTCTTTACCAAAATGCAAGCTGCCCATGAAAAGAACGCCCCCGACGAAGAAGCCCAACTAGATGCGGACTTCCACCTCGCCATCATAGAGGCGAGCCATAACGTCATCATGCTGCACATGATGCGCTCTATGTATCAGCTCCTGCGCGAGGGCGTATTTTACAACCGCCAAGTCATGTTCAAACAGCGCCTGACCCGAGATACGCTTTTGCAACAGCACGCCAAAATAAACGAGTCGCTGCAAACCCGCGATCCTGTCGGCGCGCGCGACGCGGTTGTCGCGCATCTAACATTTGTTGAAACGGCCCTGCGCGATGATGTAAAAGCACAGGCCAATGAAGCTATCGCGCAACAGCGATATGAACATGAAAACGCAAGAGGTCGCAAATGAAAGTAGCAGTGGTCACAGGCGCAGCGCGCGGAATCGGCTTGGCAACGACACGGCAATTCCTCGCCAAAGGCTGGCGCGTTGCAATGGTCGATTGGGATGGCGATGAGCTCGCGCAAAGCGCGAAGAGCCTCGAGAACGTGATCACACTCACCTACGACATTTCGCAAACCCAAGACGTCGCGCGCATTGTCAGCAAAACCCTGGACGCGTTCGGCCAAATCGATGCGCTGGTAAACAACGCAGGCATCGCGGACTTCGGACCCATCGAGCAAACCGACTTCGAGCGTTGGCGCAAAGTCATGTCGGTCAATCTCGATGGCACCTTCCTAATGTCTGAAGCGGCTACAGAGGCGCTCAAGAAAACCAAAGGCGCAATTGTGAACATCGGCTCCATCTCTGGCCTACGCGCCTCAACCCTGCGCGTCGCTTATGGCACCTCCAAAGCCGCTGTCATCCATCTCACCAAACAACAAGCCGCCGAGCTGGGCGAATACGGCATTCGCGCCAATTGCGTCTGCCCCGGCCCCGTGCGCACAAAACTCGCGATGGCCGTGCACACGCAAGACATTATCGATAGCTATCACGACGCGATCCCGCTCAATCGTTATGGTTCCGAGGATGAAATCGCATCCGTCATCACCTTCCTCTGCTCGCCTGAGGCCTCTTATGTCACGGGCCAGATCATCGCCTCCGATGGCGGATTTGAAAGCACAGGTGTGGGCTTGCCTGCGCTGCGCACTTGATTATTCGCCGCGAAACGCGGGATGACGTTAAGATCATCCACGATATCACCGCCGCCGCTTTTGCAGGGAAATCCTATAGCGATGGCACAGAGCCCGGCATCATCGATGCATTGCGCAAGGCGGGCGCACTGAGTGTTTCGCTCGTGGCCGATGAAAATGGCATGGTGCTCGGACATGTGGCCTTGTCACCTGTGCGTGTTTCAAATTGTGAAAACTGGTATGGGCTAGGCCCTATCGCCGTCACGCCAAAGCGGCAAAAGCAAGGGATAGGATCGGCGCTGATCGCTGCCGCCTTTGCCGAGCTAGAGCATTTGGGTGCCCATGGTTGCGCTTTGACCGGCGATCCAAATTACTACGCGCGCTTTGGCTTTGTGAGCACGGGCGCGCTCAGCTACAACGATACCCCTGTGAAATACATCCAACATGTGACTTTACGCGGCGCTGAACCTGCCGGAGAGCTTGCGTTTCACGACGCCTTTGGCGGGGCTTAGCCTAACCGCCCAGCTCTGGTTTCATCGCTTGAAAAATCACCGCCGTCGCCACATTGGCAAGGTTGAGCGAACGCACCTTGTCGCTGAGCATGGGCAAGTGAAACGTGCGATCCCGCATATCATCAAGGATCGCGTCAGGAAGACCTGCAGATTCACAGCCAAACACCAGATAACCCTCTGGATCATAGGTGGGTTCATAAAGGCTCTGCGCACCGTGTTCTTCGAAGAAATACAGCTGCGTGCGAGCGGGTTTTCTTTCTTCAAGAAAATGCTCCCAACCCTCGTAAAGCGTCAGGTTTACATGCTTCCAATAATCCGTCCCCGCGCGGCGGACCGATTTTTCATCGAGCTGGAAACCAAGCGGTTTGATTAGAATAAGCTCAAGGTTCAACGCCACACACGTCCGCCCTATCGCGCCTGTGTTCCAAGGAATTTCTGGCGTGACAAGCACGATTTTCATGCGAGGGGTGGGCATGGCAAAGAACCTAAGATATTGTCAAAGAAGTGTTGCCTAGCGTTTAATCCGGTAAAAGGTAAAGAGCCACAGGCCTACGAGAACGATTGCGGCAAAGGTTGAGGTTGGGTCGATGAAACCTAAGCTCGTCGTCTCTGGTAAATATTCGGCCACCCAGTTGGACGCAAAATTCTCACCTTCCAAAATAACGCCAGTTATTGCCAACCCGCCTAGAAAAAGTGTGGCTGACCCCGCCTCAACCAGCGCTTTGCGTTGATCAGCTGAGACATGCTTTGGTATCAATTTACTACTGACGGATATGACCTTTCTAACCAATAGTGAAACGATAAAGATTCCTGCAAAGAAAAACAAAAGAGTGAGGCCAGTTGTGGGATCTCTAGAAGCTGTTAAAGCACAAAATACTAGCGGAATGAGCAGCCACAATCTATATTTCGATGCAAAGTTGTTAAATTTGCCTCTGTGCCGTTCTGCTCATCGCCCGACATTACTCTTCCTGAATTTCGTGCATGCAATAGAGTATTAGCTGTGGCAAAGACCAAATTCAAATATTGATAAGAAGCCAACAACTGTTCACTCACTCAATTCCAGCACGAGAAATCACTCGTCAGCAATTGCGCTCTTCACTATCCCTGATCCGCGACACTTCGTTGATGCCTCAACGACCCGTTCACCACTTTCATAACCAAGCGAACAACCATTTGCGCCACGTTTGGACTTGATCGGGAAAGGCTTTCTCCCAAAGCCGCTTCGCC
>CAYQZI010000224.1:0-4311 GCA_964421835.1 uncultured Planktotalea sp.
GGTTCTTTCCGCCGCATTCAAGCACTGTCTTTTTGAGATTGCTGTCCGCTGCATATCGCAAGAACCGACGCCCTGTTTCAGTGGAGCCTGTGAAGCTCACCATGTCCACATCCATATGCATGCCGAGCGGTTCACCAACAGAGGGGCCATCGCCCGGGAGCACCTGTAAAACACCGCGTGGCAGACCCGCTTCCATCGCAAGTTCTGCAACGCGCAAAGCGGTGAGCGAGGTTTGCTCGGCTGGCTTTACGATGACGGAACAGCCCGCCGCCAAAGCAGGGCCGATTTTCCATGCGAGCATCAGTAGCGGGAAGTTCCAAGGCAGAATCGCTGCGACCACTCCGATGGGTTCGCGTACGATCATGGAAATCGCATCATCGCCTGTGGGGCTGGTTTGATCGTAGATCTTATCAATAGCCTCGGCGTGCCATTTGATTGTGGCAATCGCTTCTGGGATATCGACAGTTTCGCAATCCGCAATCGGCTTGCCACTTTCTAAGCTCTCCATCACAGCGAGCTCGCGCTTGTTGCGGGTCATCAGCTTGGCGAGACGGATCAAGATCTCCTTACGCGCCGTAGGGTGTGTGGTTTTCCACGCACCCCCGTCGAATGACTCGCGCGCCTTGGCGACGGCGATATCAACATCCTCTGCGCCGCAAGCCGCGATCGTGCACAACTCTTCGCCCGTTGCCGGGTTCATCGTCACCAAAGGCGTGCCAGTGCCAGCGCGAAAACCCCCGTCAATAAAGGCGGAGCGCGGGAAATCAATGCCATCGGCAATTGCGGCGTATTCCGCGCGGGTCAATAGATCGCTCATGCGCTCTCTCCTTTTATTGCGGCAAGCGCCGCATCCATCGTGCGGATCACCTGATCCAATTCGCGTTTGTCATCTTTGTTGAGCGGCAACATAGGGCGGCGCGGTGGACCCGCCGGAATGCCGCGCAAGGTGAGGCCATGTTTGATGCATTGCACAAACTTACCGCCCTGCTCTAAAACGCGCATCAGCGGCAGCATCGCCGACATGATTGCGCGCCCTTTGGTGAAATCACCTTCAACCGCGCAGGCTTGATACAGGGCGATATGCGCCTCTGGGGCAAAGTTGGACCCCGCGCAAACCCAAGAGCGCGCGCCCCATGCAAAAAACTCCAACGCCTGATCATCCATACCGCAGCTCATCTGGATATGTGGATAATCCCGCGCGAGCATATGGAGGCGGTTGATATCGCCAGAGCTTTCCTTGATCGCGCAGAAATTCGGGGAACGGCCGAGGCGGTCCAAGACCTCCTCATCCATGTTAACCGACATGCGACCCGGGTAATTGTAAAGCATCGCAGGCAAGTTCGCAGCGCGATCAATCGCAAGGCAATGCATCGCTATTTCAAGGCTGTTCGGGTAGGCGTAGGGCGGCGTCGCAATCAACAAACCATCGGCACCATTGGCTTTGGCGTGTTGCGCATACTCGATGCTGTCTTCTGTGCGGATCGCGCCTGTGCCAACGATCATAGGTAAGCGGTCTTTGATCAGCTCACGGCACAGACCCATCATATAGACGCGCTCTTTCATGCTCATCGCGTAGTATTCACCTGTGGTGCCAGCGACGATCAAACCGTGCACGCCCGCATCGACAAGGTATTCCACCGTGCGTTCCAGAGCGTCTTTGTTGAGCGTGAAATCGTCGTGAAACGGGGTCACCAAAGGCGTGTAGATGCCTTCAAATTTCATAGGGTTTTTCCTTTTGGGGCGCTGGTGTCATCAGGGAGAGGATCGGGCCAAACGTATCGTTCAATCTCATCGCGACTGAGCGCCCAGTGATCGAGGGTGATTTCAACCGCTTCTTCGGGGCTGCGCTGCTCAATTGCGTCAATCAGCAGGTCATGGTGATGCGCAGCTTGGTTGATGCGCACGCCATCTTGCGGCGCAGCGCCGCGATAAAAACGTTGCGACATGCGCGTATGATCAATCAACAAGCGGCCCATCGCTGGGATGAGATATGGATTGGCGGACATATCGCCCATGATCTCATGAAAGCGGTGATTAGAAAGCGCCATCTGCCCCGCATCAAGCGCGCCTTTGGCTTTGGCAAACTCGAATTGCGCGCTTTTAAGCGCTTTGACCTGATCTGGCTGCGCATTCTCAGCCGCAAGGCGCGAGATAGCGCAATATACGATAGGTGCTGTTTGGAAGAACTGCCGCATCGCCGCAAAGTCCATCGCAGAGACAAAGGCACCTTTGTTCGCCTCTAGGCTAATGTAGCCCTCGCCCGACAAACGCTGCAGCACTTCGCGAAAGGGTGTACGCGAAAGACCGTAAGACGCGCTGAGCGATACTTCGTCCAGCATCGCACCGGGGGCGAGCGCCAATGAGAGGACGCGGGTCTTGAGATCAGAAATGCAGGCGTCCTTTTTGGACATCATGGGCGACTCACTTTGTTTGTATTCAATTTGTATACATCAAAGGGCGCAATCTATCCCATTTGCGACTAAGTCCAGTTGCAATATCGCATAAGGCCAAAGTAAGATGCGCCATGGCCATCTCAATCGACACCTTTTTTCTAGACCCCGATTCCCAAGGCACCCTGCAAGCGCAGATCCAACAGATGATCGCACAGGGCATTTTGTCGGGGCGTTATGGCAAGGGCGAAAAACTACCCTCCTCGCGCAAGCTGGCCACACATCTGGGGATCAGCCGAATTACGGTGACGCTGGCCTACACAGAATTGCTGGCGAACGACTACCTAACAAGTCGCGGACGTTCGGGGTATTTCGTATCAGACAACGCGCCGGAGCCCCCAAAATTTGCGCCACAAGTGAAGCGCACAGAGGCGGTGGATTGGTCGCGCGCAATTGGGCAGAAGTTTACGGGTGGCTCTGCCCCGACGAAACCTGTGGATTGGCAGAAATACAAATACCCCTTTATTTATGGGCAAGTGGATAAGAGCCTGTTTGATCACGCAAACTGGCGTCTGTGTGCCCTGCAAGCTTTGGGCGCGCGCGATTTTTCGGCTTTGACAGCGGACTACTATGACCAAGATGATCCGCAACTGATCGAGTTTATTCTGCGCCACACCTTGCCGCGCCGCGGGATTGTTGCGCGCCCTGAGGAAGTTTTGATCACCGTTGGCGCGCAGAATGCGCTTTGGCTCACCGCGCAAATCTTGCTCACACAGCGACGCACCGCTGCCATCGAAGACCCGTGCTATCACGCGTTGCGCGATGTTCTGACGCAATCGCGCTGTCATCTCTCCCCCATTCCTGTGGATCATGACGGCATGCAGCCAGAGTTGATCGAAGATGGCACGGACGTCATTTTCACAACGCCCAGCCATCAATGTCCCACCTCTGCCACAATGCCTCATGCGCGCCGCAAAGACCTGCTGGAGCGCGCCCGCGAATTGGACGCGATTATTGTGGAGGATGACTACGAATTCGAAGTGTCCTTTTTGGGTGCGCCAATGCCTGCCTTGAAGTCCCTCGATGAGGATGGGCGGGTGATTTATGTTGGCAGTTTCTCCAAGTCGATCTTTCCGGGGCTAAGGCTTGGCTATCTTGTTGGCTCTGAGGAATTTATTCGTGAAGCACGTGCGCTGCGCGCTTCTGTGCTGCGTCATCCACCGGGGCATATTCAAAGAACGACGGCTTATTTCCTGTCGCTTGGGCACTATGACGCTTTGGTTCGCAAGATTTCTAAAGTCTATCAAAAGCGTCGTGAGGTTATGGAGAGTGCGTTGAAACAGCATGACCTAGAGATCGCAGGGCGCGGTGTTTACGGCGGTTCAAGCTTTTGGATGCGCGCACCCGAAAACGTGGCGACCTTTGACTTGAAACACGCGCTGATGGAGCAGAATGTTTTGATCGAAACAGGACACCCCTATTTTGCCGCTGGCGCAGGGATCAAAAACTTCTACCGCCTTGCCTATTCATCAATTTCTGAAGAGCTGATCCCAGAAGGAGTTAGCCGCATCGCGGAAGGAATAGATCAATTATCGAGACATTGAGTCTCAATAATATTGCTTCTGGATATATTTTGCCTTATCAACTGGCGCTAACTGGAATCTCTCTGGCTCCATATGAAGACCCCAAGACATCTGCCCGTTTTGCGGGCTGTTTTTAATTCCAAACTCAACCGAGGAGCGCATCCCATGAAGATGACCACCGAAGAAGCATTCGTTAAGGTTCTACAACGTCACGGTATCGAACACGCATTCGGGATTATTGGTTCCGCAATGATGCCTATCTCTGACATTTTCCCAAAAGCGGGTATCACGTTCTGGGACTGCGCCCATGAGGGCAGCGCCGGCATGATGGCGGACGG
>CAYQZI010000225.1:0-4268 GCA_964421835.1 uncultured Planktotalea sp.
ATGAGATCACTTCAATCGGCGATCCATCCTTTGAAAGATGTTGAGGGCATGAATCCAGCCTCGATCGGCAATATCATCTATTCCGACGTCGCACTGGCGCCCTGTACTGCGGCGGCGAGCGTTGAGTTGATTAAAGAAACTGGTCTTTCGTTGGAGGGGCTCGAGGTTGTTATGATCGGTCACTCCGAGATCGTTGGCAAACCTGCTGCAATGATGTTGATGGCTGAGGGGGCAACAGTCACCGTATGTCATCACTTGACCCGCTCTGTTGCGATGCATTCTCGACGCGCAGATGTTGTTGTGGTGGCCGTCGGGATAGCCGATTTTCTGGGTCCTGACATGATCAAACCGGGTGCTGCGGTGATTGATATCGGTATTAACCAAATCAAAGATGAAGACGGGAATTTCAAGATTGTTGGCGATGTTCAAACAGACGCCGTCAAGAACATTGCAGGTTGGATCACGCCCGTCCCCGGTGGTGTAGGGCCAGTCACAGTCGCGATATTGATGCGCAATGCAACTGTCGCGCACAAACGTCAAATCGCGGCTGGTTGGATCCAAACATGATCAAACAATGGCCGCTGAAACACACTACGGCTCTCGACCGACACAGCTTTGTCCGGATCCAAGTAAGGTGAAAACGCCGCTTAGATTTGTCGCCATTAAAGCGCCAAATAGCCAATTCCACAAAACGCGAGTACGCAGCCAAACCATTGCAACCCACTCATACGCTCTCGCAAAAACAGCCTAGCAAGGACAATCGTTAACAAGCCAAACATGGAACTGGCGACGGCCGCGTATTGCGCATCAGGTAAGTGACCAGCTGAATTCACGCTCATCAAAGCGATGCCATCGGCAACGCCCATAAGGATCAAGATCGGCAGAGCTGCACGGCCTGGCCAAAGCGGCAGTTTCAACGCGAGCATCCCCACAAGCAAAGCAGCGATCGCGACTAATCGCGTGATCAAAGTAACGGGCAATTCACCCGCCTGCGCGCTCGCCATTTGTCCAAGTGCAAAAGTCCCTGCAAAGCCAATCGATGCAATCAGCGCAAACAAAATTGTCAGCCCTTTGGCAGGAGACTCCGTTTCGCTGTCATCGGACAGGGCGGCGACAAGGGACACGCCCACAACAATCGTCAAAACCGCAGCCCATTGCAAAAGCGTGATATGCGCGCCGTTCACAACAGCCCAGGCGACTGACAACACAGGATAGCTTGCAATAATGGGTGCCACCAATCGCACAGGTCCACGCTGAAATGCGCCGTAAAGACCAAGGCTTGCGACAAGGAAAAAGCCACCAGATATCGCAGAGATCCCAAAGACAGGCGATGGCACACTGAACCTGCTGTCCTGCACCCACATGAAAGCCAAATGAAAAAGTGTTCCCGATACTAGAACCGCCATCAAAGACGCCATTAACGGGGTTTTTTGGCTCACGAACCGCACACAAATATCGTGAAAGCCCCACATCAAGGCAGCGATCAAGCCCAGCGTAAGCGCGCTCATTTATCGGGTCGTATGAAAGGGATCATGAAAACAAGGCATCCCGCAAGGAAGAAGACGCTTCCAAACATAGCCCAAAAGCTCCCTATGCTCGCGATGCAAAATCCAATCGCCGAGACGACAAACAAAATCCAGCCAATCAAGTTAATCTGATGGTTACTCACACGCTTGCTCCGAATTCATTTGCCGACTCTTTCAATTTGATATTATTCTCACGATTAAACATTTATTCCACATATGCAAATTTTCTGCTGGAGGGGAGACGACGATGCTTGACGATTATCCATTGGTAAGGCCGGGCCCACCAAAGCCCAGTGTTATCATTGAACCAAAGGTATTCTCCCTGCCTCCCGGTACGGAACGCTATGTTGTTGAAGGCGCAGGCGCAATCCTCGTTCCAGTATTTGCGGGCGACAAGATTTCGATCAAGAACGATGAGGGCGGTCAGCCTTGCGAGTTGATCGCTGTTGGCAAAGACGGGCGCATAACGCCTGAAATTTTGAGCCATTCTAGCAGCGAGGTAGCGACTGGTTTGCAGGCCTTACTTGCAAGCTCTGATCAATCCTTGCGCGGTTTGCGCATGGGCTTGGACGCGCGCGGCATTGATCTTTCCCAAAGCGGTGCGATCACTTTGTTTGGCGCAGCGACGCTTGCTGGAACGGAAGAAAACTTCACGGTCACCGCAGAGAGCACAGTGATTATCGCAGCGCCCGGTGGGCCCATGGACTTTGAAGTGCAAGACACCGCGACACCGCTTACGGTTATGATCACGCGTGCAAAGCTGAAGCAGCATGTGCGTTTTGAGTTGCCAACGCCGCTCGCTGATCCCGTTGCAGATATTCGTGTTCATACCCAGACGGCTGAATCCTTCTTTGTAAAAGCGGGCGATTACATCCAGATCATTGATGTGGATGGCCGGCAATGTTCAGATTTTGAGTGCTTTTCGGCGGCCAAACTCGACAAAGGCTTAGAGCACGCACTGGACGTGACAACAACGCGGACTTTGATGGGGCACGCCTATCCGATGCCCGGACTGCACGCGAAGTACTATGATCAGGAAATGGTCCCACTGGTAGAAGTTGTGCAGGATACATGCGGACGACACGACGCTTTTGCACTTGCTTGCTCTGCGAAATACTATGACGACATCGGTTATCCTGGCCATGTGAATTGCTCTGGCAACTTCAACAAAGCGCTTTCAAAGTTCGATATTGCAGGCCGCAAAGGTTGGATGGCGATCAACTTCTTCTTCAACACTGGCCTAGATGATCATGGCGTAATGTATGCTGATGAACCTTGGTCGCGCCCCGGTGACTATGTTTTGTTACGAGCGTTGACAGACATCGTTTGCGTCAGCTCTGCCTGCCCTGATGACACGACAGCCGCAAATGGCTGGAACCCCACAGATATCCACGTGCGCACATATTCTGGCAAAGAGACGTTTCAACGTTCTGTCGCCTATCGCCCTACCCCAGATGCGGAATTCAAGATGACAAAACAAACCGGCTTTCACGACAACTTCGCCAAGCACACGCGCAACTTTATCGAATACAATGGCTATTGGCTCGCCAATTGCTTTGCCGATGCTGGACCCATTGAGGAATACCACGCGTGCCGTCAGAAGTGTGTGATCACGGATCTCTCGCCTTTGCGCAAGTTCGAAATCATGGGCCCCGACGCGGAAGCGCTATGCCAGTATGTGTTCACACGTAATTTGAAGACCCTTGCTATCGGCGGCGTTGTCTACACAGCGATGTGCTACGAGCACGGTGGCATGATCGACGATGGCACTGTGTTCCGCCTTGGCAAGGACAATTTCCGCTGGATTGGCGGCAACGATTATGGCGGTGAATGGCTCCGTGAACAGGCCGAAAAGCTGAACTTGAAGGTGATGGTCCGCTCTTCCACGGATCAGATGCACAATGTCGCCGTCCAAGGACCTGAAAGTCGCGATCTGCTTCAAAAGCTTGTTTGGACAGCGCCTCATAATCCTGAATTTGATCAATTAGCCTGGTTTCGTTTCACCCCTGCGCGCTTGCGCAATGAAAGTGGGACACCGTTTGTTGTTTCACGAACGGGCTATACGGGCGAGTTGGGGTACGAGGTCATGTGTCATCCGAAAGACTGTGATGAACTTTGGAATGCGATTTGGGATGCAGGTCAAGATCACGGAATCAAACCTATGGGTCTCGAAGCACTTGATATGGTGCGTATCGAAGCTGGCTTGATCTTTGCGGGGTATGACTTCTCCGATCAGACCGATCCGTTTGAAGCTGGCATCGGCTTTACTGTGCCGCTCAAGTCAAAGACCGATGACTTTATCGGGCGTGATGCGTTGATCCGGCGCAAAGAAACCCCAGCGCGCAAGCTCGTTGGTCTTGAGATCGACAGTAACGTTGATGTGGAGCACGGCGATTGCGTGCATGTTGGCCGTGCCCAGATTGGCGAAATCACATCAGCGATGCGCTCGCCTTTGCTTGGTAAGAACATCGCTATGGCGCGTGTGGATGTGGCTCATTCTGCCCCCGGAACCAAACTAGAAATTGGCAAGCTTGACGGCCATCAAAAACGGTTGCCCGCAACAATCGGCTCTGCGACCGCTGCATATGACCCGACAAAAGAACGCCCGCGCTCATGATCCGTATTGCCGCCATATGTGCCTTGCTCGTGTCTGCTACGATTGTTCAGGCGCAATCGGTCAAGCTAAATGCTGCTGAGATTACCACCCTACTCACCGGCAACACCGCTATCGGCAAGTGGCAA
>CAYQZI010000226.1:0-4252 GCA_964421835.1 uncultured Planktotalea sp.
CATGATATGGCGTTCACGAATGGGACTGGTCCGCGCATGCACCACGTTGCGTTTTGGGTGCCAACGCCGCTGAATATCATCGATTTACTCGATTTGATGGCAACCACTGGGCATGTGGATAACATTGAACGCGGACCCGGACGGCACGGTATTTCGAATGCCTTTTTCCTCTATATTTTGGACCCTGACGGGCACCGGATTGAGATCTATTGCTCTGATTATCAGACGGTGGATCCTGATCATGAGCCGATAAAATGGGATTTGCAGGATCCTCAACGCCAGACGCTTTGGGGGGCTGCTGCGCCGCGGTCTTGGTTTGAGCATGGTACAAATTTTGTGGGTGTTGAGACGCAAGCCTCGCAGATCGCAGCAAGCCCGATTATCGCGCCATAAAATAGGAACAATTTGATGGATTGGGACGAATACGCCCATTGGGGCAAAAAAATCGCCGATTGGAGTGCGGAGTATCACAAGGGCATGCGCGAGCGTCCTGTGCGTGCGCAAACGGCCTACGGAGAGATTGCCGCGCAACTGCCGAAATCGCCGCCTGAGGGGGGTGAACGGATGGAAGCAATCATGCAGGATTTCGAGGATATTGTGATGCCGGGGATCACCCATTGGCAGCATCCGCGTTTCTTTGCGTATTTCAATTCCAACGCGGCTGCACCGTCGATGTTGGCGGAGCTTTTGGTCACTACGATTGCAGCGCAATGCATGCTTTGGCAGACGTCACCCGCCGCGACAGAGGTTGAAGGCGTGATGATTGACTGGCTGCGTCAAGCGATGGGTCTTAACAAAGGTTACACAGGTGTTATCCAAGATAGTGCGTCGTCTGCGACCCTGTCTGCGGTGCTGACCATGCGCGAGCGCGCGCTTGGATATACGGGCAATCAGGATGGATTGAACGGCAAGGGCAACTTGCGGATTTACTGTTCTGAGCAGGTGCATTCCTCCATTGATCGTGCGTGTTGGGTGGCGGGAATTGGTCAGGCAAACTTGGTTAAGATTGCTGGCACTGGCGCGCGCTACAGCATGGATGTCGAGGCGCTTCAGGCAGCCATTGATGCGGACCGTACAGCGGGGCATACGCCCGCTGGCATCATCGCAATAACGGGTGGCACTGGCATTGGTGCGTGTGACGATCTTGGCGCGGTTTTGAAGGTCGCGCAGAGCGAAGATCTCTACACGCACCTTGATGCGGCTTGGGCTGGAGCGGCGATGATCGTGCCAGAATTCCAGCAAGACTTCTGGGCAGAGGTTAACGGATTCGATAGCATTGTATTTAATCCGCACAAATGGCTTGGCGCGAATTTTGATTGCTCAGTTCAGTTCTTGCGCGATGCGCAGCCACAACTAAATACGCTGAAGATTGAGCCGGAATACTTGAAGACCACAGGTGAAAGCGTGGTGAATTATTCGGAATGGACGATTCCGTTGGGACGCCGTTTTCGCGCTTTGAAACTTTGGTTTCTCATCCGGTCTTATGGATTGGAAGGGCTGCGCACGCGTATTCGTAATCACGTACTTTGGGCTGGCGAGCTGTGCGAAGAATTGCGCAAGCTTGATGGGTTTGAAATTGTGACAGAGCCGATCCTGAGCCTTTTTTCGTTCCGGTGTCCCGGTGATGACGAGATGCAGCAACGGCTTGTTGATGCGCTGAACGATGATGGACGAATTTACATCACGCAAGGCATGTTTGACGGGCGACGTATGATCCGTTTTCAGGTCGGTCAATTTGAAACGACGCGGGACGATGTCATGATGGCGCATTCTGTGATTAAGGAAGTTTGGGAGTCTATGTCATGAATTTTGCTAGTTTTTCTGTTGAAGGTGAGCAGTTTTATGGCGCTGTCGCTGAGGGGGGCATGGTCGCGCTTAATGCGGTTTGTCCGCAGTGGCCAACCTTGCTGGATGTGATTGAAGCGGGGGCTTTGGCAGAGCTGGAAGAGGTCGCCAAAGGGCGTCCTGTGACGCATGAAGACTACGAGTTTGAGATGGTCTTGCCGAACGCGAAACGCATTCTTTGCGTCGGTGTAAACTTCCCTGATCGCAATGCAGAATATAAGGACGGCACAACTGCCGCGCCAAAATATATGTCGCTGTTTCCGCGTTTTGCGAGTGGATTTACGGGGCACAATCGACCCCTTATTCGCCCACCTGAGAATGAGACGCTCGACTATGAAGGGGAGGTGGCGATTGTCATTGGCAAGGCGGGACGGCGCATAAGCCAAGAGGATGCCTATGATCATATTGCGGCAATTACGATTTGTAACGAGGGCACTATTCGCGATTGGGTGCGCCATGCGAAGTTCAATGTAACGCAGGGCAAAAACTGGGATCGCTCGGCCGCGATGGGGCCTTGGTTGGTGCCATTCAAGGACGCAAAACAGCTTGATGCCGCGCGCATCTTAACACGTGTTAACGGGGAGCTTCGCCAAGATGATGTGCTCAGCCGTATGATGCATCCGATTAGACGTGAGATTGAATATATCTCGACCTTCATGACGCTTCAGGCGGGCGATATCATTGTGACGGGAACACCTACAGGGGCCGGCGCGCGCTTTGATCCGCCGCGCTATCTCAAGCCCGGTGATGTGGTTGAGGTTGAAGTGAATGGCATTGGAACCTTGGTTAATACAGTGGCTGATGAAGTGCTATGAACGAAAGTGATCACGCACAAGCAGCGGCAGATTTGTTAGCGGCTGAAAAGTCGGGTGCGCAGATTGGTTTGCTGACGTTGAAACACCCAGACATGGGCATGGATGACGCCTATGCGGTGCAGAATTCGTTGTACGCTGCGAAGCTGGCAGAGGGGCGTAAGGTAGTTGGTTGGAAGATTGGGCTGACCTCGAAAGCGATGCAATATGCACTGAATATTAATATTCCTGACAGCGGAATTTTGTTCGATGATATGGTGTTCGCGCATGGTGCGACTGTGCCGAAAGGACGCTTTATCCAGCCACGGATTGAGGCGGAAATTGCTTTTGTGATGAAAGCGAAGGTCGGAGGAGACGCGGTCACGCGCGAGGACGTTTTGGCCGCCACTGACTATGTCGCGCCCTCGATCGAGATCCTTGATACGCGTATCCTGCGCGCTGATCCTGAAACGGGCGCGCTGCGCAAGGTCTACGACACGATCAGTGACAATGCAGCGAATGCAGGCGTTGTTCTGGGGGATCAAAAACACGCGCCGGACGCGTTTGACTTGCGTTGGGTCGGCGCGATCACATCGAAGAATGGCGAGGTCGAAGAGACGGGGCTTGGGGCAGGGGTCTTGAATGATCCTGTTGAGAGCGTTGTCTGGCTCGCGCGCAGGATGGCGCAATACGGGCAAAGCATTGAACCGGGTCAGATTATCCTGTCTGGCAGCTTTATTCGCCCTGTGGAATGCCCCAGTGGCAGCAAAATTAACGCTGATTTTGGCCCTTTCGGCCAAGTCGATATTTCATTCGCTTAAAGGAAGTTCACCATGCCAGCACCGCATAATCCGTTCAAAGCTGCGATCAACAAAGGAGAGCTGCAAGTGGGCTGTTGGCTCGGTCTTGCGGATGCATATGTGGCTGAAATCAGTGCGAGTGCTGGGTTTGATTGGGTCTGTGTCGATGGGGAACATTCGCCCAATGATCTGCGCTCAATCATGGCGCAATTGCAGGTGCTGAAGGGGAGCGATACTCATGCGATGGTGCGTCCGCCTGTGGGCGATACGGCGCTGATCAAACAGTACTTGGATGCCGGTGCGCAATCGCTTTTGATCCCTATGGTGGAAAGCGGAGCGCAGGCGCAAGCGATGGTCGATGCGGTGACCTATCCGCCGCATGGCGTGCGCGGTGTTGGCTCTGCCCTTGCGCGCGCGTCGGAGTTTTCGGGGATTGCCGACTATCTGACCACTGCGCGAGACGAGATTTGCTTGATTGTGCAGGTGGAGAACCGTCTCGGCATGGAGGCGCTGGACGATATTCTAGCCGTGGAGGGGATTGATGGCGTGTTCATCGGCCCTGCGGATTTGGCGGCGGACATGGGGTTCATCGGCCAAGCGGGCGCGCCTGAGGTGAAGGCGGCTGTGCTCACTGCGATTGAGCGGATTGTTAAGGGTGGCAAAGCTGCCGGGATTTTGACGCTCGATAAAGAGCTGCAAACGCAGTGCCGCGCGCTGGGGGCGAGTTTCATCGCGACGGAGATTGATGTGACTTTGTTTGCAGGTGGCATGCGCCGCGCTGCTGCTGGCTCGAAGGCGCATTTTGCGGGGTAGGGG
>CAYQZI010000227.1:0-4223 GCA_964421835.1 uncultured Planktotalea sp.
ATGACCTACGTAAATTCGGCGAAACCAATGCGCTTGACGCTCGCTTGCGCACACCGACCCGCAAAGCCGTGTTTGAGCGGTGCTCCGAGATCTATGCGCAAAACTTCGCTGAGGATGGCAAGATCATCGCCACATTCGAATTTTTGTTCCTCTCTGGCTGGGCACCTTCTGCGGATCAACCCAAGCCACTTCGCCCTGGCTCTGCGACAACTCGCCTCGCAGATGCGTTGAAAACAACTGAAAAGCCTTTGCGCGATTGACCGCAGGCATATTTCGCTTATCTGCGTATCAGCTAGATGAATTGGAGTGATCCCATGCCCGACGCCAACATACCCAAGACGTGCCCTATGCATGCACCAGAGGATCATCCGAAACTCCCGGCACCAAAAGTAGGCGTGCTGCTTTCCAACCTTGGAACACCTGACAACACGGACTACTGGTCCATGCGTCGCTACTTGGGTGAGTTCCTCTCGGATCGCCGTGTTATCGATTATTCTCCATGGCTCTGGCAACCGCTTCTGCAGCTCATCATCCTGACCAAACGCCCTTTCACATCTGGCGCCGCTTATCGCTCCATCTGGAACGAAGAGCAGGATGAAAGCCCTCTGATGACCATCACCAAACAGCAAAACGCTGCCATCACTGAGACGATGAAAGCGCGCTATGGCGATGATGTTATGGTCGATTTCTGCATGCGCTACGGCAATCCATCGACCAAAAGCAAAGTCCGCGCAATGGTTGAGGCTGGCTGCACCAAGATCTTGTTCGTTCCGCTCTATCCTCACTACGCTGGCGCGACCTCTGCGACTGCGAATGATCAGTTTTTCCGCGTTCTGATGGAGGAGAAGTGGCAACCCACGTCGCGCACAATAGAGCCCTATTTCGAGCATCCGCTTTACATCGAAGCGCTCGCGCAATCGGTCGAGCGCGCTTACGCAGCGGCTGACAAAAAGCCGGACATCTTGGTTTGCTCATATCACGGCGTGCCAAAACGCTACTTGATGGAGGGCGACCCCTACCATTGCCAATGCCAGAAAACGACACGCTTGCTGAAAGAACGTCTCGGCTGGGATGACACGCAAATCGCAACAACCTTCCAGTCCAAATTCGGACCAGAAGAATGGCTTCAGCCCTACACCGTGAAAGAAGTCGCGCGTCTTGCCGAAGAAGACGGCAAAAAGAACATCGCCGTTATTGCCCCTGCCTTCTCAGCGGATTGCATCGAAACGCTGGAAGAGATTAACGAGGAAATCAAAGAAAGCTTTGAAGAGGGCGGCGGTGAGCATTTCACCTACATTCCTTGCCTCAATGATGATCCTGCGCATATCACAGCGCTTTCAGCGGTCATCGAAGAAAATCTCAAAGGTTGGTTGGATTAAACTTCATCTTGCCACCTAAACTCCCGCCGGAGGCAAATCCGCATAACTCTTAAGATATGTTAGGGCCTGTGGGCAAACATACTACTGCACTGGTTTCAGTCCAAAATTGATCAGTTCTAGGCAAGAACGCGCAGTACTAGCGGGCTAATTCAAGCGGTCTTAACGACGAAATGGGCAATTTTGGCGAAATCCCTCCGGAACGTGGCCCATTTTGCCTCTGGTATCACCGAATTGCCCTTCCGATGCTAGCATCGCTGCGTTCAATCCGTCGCACCAGCGGCAAAATGGGTCTCACGCCAGTGCTGCAGTATGATTACCCACAGGCCCTTAACCTGTGCGCGCCTTGCGCGCTCAATATCCTAACAGCGCAAAAAGAAAGAGCGGCACCAAACGGTACCGCCCTTCCAAAACTGTGTCTTCCTAGCGAGAGCTTAGGAAAGAGCCGCAGCCAATACAGCCAAGATCAACAGTGGAACGATGATGTTGGAAGAAGAAGAAGCTGCTTTTGCTTCTTCAACGATGATTGGAGCTTCCATGATTGGTGCAGCCATGTTGCCAGCGAAGGCAGTGGAAGCAGCGACGGAAAGTGCAGCAGCAAGTGCGATTTTTTTCATTTTAGTATCCTCTAGAATTCGCCTAAAGCCCTGTTCATAGGACAATAAGCACCCAAGACTTAAACCTCGTGCCTCGTTCTAAACAGTTATTCCAGGTGAATGCAAACCCATCTTTTAACCGTTCAACCCAAGATCGCCAGTATGTCGTCAAATAAGCAACACTTGAGTGCCAACTTTGGCCATCCCAAAGAGTTGCGCAATATGCTCATTATAAAGGCCAATACACCCATTAGACGAGCGGCGGCCGATCTTCCTCGTGTCATGCGTGCCGTGAATTCGGTAGTAGGTCCAGCTCAGATACAAAGCATGCGTGCCAAGCGGATTATCCGGGCCCGGCTCAACAACATCCGGCCATTCTGGGTTACGCTTTTTCATCGATGGCGTTGGGCGCCATGTTGGCCCCTCAACTTTACGCACAACTTTTGTGCGGCCCTTTTTCGTCAGATCAGGCGTCAACGGCACAGAAGAAGGATAAAGCTTATATGTCTCGCCGCCCTCAGACCAATAATGCAAAGCGCGGCTAGAGATATCCACAAGGATTGCGCCATTTTTCAGGTTGCTGAAATAGGGCTGCCAGTCGAGCGTGCGAAACGACGAAATGTTGCGGCGCACCGCTTGGCTGATGTCACGCTCCAACTCGACAGTTCCGTTGCTTGGCAACTCTGGCTGTGTCGCCAATGCTTGCTGCGCAACCGCAGGTCCGGCCAAAACGCTCGCACCGGCTGCTCCGATGAAACTCCGTCGATTCAGGGGTTTGTTTGATCGTTCACTCATACCGCTCTCCAATTCAGACACTGATGTTTTCCACAAGTATTAGTGCGCGAAAGCCTCACTCGCAATTCAAACGCACACGAATGTGCGATTCTCAACCGATTGTGGGTTTGAATCGCAACGCATTGGGGGATAGTGCTAAGAAAACTGAGGCATGGGGCAAAACAATGATGCGCATCGGATTTCTTCTCGTTTCTGCTATGTTTGTGTTGTCAGCATGCGGCGGCGGCTCTTCAAGCAATCTTGCGCCGGATGGCAAACCCCTGCCAAAAGTATACCGTCTCGGGAACAATGATCTCGCTAAAGTTCAGTTTCGCATGCTCGATTCTGTGAACTCTCTGCGCCAAGCCTCTGGTGCCGCGCCGCTGCAACTTGACGCGAGGCTCAACGCTGCAGCAGCCACGCATTCTCGCGATATGTCGGTCCAGAACCGTCCTTGGCACTTCGGCTCTGACGGCTCATCCCCCATTGATCGTGTACGCCGCGTTGGATATTTTGGTCAGCTTAAGGGCGAAAACATCTCTGAAACCTATGAGACAGAGCTTGAGACCCTCGGCGCATGGATGGAAGACGAAAGCACACGCAATGTCGTGCTTGATAAAACCAGCACGCAAATGGGATTTGCCTTCTTTCAGGAAGCCAACGGCAAGATCTGGTGGACACTTGTTACAGGCGCACCCGCTGGCGCAGCTCCGCTTCAGATTGCTGCGAACTGATTACGGGAAAATGGTGATCGGCGTGCCGTTCTTCACCATCGCGTAAATCCGCTCCATCTCTTTATTCGTGACCGCAATACATCCCGCGGTCCAATCAGGGCCGCTTTTGGCGTAGCGATCCGGCTTGCCGTGAATGAAGATCTCACCGCCGGGGCTAACGCCCGCAGCGCGCGCCTTGGCGATGTCCTGCGCATTTGGATAATCGATCCCAAGCGAAAGGTGGAAGCTTGAATTCGGATTGCGCCGGTCAATGATATAATTGCCCTCAGGCGTGCGCCCGTCGCCCTCTTCGCGCTTATGATGATAGGGCGCAAAGCCAAGATCGATATCATAGCTGCGCAGCGCTCTACGTTTGTGCATCAAATGCATCTTACGCTTGCCTTTGAACACAATCACACGCGTGACTTCGGGGCCATTGTAGGATTTGAACTTACTGCCGCATGCCGTAAGCACAAATGCTGATACCGCCGAAAAAAGAAGAACACGCCGTTTCATCTAAACCACTGCCTTAAAAATTTGCTCTTATAAGTTGAGTCTTTCTTAAACGGTTTTACGAGCCAGACAAAAGGAAATCATTTGCTTTGACGCTCTTGTGACTCTGTTTGCGCTTTCAAAAGCGCTTCAATCGCTTCGAGCCGCGCCACCACATCATCGCGGTAGGCATCGGTGCGCTGCACGTCTTCTTCTTGGTGCGCGTCCTGCATCGAATTCACGATAAGACCTACCAGCAAGTTCACCACCGC
>CAYQZI010000228.1:0-4171 GCA_964421835.1 uncultured Planktotalea sp.
GCGAGCCCTGTGAACATGAAGTTGGTCGCGTAATAAAGCGTGTAGCCCCAACCATAGGTACTGCCCAAGGAGCCTTGTACCATTAGCTTGACGGCAGCTACTGGGTCTTCGCCGATGCCAATGATCACAAGCGCTGACAGGATCGCCGCAAGCAAAAGCGAGATAATCGGAACGAGGACCGCGTCGGCCCATGCTGGCATCTTTTCCATTACGCTGCTTCCACTTCAACGACACCCGCCATCATAAGGCCCAGCTCTTTTTCATCGGTCTTAGCAGGATCGCGGAAGCCCATGATCTGACCATCAAACATCACCGCAATACGGTCAGACAAAGCAAAAATTTCGTCGAGCTCAACAGAGACCAAAAGGATGGCTTTGCCTTGATCACGTAGCGCAACGATTTGTTGGTGAATGAATTCAATCGCGCCAATATCAACGCCTCGGGTCGGTTGACCGATCAGCAGCAAGTCGGGATTGCGTTCGATCTCACGCGCAAGGACGATCTTTTGCTGATTGCCACCTGAGAAGTTCTTGGCCGCAAGCTTTGGGTTAGGCGGACGCACATCAAAGCGCGCCATCTTCTCTTCCGTATCCGCGCGGATCGCGGCGTTGTTCATCAAGAGGCCGGATTGATAGGCTGGATCACGGTGATAGCCAAAGGCGGTGTTCTCCCACGCCATGTAATCCATGATCAGCCCTTCGCGTTGGCGATCCTCTGGCACATGCGCGATACCACGCGCGCGCCGCGACTTGCCGTCGGAATATTTACCAGTCAAGTCAATGTCTTGCCCATTCACACGGATCATCCCAGAGCCTGAGGAAATGCCGCCCAACACTTCGAGCAATTCAGACTGACCATTGCCGGCAACCCCTGCGATCCCAAGGATCTCGCCTGCTTTCACGTCCAGTGAAATACCTTTGACGCGCTCGACGCCCTTATCATCGACGACCCGTAGGTTTTCGACTTCAAGAACCGTTTCTTTCGGCGTTGCTGCGACTTTATCCACCTGTAGCAAGACCTTGCGCCCGACCATCAACTCCGCCAACCCAGCGGGGGAGGTTTCGGATGTCTTCACTGTTGCCGTCATTTCACCGCGACGCATCACGCTGACGGTGTCGGTCGTGTCCATGATCTCGCGCAGCTTGTGGGTGATCAGGATAATCGTTTTGCCCTCTTCGCGCAGGCGATCAAGGATGCGGAACAGTTGGTCTGCCTCTGCAGGGGTCAACACACCTGTGGGTTCATCAAGGATCAAAATATCCGCTTGGCGATACAGCGCCTTGAGGATTTCGACGCGTTGTTGATGACCCACGCTCAGGTTCTCTACCACTGCATCGGGATCCACATCCAACCCGTACTCAGAGGCGAGGTCGGTCAAAGACTGACGCGCTTTCGCCAAGGAGGGACGCAGCATCGCGCCATCTTCAGCGCCCAAGATGATATTCTCAAGCACAGTGAAGTTTTCCACCAGTTTGAAGTGCTGGAACACCATGCCAATGCCTGCCGCAATCGCGGCTTGGCTGTCCGGGATCAGGGTCTTTTTGCCACCTATAAAGATCTCGCCTTTGTCGGCTTTGTAAAAGCCGTAAAGGATGCTCATCAGCGTTGATTTGCCCGCGCCATTTTCTCCGATAATCCCGTGGATCGTGCCGGGCATCACGCGGATTGAAATATCCTTGTTCGCTTGAACAGGGCCAAAGGCTTTGGAAATCCCTTTGAGTTCAATAGCGGGAGACATTTCGGCGGCAGGCCTCATTCTTCAGGTGCTCCGATTCCAACGAAACCCACCAAGCGTGTGATTTTGTCACCATCCATATCTGCGAAATACTGACCGAGTTGCACCATTTCTTTGCCATCTGGTCCCATACCGCCAAAGGCGACAGTCGCGCGGTGACTGGTGCCGATTGTGCTCAGGTTTACAACCTTCGCGGTCCAACCGGGCGCGCCTGCGCTGAACATATTTACGTAGCCTGCAATCGCATCCGGGCCGTGCAGCGTTTCGGGAGAGCGCGGGTCGGCATAGGTGCCGTCGCTTGCATAAACGGCGGTGATTGCGTCCAAGCGCTCAGCATCATCTGTCATGCCCCAAGCGTCGAAAAATGTGGTGATACTGTCGCTCATGATCGTGTCCCGTTTGTGTGAAGCTAAAAGGCCGCGCCACGATATGTGTAGCGCGGCCTTTTCTATTGTCATTGTCGCCCTCAGGCTGGCTTCAGAAGCTCATCGCTGGGCAGCTGTCGTCAGACATGTAGTCGTGGACCATCAGCTCGCCGGAAGAGATCTTCGCAGCTGCGTCATCAACCATGGCTTTCATATCGTCAGACACGAGGGAAGCATTGTGCTCATCCATCGCGTAGCCGATGCCGCCATTTGCGATCCCCATAACGTTGAAGCCGGTCTCCATCTCTGGGCCGTCTGTCATCGCTTGATACACAGCGTTATCAACGCGCTTCATCATGGATGTGAGAACCTTACCCGGGTGCAGGTAGTTCTGGTTGCTGTCAACACCAACAGACAAGATGCCCTCATCCGCCGCTGTCTGAAGAACACCAACGCCTGTGCCGCCCGCCGCTGCATAAACAACGTCTGCGCCTTGGCTGATCTGTGCTTTCGTCAGCTCGGAGCCTTTTACCGGATCATTCCAAGCCGCAGGCGTCGTGCCAGTCATGTTCGCCACAACTGTCGCGTCGCCGTTTGCCGCTTTCACGCCTTGCGCGTAGCCACATGCGAACTTGCGAATCAAGGGGATGTCCATGCCGCCAATGAAGCCAACTGTGTTGGACTTGGACGCCATCGCTGCCATCATGCCAACAAGATAGGAGCCCTCATGCTCGTTGAACACAACGGAGCGCACGTTAGGCTGGTCAACAACCATGTCGATGATTGCGAACTTCGTGTCAGGATAATCAGGTGCGACTTCGCTCAGCACGTTGCCGAATGCGAAACCTGTCATGACGATTGGGTTAGAACCGGCCTCTGCGAAACGGCGCAGGGCTTGCTCGCGCTGTGCTTCGGACTGAAGCTCGATCTCGCGGAAGGAGCCGCCTGTCTCTTCGGCCCAACGCTGCGCGCCAGTGAACGCGGATTCGTTAAAGGATTTGTCGAACTTGCCACCAAGATCGAAGATCAACGCAGGCTCAGCGACAAGTGCGCCAGCGGACAACGCAAGAGCTGCCGCTCCACCAAGAATTTTATGCATTACAGACATTGAAGTCTCCCAGTTGTTTTTGTGTGAGGGCATAGAGATAGACATGCGTCCATACATACCGTGCGCGAAAGCTCGCGCGCTCATTGAGCGATTAGGGCGCACAGGGCGCGCGGGGTCAACCGATTCTTAATGTTTTTCATGGGCAAGCGCACCGTGATGATCTTGACTTGGCGTCAGTGGATACAGGGCTCAAGCATCTTCCTTCAGATGCTTTTCGACATGAGCAAAGCATCATCGTATTGCCCATTTTTCAGGCGGTAATATTTCGCGCGCACCCCATCTCTTTGCCAGCCGGTGTTGGTGTAGAGCGCGATAGCGGGCGCGTTGCGCACCGCGACTTCCAAAAGCAAACGCGAGCATCCGCGCGCCTTCGCTTCGCTTTCAAACCCGCTTAGAGCCGTTCTCGCGTGCCCATGACGCCGGTGCGCTGGATCCGTTGCTATTTGTAACAGTTCAGCTTCATCAAGGATCACGCGCCCAAGTGCAAAAGCCTGCGAGTGCGGAACAAGGATGGTCCCGTTTTGCGCAAGCTCAGCCGCAAAGCTCTGAACGCTCCAAGGTGTGTCGCTTGCGCGCGCATGAAGGGCTGCAAGCTCTTCAGCGGTCATGGTACAACCTGCGGCGGCGCGTCGCGCGCAGGGGCCGCATCAGCGGACTTGATATAGAGCGGCGCAGGTCGGGCGTGTGTTTCAGTGAAACGCTGTGCCGCAAGCCGCGCAATTATGGGGGCTGGGTTAAATCCTTCAGGTTCAAACACCAGCGGTTGATCAAGTTTTTCCGCTTCTGCGCGATCTATCAATCGCGGGGCACTGTCACTTTCAGCCACATATACTTTGTCTTGTGGCGCGGCCACGCTGGGAAGACCTATGTCACCAAACGTAGTTTTGATTACATCAAAACGGTTCACCCCAATCGCAGGTATGCTAAGCCCAAGCGCCAGACCGCGCGCAGCACTGACGGACA
>CAYQZI010000229.1:0-4018 GCA_964421835.1 uncultured Planktotalea sp.
AAATCGTGAACGCTGACGCGATCATAAAGCACCTCGATCTCCAGCCGCACCCGGAAGGCGGCTGGTATCGCCAAACGCATATCGACGATGCGCAGCCACGCGCGTATGGGACATGTATTTACTTTCTGCTTCAAGCGGGCGAAAGCAGCCATTGGCATAAAGTCGATGCGACGGAGATTTGGCACCACTATGCGGGCGCACCATTAATCCTATCCCTCGCGGAAACTGACCACGGTCCTGCTACCGAACACCTGCTCACGCCTGACTTAACGAAGGGTGCGCCGCAGCTTATTGTGCCGATCCAACACTGGCAAAAAGCGCGTAGCACTGGCGAGTATACATTAGTCGGATGCACCGTTTCGCCCGGATTTTCATTTGATGGCTTCACCCTCGCCGCGCCAGACTTCGACATTCCCACCTCCTAAGCTTCATCTTGCCAAGTAAACTCCGGCGGAGTCGATCTTTGATCGACGGGGGCTGGCCCCCTTAAACACGCTTCAAAATATACTCGATTAAGCTTTGAGTAGACCCATCTTTACCCACAACACTCTCGCGCCCTTCAACAACAGGCTGAAGGGCTGTCGCCAGTTCCTTCCCAAGCTCAACGCCCCATTGATCGTAGGAATTGATGCCCAAAATCACGCCTTCAACGAACACACGGTGCTCATAAAGCGCGATGATCTGGCCCAGCATTTCAGGTGTAAGTTTCGGATAAAGCAGCGTTGTTGACGGGCGATTGCCTGGGAAAACACGGTGGCGCGCTTGACGCTCTAACTCATCGCCTTCAAAGCCTTTCGCGACCATCAAAGCGCGCGCTTCATCCAGCGAGCGGCCTTTCATGAGGGCTTCAGATTGTGCCAAGCAATTGGCGATCAAAAGCTGGTGCTGATGCACCAAATCTTCCTCATGACCTTCCGCTGCAAGCAAAAACTCGCAAGGGATCGCACGGCTGCCTTGATGAATCAGCTGATAAAAGGCGTGCTGTCCGTTAGTTCCAGGCTCCCCCCAGACCACAGGTCCGGTATGAACGGCGACATCCGACCCATCCATCTGCACGGACTTGCCGTTACTTTCCATTTCAAGCTGCTGCAAATAGGCAGGCAGACGCGACAGGCGTTGATCGTAGGGCAAAACCGCGCGCGTCGTGTGACCACAAATTTGGTTGTGCCAAATGCCCACGAGCGCAAGCATGACGGGCAGATTGTCCTGCATCTCTGCCGCGCGAAAATGACAATCCATCGCTTCGGCACCGCGCAAGAACGCGCGGAATGCATCCCCACCAACCGCGATCATGATGCCCAGACCAATCGGCCCCCAAAGCGAATAGCGCCCACCGACCCAATCCTCAAACCCGAACACACGGCTTGCAGGAATGCCAATCGCAGCTGTCTTTTCCTCGGATGTGCTGAGCGCCGCAAACTGCGCGGCAGGATCTTTGACCGTTTCAGACATCCACGCCATTGCGGTGCGCGCGTTGGTCATGGTTTCAATCGTTGTGAAGGTTTTAGAGGCCACGACAACAAGCGTCGTTGCTGCGTTCAAACCGCGCAGAGTGTCCGCAATATGCGCGCCATCGACGTTGGACACATAATGCAGGTTCGGCCCATCATGATAAGGTGCCAGCGCAAGCGTCGCCATCGCGGGGCCAAGATCAGACCCACCAATGCCAATGTTCACAACATCGGTGATCTTGCCACCCTGCCCCTTGAACGTTCCGTCGCGCACTTGATCACTAAAGACCTGCATCCGATCCAATGTGGCCAGCACTTCAGGCATCACGTCTGCTCCATCGACCATCACAGGATCGCCAGAGAGATTGCGCAAGGCCGTGTGTAACACAGCGCGCCCTTCCGTGTCGTTGATTTGCGCACCCGAAAACATCGCGTCGCGCTTTTCAGCCACATTCGCGCGTTCAGCGAGCTCAAACAGGGCGTTGCGTGCAGTGCTATCCATCGCCGTTTTGGAATAATCAAAAAGCATATCCAACGCCGAGACAGAGAAATCAGAAGCGCGACTTGCATCGTTTTCAAACAGCTCAACAATACGTTTATCGGTGTCGAGCGCTTTCACTTTGGTCCACATAATTCCGATCCCTTAAGGTGCCCAGTGCACATCAGCACCGCTCAAAACAGCACTGATTGGCGCCTCTTCTGGGCTTAGGTGTCGTGCTTTTTCAAAGGCTTCACGCTTTTCAGCGCCTGTAATTACAATGTGTTTGCGCAAAGCACCGTCCAGCACGCGCGCGCTAATCGTGATACGCGTTTCAAGCGCGCCCGGTGCGCGCATCGGCACCAAGATTGGCGCGTTTGGGGCCAAAGCCTCCTTAAGCTTATCAGCCCCCGGAAACAGCGAAGCCGTATGCATATCTGTGCCCATTCCAAGCAGCAAAACCGCAATCGGCAGTTCTGGTGCGATCATCGCTTCCAGCTCAGGCAGAACATCTTCAGGTTGCTCCGCAGGCGTATAAAGCGGCAGCAAACGCGCCGCCGATGCGCGGTTTGTCAAAAGACGTTCGCGAATGAGTTTGGTGTTGGAGCGATCACTGTCCGTGGGCACCCAACGCTCATCCGTCAGCATCACATCAACGTTTTCCCAAGGCAGGTCTGCCGCGCAAAGATCATCAAACAAAGGTCCAGGCGTCGTGCCACCAGGCACCGCGAGACATACACGATCTTCGTGATGCAACGCGGCGTTCAAATCCCCCGCAATCCGGTTCGCCAGATCGATCATCATCATATCTGTATCGGGGTATTCGATGAAATTCATGTTTTGATCTCTCTCCAAATGCGGCCATCACGGGCAATCATCGCCATTGCGTCGGTTGGACCGTCACTGCCGCTATCATAGGTTTTAGGCACTTCGCCGCGCGCTTGCCAGCCCTCGATGATCGGATCTGTCCAAGCCCATGCCGCCTCGACCTCATCGCCGCGCATAAACAGGGTTTGGTTGCCACGGATCACATCCATAATCAGACGTTCATAGGCATCTGGAACTTCTTCCACCTCAGGGCCAAGGGCGTCTGCAAAGCTCATATCAAGCGGAACATCCACTAGACGCATGCCACCCGGGCCCGGCTCTTTGATGGTCACATCGAGCGTCATGCCTTCATTTGGCTGCAAGCGAATGCGCAACTCGTTGTTGTGACGGCCCGCGTCCGCTCCAAAAATCGAATGCGGCGCATCTTTGAACACCACAGTGATCTCAGAGGTGCGCGCTTTGAGACGTTTGCCTGTGCGCAAGTAGAAAGGTGTGCCTGCCCACCGCCAATTACTGATCGCAATCTTCATCGCAACGAAGCTTTCGGTCTTGCTGGCGGGGTCTTCCACGTGGGTTCTGTAATCAGGCTGATCGTCAGCGGCGTCATATTGACCGCGCACGATGTGATGGGGCTCCACCGGATCAAGGGCGCGAATGACTTTCAGCTTTTCGTCGCGCACCGCATCTGGATCAAACTTCGCGGGTGGTTCCATCGCAATCAGGCACAAGAGCTGCATCAAGTGGTTCTGCACCATATCGCGCATTGCACCAGATTTGTCGTAATAGCCACCGCGACCACCGACACCAACAGTCTCTGCCACGGTGATCTGGATATGATCGATGTATTGTGAATTCCAAAGTGGCTCAAACAGCATATTGCCAAAGCGCACAGCCATCAGGTTTTGTACCGTTTCTTTGCCAAGATAGTGATCGATGCGGTATATCTGCGTTTCATCAAAGTGCTTGGCAAGTGACGCGTTCAACGCTTTCGCTGTCGCAAGGTCGCGACCAAACGGCTTTTCAACGACAATGCGACTATCATCATCGGCCATGTCAAAGCGCTGAAGCCGCTCAGCAAGATCGCCGAACAATCCAGGACCAACAGAGAAGTAGAACGCATTGATCAAGTCTTTGCGCACTTTTCCTGCCAGCTCTGTCCAACCTGTGTCGCCACGTGCGTCGACTGCGACGTAGTCTGTGCGCGCTAGAAATTCGTCAAGCGTGCCATCTTCGCAAGCCTTGCCACCGCCGAACTCACGGA
>CAYQZI010000230.1:0-4013 GCA_964421835.1 uncultured Planktotalea sp.
CCCATCGTGATCTGGATGCTCTTCACCTACTTCAAAGAGATCCCGAAAGAGATCATCGAAGCGGGTAAAATGGACGGTGTGTCCACTTGGGGCGAGATCAAAGACATCCTAATCCCACTCGCTTGGGGCGGCATCGCATCGACTGCATTGCTGACGTTCATCTTCTGCTGGAACGAAGCTTACTGGACTGTGCGCCTGACAACCATTGACGCGGCAACGCTATCCACACTGATCGAAGGCAACCGCGCTCCTGAGGGTCTGTTCTTCGGACGTCTCTCCGCCGTGTCCACAGCCGCGATTGCACCCATCGTTATCCTTGGCTGGTTCTGCCAAAAGCAACTTGTTGCTGGTCTCACATTCGGAGCCGTCAAATGAAGCGTGCACCCGCACATATCCTTGCGTCGGCCAATGGTCTGCGCATGCTTTGCTCGGGTGTAGGGTAATCGTCTGATGTCTATCATGCAGCCAGAACTCGAATATGTGGACCGCACAACGCGATCTATCCGCTATCTCCAGCATGGATGGCCTACGGACCTATGCCGTTGGCACGCGCATGAAGAGTATGAGTTGCACCTGATCGTTGCCACCCGTGGTAAGGCCTTTGTTGGGGATTATATCGGTGACTTCAAACCGGGCGATTTGTTCCTGACGGGGCCAAACCTGCCACATAACTGGGTCACCGATGAAGTCTGGAGCGAACCCGTCGAAATTCGCGATATGCTGGTGCAATTCAGTCATGTGAGCATCGAAAAGCTTGCAGAGGGCTTTCCCGAGTTCTCTGAAGTGTTGAAACTTTTGCAGCTGGCGCAATCTGGTGTGAAATTTGAAGGGTTTAACCCGACATTTGCACGCGGCCATATGGAGAGCATTCGGGACAATAGCGGGATCGAGCGCATCCTTGCCTTTATCCGCTTCCTTGTGCGCCTGAATGAGCACGCAGAAAAACGCACGCTTTCCGCGACCAAACTGGTGCATGCCAAAGGCAATACCAAGCAGGCCCGTATCAGCGCAGTTGTCGATTATGTGGTCGATAATTTCAAAGAGGATATGTCTGTCGCGAAAGCGGCTGACTTTGCCAATATGACGCAAGCGACCTTTAGCCGGAATTTTCAAACGGTGACGGGCCATAGCTTTCTGGAATTTGTAAACCGCGTGCGCATTGGTCAGGCCTGCGGGATGCTCTACGCATCGGACGAGCCGGTTTTGCATATCGCGCAGCGGGCAGGCTTTAACAACTTGGCTAATTTCAACCGTCACTTCCTTAAAGTGAAAGGCATGACGCCTTCGCTTTATCGCGACACGGCGCGTAAAGAGCTCACTGGCAAGATGGAGGTGATGTGATGAACAGCCCTGCAAACGCAAATATTCACGTCACGTCTTATGATCGCACTGCTTGCGATGTAGGCGTTGTTCACTTGGGTTTTGGCGCGTTTCACCGCGCGCATCAGGCGGTCTATATCGATGAATATATGCAGGGCTCTGGTGATCTGCGCTGGGGCATAGCGGCAGTTAATCTACGCGGCGCGGAAGCTGCGCAGTTTCAAGCAGCATCAGATGATGTGGCACAGCATGATGGCTATTTTCTGAAATCTGTCTCTGCGGCAGGCGAAGCTGCTTTGCGCCGCGTGCGATCGCATGTCGCCTTTCTGGACTGGAGCACTGACGCCGCGCAGGCCGAAGCCCTGTTGTCACAAGCCAGCGTGCATTTGGTGACGATCACGGTCACAGAAAGCGGCTATTACACAGATCCCAATGGCGATTTGAACCCTTCCGACCCTTTGATCGCCTCAGAGATTGCAGGCGGCCAAGCGCAGTCCGTTTACGGCTATCTGCGCGCTGCTTTGAAAACGCGCATGTCCGCCACGGGCGCGCCTATCACCATCGCTTGCTGTGATAACATTCGCCAAAACGGCAAGATGCTTCACCGCAATCTGCTCGCCTATTTGATCGCCTGCGGTGCCACTGATTTGGCCGCATGGGTCGAAGCGAATGTGGCCTTCCCCTGCTCTATGGTGGATCGGATCACGCCGCGCAGCGACGCAGAGCTAAGCCAAGAACTAAGCCAGATCGTTGGCAAGCCCGTCAGCGCGCCAATTGTCGCCGAGGACTTTATGCAATGGGTGCTGCAAGACATCTTCAAAGCCGAGATGCCCGATCTGGCCCAAGCCGGTGTTACAGTCACCCCTGATGTGGATCCCTACGAGGAAACCAAAATTCGT
Source organism: uncultured Planktotalea sp. (assembly GCA_964421835.1). Lineage (GTDB taxonomy): Bacteria > Pseudomonadota > Alphaproteobacteria > Rhodobacterales > Rhodobacteraceae > Planktotalea. The sequence goes on from CAYQZI010000230.1 coordinate 2,220, forward strand.
GTGCTGAACGGCGGGCATACTGCGCTTTGCTATTTGGCCGCGTTGGAGGGGGTTGAAACCTTTGACGCCGCGATGCGTGTGCCGCAATTGCAGGAACATTTTCAGCGGTTCGAGAACGATGAAGTGCTCCCTGCCCTCACGCTTGATCTGCCGTTTTCCAAAGAAGACTACGTCAAAGCCATCGCTGAACGCTTTGGCAACCGCGCGATTGGCGACACTGTTGCGCGCATTTGCGCAGACGGTATGGCGAAGTTCTCGATCTTTGTGCGCCCCACGCTTGAGGGCTGCTTCAAGCAAGGCATCCTGCCCATTCATAGCATTCGCAGCATTGCCAGCTGGCACCACTTTGCCCGCTGCGTGGACGCTGGAAAAATCCCCTTTAAATACGTCGAGCCCAGCTGGGACGATCTCAAAGCCATGCTTGGCACCGAGGCGTTTATCAACAGTGCCCAGCTTTGGGGCGACATTCCTGAAATTTACCCCGAATTCGCCGCCACCTTGCGGCGCGAAATAGCACAGATGGAGGCAACATGGCCGGTCTAACACTTCGCGATGTAAAAAAACGTTACGGTGACACTCAAGTGATGCACGGTGTCGATCTCGACATTGAACACGGTGAGTTTGTCGTATTTGTCGGCCCATCAGGCTGCGGCAAGTCTACCCTGCTGCGCATGATTGCGGGCCTTGAGGAAATCTCTGATGGCACGGTTGCGATTGGCGACACGGTTGTAAACGATGTTGCGGCCTCCAAGCGCGGCGTTGCGATGGTGTTCCAGACTTATGCGCTTTATCCGCATATGACGGTTTACAAAAATATGGCGTTTGGTCTGAAACAGGCGAAAACACCGCAGGATGAAATCGACCGCCGCGTCAAAGGCGCTGCTGAGATTTTGCAGCTGGGCGAGTATCTTGATCGCAGCCCGCGCAATCTCTCGGGTGGTCAACGTCAACGTGTGGCGATTGGCCGTGCGATTGTGCGCGACCCTGAAGTATTCCTGTTTGACGAGCCGCTCTCTAACCTTGATGCCGCTTTGCGTGTTCAGACGCGCCTTGAGATTGCCCGCTTGCACGAGCGTCTTGGCAACACGATGATTTATGTGACGCACGATCAAGTCGAAGCGATGACGCTTGCTGATAAGATCGTGGTTCTGCGCGATGGCCGCATCGAGCAAGTGGGATCCCCCATTGAGCTTTATGAGCACCCTGCGAATGCGTTTGTGGCGCAGTTCATCGGCAGCCCGAAAATGAATTTCTTCGGTGCAAGCGATCTCTCTGCCAACGCGGCGACTGTGCTCGGCAAGGCCGTGCCGGAGGCTCAAAACGTTGGTTTGCGCCCTGAGCATCTTACGATCACAGATGCTGCAAGCGCAGTGGTTTCTGGCAAGCTTGATCTGGTTGAGAACCTTGGCGAATACGCGATGGTGCATTTGGTAACGGAAACAGGTGTTGAATTTATTGCCAAAACAGAGAAGCCACCAGCGGCAGACAAAGGCGATACCATTGGGTTCACCATCAAGCCCGAGCTTGCGCATTATTTCGACAAAACCTCGGGCTTGCGCGTGTAAGCGCCTGCGAGCAGCTTCCAAATAAGGGGTGCCGGCGCGTTTCACTGGAATGCGCGCCAGCCCTAGAAATCAAAGATCGCCACGCAAAGCTTGAGTTGCGCGCGCGTCTTGAAACCAAATCCACACATTCAAAAAATCGCAGCTTTACCGCAAAAGTTAAGGTGCATTTCATCGGGAAATTTGGCGCACCCAATAGGATTCGAACCTATGGCCTCTGCCTTCGGAGGGC
>CAYQZI010000231.1:0-3997 GCA_964421835.1 uncultured Planktotalea sp.
CGCTGATGCGCAAATGGGACGCAGAGGAAGCCGTGCGCTTGATGCGCGACAACACGATAACGCGCTTTCTAGGCGTGCCGACGCAATCGGCAGAACTCATGCAAGCCGCGCGCGCGATAGGCGAAACGCTCCCCGCGATGGACTATCTCGGCGCTGGTGGCGCGAAACGCCCCGGCGCGCAGGTGGCGCAACTGGCCAAGGCCTTCCCGAATGCTGGCATTGCAACCGGCTGGGGCATGACGGAAACAAATGCGCTGGGTATTGGCATGATTGGCGATGATTACACCGCTCGCCCAGAGTGCGCGGGCAAGCTGCATCCCCCTGTGCAAGAGCTTCGTATGCTTGATGATGACGGCAATGACGTTCCACTAGGAGAACTCGGCGAGATCACCGTAAAAAGCCCTGCGAACATGCGTTGCTATCTCAACAAACCAGAGGCGACAGCGGAAACCTTGCAAGATGGTTGGCTGCGCACAGGTGACTTGGGCGTGCTTGATACAGATGGATATGTGACCATCCTTGATCGCAAGAAGAACATCATCATTCGCGGCGGCGAAAACATCGCCTGCCTTGATGTAGAGGGCGCGTTGCATCGCCATCCCGATGTTCTAGAGGCGGCAGCTTTTTCTGTCCCTGATGCGCGTCTTGGCGAAGCTGTCGGTGCAGCTGTTCAGCTCAAAGCAGGTGCAACCACGACACAAACAGAGATGGCGCAGTTCCTTGAACAGCATATCGCCAAATTCAAAGTGCCTGCGCATTTATGGATTCAGCATAACGCGCTGATCCGCGGCGCAACTGATAAAATTGACCGACGCGCGATCTGTGCGTCTTGCCTAGAAAATGAAGAGGCCAAAGTATGAATACGCCAACAGTGGCAGACATCAGCGACTATCTTGCCGCATCCGGCGCGGCCGCTTGGGAGGTTCCAGATCTGCCCGCAAACACCCCGATGCGCGACATCAAAAGCGTTGGCATCATCGGTGCGGGCACCATGGGCGGTGGCATTGCGATGAATTTCGCCACTGCTAGCATCCCTGTGACCATCGTTGAAACCACGCAAGAGGCACTGGATCGCGGATTGAAAGTCGTGCGCGGCAACTATCAACGCTCTTCTGATAAAGGCCGTTTTCCGCAGGATGAGGTTGAGGCGCGCATGGATCGCTTTAACGGGCAATTGTCGTTGAGTGCACTGGCCGAGTGCGATCTGGTAATTGAAGCGGTGTTCGAGAACATGGACCTCAAACGCAAGATTTTCACAGAACTTGATGCGGTGATGAAACAGGGCGCGATTTTGGCGACCAACACCTCTGCGCTCGATATTAACGAAATCGCGAGCATGACATCACGCCCCGAAGATGTGATTGGATTGCACTTCTTCTCACCTGCGAATGTGATGAAACTGCTCGAAATTGTGCGCGCCAAGCATACAGCGGATGATGTTGTTGCGACCTGCATGAGTTTGGCAAAGGACATCAACAAGATCGCGACGCTCGTGGGCGTGTGCCCAGGTTTCGTTGGCAATCGCATTCTGTTCGCGCGTCAAATTCAAGCGAATAAGCTGGTCTACCAAGGCGTGATGCCTTGGGATGTGGACGCTGCTTTGAACGCCTTTGGCTTTAAGATGGGTCCTTTCCAGATGAGCGATTTGGCGGGGCTTGATATCGGGTGGTCCAAAGGGGCGAAGACCGACAATCCCATTCGCGATGCTCTGTGCGAGTTGGACCGACGTGGGCAGAAAACCAAGGCTGGTTTCTATGACTACGACGAGAACCGTCGCCCTATTCCGTCTGATGTCACCGCTGGCATTATTCGCGACATCACCGGTGCCAAGCCATCTACGATGAGCCAAGATGAGATCATCGAGACTTGCATTTTCCCGATGATTAATGAGGCGGTGAAAATCCTTGAAGAGAATAAAGCGCAGCGTCCCTCAGACATCGATGTGGTCTGGCTCAATGGCTATGGCTGGCCCGCTGATAAGGGTGGACCGATGTTCTTTGGCGATATGGTGGGCGCGCAAGCGGTGCTCGATCGGATGGAGAAACTTGGCGCGGAAGATGCTGCTTTTGCACCAGCTGAAACGCTTCGCACGCTTGCTGCGGATGGTGGCAAATTTACAGAGATTGATACTGGAGGATTGAAAGTATGAGCTACGACTTCATCAAAACCGAAACGCGGGGCAACATCCTTTTGGTCACCATGAACCGCCCCGAAGTCTACAATGCTGTGCATGTTGAGATGCACAATGAAATGGCTGATTGTTGGGACAAATTCGCGGCCGATCAGGACCTCTGGGTCGCGGTTCTTACAGGTGCGGGCGACAAGGCGTTTACCGCTGGCAACGACCTGAAAGCAACGGCGCAGGGCGGCAGCAAAGCCAAGATGACAGAGACGGGCTTTGCTGGTTTGTCTTCGCGCTTTGATCTGGAGAAACCGATTATCGCGGCTGTGAACGGCTTTGCGATGGGTGGCGGATTTGAGACGGCACTGTCTTGTGACATTATTTTAGCATCCGAAAACGCCAAGTTCGCGCTGCCTGAAGTGAAGGTTGGTTTCTTTGCGGCTGCGTCCGGCGTGCCGCGCCTTTCGCGCTACATTGGCAGGCTGGCGGCGCAAGAGATGATGCTTTCGGGTCGCACGATTGGCGCTGCGGAAGCACTAGCAATGGGCTGCGTGAACGAGGTGCATCCCCACGCAGAGCTTATGGACAGAGCGATGGAAAAGGCGGAGCAACTTTGCACAGGTTCGCCCTCCGCGATCAAAGCGACCAAGCGCGTTTTGAACGATCTCGCCAAGCGGGATGGCATGGTTGAAAGCATCGCCTATTCGCGTGATGTGTTGAAAGACCTTGCCCAAACCGAAGACTTTAAAGAGGGCGTCAACGCCTTCGTCGAGAAACGTGCGCCCAAGTGGGTCAACAAATAGGAAACCTAAAGATGTCCGATAGCAAAGACCCAACGAGCCTGAACAACCTCGAAATGTCCGACAAAGCGAAGCCGCTTCTGAACGCGGTGATCAAACACATTCGCGAGAATGTGGACCCGATGACAGAGGAATATTTCCGCGCTGGCGAGGGCCGTGAAAACCGCTGGTCGCATACGCCGCGCCAAATGGAGCTGATGGAAGCGGCCAAGCAAAAGGCACGCGACGCAGGTCTTTGGAACTTCTTTTTGCCGAATGCAGAAACGGGCGAAGGTCTGTCCAATCTCGATTACGCCTATATCGCTGCAGAGCTTGGCAAGAATCCCTTGGCCTCCGAGACATTGAATTGCTCAGCACCCGATACAGGAAACATGGAAGTGTTGGAACGGATCGGCACACAGAAGCAAAAGGATAAGTGGCTCAAGCCTTTGCTCGCTGGTGAAATCCGCTCTGCCTTTGCCATGACAGAGCCTGATCGCGCGTCCTCTGATGCGAAGAACATCGGCATGACGGCTGTTCTCGAAAAAGGTGAATGGGTTCTCAACGGCGAGAAATACTACATCTCTGGCGCGGGGGATCCACGCTGTAAGGTAATGATCGTCATGGTGAAAACGTCACCTGACGCTGAGCCGTTCCGCCAGCAATCCCAGATTCTTGTGCCGATGGATCATCCGGGTGTCGAAATCCTTGGTCCCATGCATGTGTTCGGTCACGACGATGCGCCACACGGCCATATGCACATCCGTTTCACTGACGTGCGCGTACCAGAGGACAGCATTCTTTGGGGCGAAGGTAAGGGTTTTGAGATTTCTCAAGTGCGTCTTGGACCTGGCCGCATTCACCACTGTATGCGTTCCATTGGGCAAGCCGAAAAAGCGCTGGATCTTATGATTGATCGCGGTTTGAACCGCATCGCGTTTGGTAAAAAGATCGTTGATCTGGGCAAAAACATGGAAACAATCAGCCGTGCGAAGATCGAGATTGAATCGATGCGCTTGCTGGTCCTGAAAGCCGCCAAAGCGATGGATGTGCTGGGCAACAAAGAAGCGCGCATCTGGGTGTCGATGATCAAGGC
>CAYQZI010000232.1:0-3970 GCA_964421835.1 uncultured Planktotalea sp.
CGCCGCACAACATCAAACGCAGTGGCCCCTTTTTACGCCGCGATCTGGTCCCTTTCTACTCTGCGATTGACAGGATTTCACCTCGCTGGCTATGGCGGCTTGGACGTCGCCTATATCCAGCGCGTCCTGCAAAGTGGGGTGCAGATATAGCGCGACGTCGCCTGCCGCGCTTTCAATAGCCCCAATCCGTTAGGATGTAGCGACGCAGACTGTGTTTGCTGCGCGCGACATCACCGCTTGGAACTCTTCTTTCAGACCATGTCGTCACCAAGTGTCGTGCCTTGGCTTCGCTTGCCTTGCACAAGGGCTCTTAACCGCGATTGATCTTCCTCCAGATGACGCGAATACACCCGCAGGAAAAGGCCAAGCCCATGGGCGATTGCGGCTGTCAGCTCTGCGTCGGACGGACGTTCATCAACGTAGTGGAGATAGTGATCCCTTGGACCGGACAGGATCAATGACCACAAATCATTCGCCGCAAGCCGCGCGTTTTCGACGGACAATTCGCCCGCAGCATCAGCGGCAGTCACGAAATCAACCAACCCCTCGTATGCGCGCGCAGGGCCGCTTTGGTGATACTTGATCGCGCTCTCCGGACGGCGGCCAGCCTCGCCCAAAATCAAACGCGCTAAGGACAGCATATCAGGGCGCAAAACAAATTCTGCATAGGTCCAGCTAAAGCGCCAAAGCCGGTCAACGAGCGTCCCCTCACCCTCAACAAGCGGCGCAACAATCTGCGCGCGCCCTTTGTCCAAAACAGCGGCAAACAACCCTTCTTTGTCGCCAAAATACTGATACAGCGTCGGCTTGGACACATCAGCGGCTTTCGCCAATCGCTCCATTGATGCACCATCAAACCCAACAGCGCAAAACTCGGTATGCGCCGCTTGCAGGATCCGGCGGCGCTTTTCGCGCTGCTTTTCTTCACGGCTCGGTTTGTACTGGATCGCGGCCCCCGGCAAGCGATCTAGAAACGCACCAAGGCGCGCGTTGAAAGCGCCGGGTTGCTCCAGATTACACAGATGCCCGGCATCTTGCAGCACTTCAAAACGCACATCAGCTTGGCCGTTCAAAGCGGTTGCGCTGTTGAAAATACGCGCACTCACTCGGCGGATTTCGTCGGGTGGCGCAAGCTTGTCATGCGCGCCTGTTAGCATCATCACAGGGCAGGTAATTTTCGCGAAATCGAATGTTTCCAGCGGATTGCAAAAGCAATTGAGCGCATCGCGGTAGGTCTCGGCCGGGATCGCGGACATGGAAGCGTGCAAGGCGGCCTTCGCCTCTGCCGAGGCATGCGGCCCCGCAATCGCACCAACAACAGCATCGGCGAAATCCGCAGGGGTCTGGCCTTGCGTCAAAGGCACCTCGCGCGAGATACGGAAATTCTCACGCTCGCGCGGATCGGCTTCAGACATGCCTGTGCAGCCGCCCGCCAGCACCAGGCCCGCCAGCTTCTCACCATGTCGCATCGCAAAACTGGTCGCGATCCAGCTGCCCATGCTGAGACCCACAAGCACCACACGCTTGGCGTCGAAATGCGCCAACATCGCGAGAATATCGTCACAATGATCTTCAATCTGCGTCTGCGCTGCTCCCAGCGTGCTGTCGCCATAGCCACGAAAATTCAGTGCGGCGACATGATATTCTGACCCAAATGCAGAAAGCTGAGCAGACCAGTTCGAGGCCTGCCCACCGATGCCATGCAAGAACAACACGAGGGTTTCGCCGCCAGAAGCCCCCTCCTCGCTTGTAAGGTAGGACAGGCGCGGCGTGCACTTTAACGTGCCTGCTTTGATCTTGGTGTTTCGCGGTACGCTTCTCTTTTTAGCACGCTGCGGCGGCGCATCAGACAAGGCGTCGAACCCCGCTTCAAAGACTGCTGTTGTGCCCTCGGCAATCGCTTTGGCGCGCTCAGGCTGTGCCCTGATCTCTGCGTGCCATGTGATAAGACAGCCCTCGCCCTCGCCCGTAACCTCCACACGCGCTGCGTAGCTGAGTGCACCTTCGATCCCCGAAAGCGCGACATAGCAAAGCACGCGATCCGTATCGCTGATGTAGCTGCGCCGCTCTATCAGCTGACCACCATCAGAAGTTTCAAAATCGCGCAGAACCGCCCCGCGATCATCGCGCAGCAGCGAGCACGACGTCACAAACGGGTGCCACGCCAAGTCAAAATCGCGCAGAACTGCCCAAATATCATCGGCGCTGCGCGCGAGTTTGCGACTGCACTGGACCTGCTCAAACGCCATCAGACCCCTCAGCCGGACGCCACATGGAGACCCGCGCAGAGACGGTATCCGTGTTCACTTGGTCAATCTCGTCCATGTCATAGACCGTCATCATGGAAAGGTAATCTTCCATAATTTCAGTGGTATAGGGCAACATCAACGCGCCGCAGCGGCTGTCGCGGTATATCCTTTCCAGCGGGAGCGATTTCAGCATCGACTGCCCACCGCATGTGCGAATGGCCAAGGCCGCGAGCTCTTGCACCCCTTCCATGACAGAGTATTGCGCCGCATAAAGGCGCATGACTTCAGCCTTTGTCGGGAACGCCTTTGCTTCGAAAAACGCCGTGCTCCAGAGCGTGCGCATCTCAGTCAGGCGCTGATACATCCGCCCCACAGCGGCGCGTTTGGTTGGATAAACACGGCGATCAATCGGCGGCTGGCCCGGTGTTTCACCGCGCAGATATTCAACCGTGAAATCATAAGCCGATTGCGCAACGCCCATATAGGCAGGCGTCAAAGTCGCCATCATATGCGGCCATTGCGACAGGGTTTTGCCAAAGACGCCCGCAGGCATCATCAGATCATCCTCGCTGACAAACACGTCCTTCAGGATGAGATCACGGCTCACCGTTGCGCGCATCCCGATGGGATCCCACTCGCCCACGATAGACAGACCTGCACTATCTTTATGGACGGCGAAGTCCATCGTGTCTTCATGCGCGGGATCTTTGCCCTCGAAATGTTCGGTGCAGACGATTGAATAGTAGTCGCAGTTCCCTGCAAGGGAGGCGAACTTCTTGAACCCATTGATCACCCAACCGCCATCCACCTTACGGCAGTTGGTCTTGATCGGATCGGAGGTCCAGTTGGCACCGCCTTCCGAGATAGGTTGCGAGAAGAGAGCGCCATCGTTGACAACTTTCGGGAACTGCTTTTCGCGCATACGCCGAAAAGCTTCTCGTTCCTGATCCGTCAAATTCGGCATGTCATACATGAACCGCAGCCACATCATAGAGGAGGTGTGCATGTTGAACGTCAGCGCCGTCGCGCCGCAATACTTGCCGATCTCAGCGCCTATGGTCGCGTATTCGCCGAGGCTGAACCCCATGCCACCAAATTCTTCTGGGATCACCAGCTTCAGGAAACCACCGTCGCGCAACTCATTGTAATTCTGCGTTGGAAAGCTTGCCTCTTTATCGTGCTGCACCGCGCGCTGCGCAAACTTTGGGCCGAGCACGTTGATCTTTTCCAACATCTCGATGTGCTCTGGGCGAAACTTGGAGGTGTCGTAGTAATCGCGAAAATCGCTCATGCGAGATCTCCCTGTAGGATGCCGTCAATGACCACGGGCGTGCCATCCAACGAAATCGTGCAGCCGCGCATCGGTAAATCAAAATGCCCGAGCGTGAAGCGGCCAGCGTATTGATTAGACCCTGTGGACCACAGGAAATTGCCGGACCACGCGCGGAACTCGGTGGCTTGCACATCGCGCTTGTCGTAAAGCGCCATGCTCTCCCAACGCGCGCGCGGGTTCATACCCCAGCCCACGTGGCTGAGACCATAGGCAATCGGGTCATCCCAAGCGGCAAGATATTCGCGAAACAGATCCGCATCTAGGCTATCGCCCTCGATCGAGCGGACGAAATCATCTTCAATCTGAAAACCAATCGTGCTGTTGAGATAGCTCTTGAACGTGAGGTTCATATCACCCGGCGCCATAACGATTTTGCCGTTGATCGTGT
>CAYQZI010000233.1:0-3844 GCA_964421835.1 uncultured Planktotalea sp.
TCGCGCAGGGTTTCATCAAAAAGCAGCGCATCTTGCGAGACAACCGAGAACAGATCGCGAAGATCGCTGAGCGCCATATCAGTGACTGGCACGCCGCCAATTGTCGCGCGACCGCTCTGCGGATCAGTAAGCCGGGTAAGCACGTTGAAAATCGTAGATTTTCCTGCACCGGAGGGGCCAACGAGCGCGGTGGTTTTACCCGCAGGGACATTGAACGTTGTGCCGCGCAACACAGGCGCGTCGCCGTAGCTGAGGTGCACATCGCTGAGCATGATTTCAGGCGTGCCAGTGGGCGGGGCAACAGGATTGGCGGGGGATTTATGCACTGGCTCAAGCGCGAGCAATTCCATCACGCGCTCGATCCCAGCCGCCGCCGCTTCCCACACGCCGGTGATCGTGCCAAGGCGGCGCAAAGGTTCAAAGGCAAAGCCAAGCGCGGTGAAAAAGGCCATGAACTCGCCAACGGTTTTCTCGCCCGAGATGATTTCGCCGCCGCCATAGATCAGCACGCCAAGGAACCCAACGCCGGACATGGCATCGATGAGCCCCGGAATAGAAGCGGTGCCAAGCGAGGTTTTGACTTCGATTTCAACGCGTTCGCGGTTGAGCTGGCCATAGTGGCGCGTCTGATAACCCTCAAGGCGGTTGAGTTTGACGGGGACGATGCCGTGAAAAACCTCGTCCAAGCGTCCCGATTGACGTGCAGCGACCTGATGCGCGGTGCGGCTGTTGCGGCGCACGAAACGTTGCGCCACCAAAGAGGGCAGCACCAGCAAAGGCACGCCCACAAGCGCGACGGCGGTCCAGCGCCAATCGACGCTCATCGCGACGCCGAAAAGCACCACAACCGCGACAAGATCGCGGCCCGCGCCGGTGATAATCGCGTTCCACACATGGCTCACGGCAGACACATCGCCAATGACACGCTGCATCAAGGTGCCGGGGGCGTTGACTTGGTGAAAACTCACATCAAGGCGCATCAAGTGGCTGAGAAGATCGCCGCGCATATCCGCTTCGGATTGTTGCGAAATGCGGGTCAGGATGACCTTTTGAATGACCGACGCACCCGCGCGCACCAGAAAGATACCAAGGATCACCAGGCCGACCCACCACAGCGCCGATTGATCCCCTGCAAGGAACACCAGATCGAACATAGGCTGCATCATCCAGCTGAGAAAGCCAAGCATCGAGCCTTCCAAAGCCATAAAGAAGGTGGCAATCAGCAGCATCACCCAATGGCGGCTCAGATAGCTGCGCCAAAGCCAGCTGAGCAGCGTGCGGCTGGTTTGGTTTGGGGTTTCGCGTGGCTCGGCCATATCAGGCAATCTGCGCGGGCGGCGTCTTGCTGTCAAAGCCGTTCTGGATCACGTCGTTATCATATTCCGTGCGGATCCATGTTTCAAAATCGATATCGCTTTTGGCTTGGCGCGCCTCGAACACATCCAAAATGTAATCCTGCACACCGGTTTTGCCCCACTTGAGGTGGATGAACTTGAGCGAGAGTTGCTCGCGCGCTTTTTGCACAGGCACATCGTCGAAAATCATCTGATACATGGCAGCGCAAAACCCCGCACGATCCGCGCCGGATTTACAGTGGAACATCATTGGCTTTTGTACAGTGCGCATCAGATCAATCACCGCGACGATATTTTCGCGATCGGCGGCCGAGCGCGCCCAAAGCACGGTGCTGTAGAGCTCGATGCCGAGCATATCGCAGCTCTCTTTTTCGAAGAGGTAGTGACACTGTAAATCGACGCCGCGCAGGTTGATCACCGAGCGGATGCCCATATCGCGATACTTCAAAAACCGTTTGTGCGTCGGCTGGTTCGAACGCCAGACATCTTTGGAGACCGGATAGAAGTTGGTCCAAACCGCGCGCAGAAACGCGTGATCGAACATATTATAATGCCATACGGATTTACGCCGCTCGACGGGGTCGGTGATGTCGCGCCCAAAGGAATAGCGCCACGCGCGCTCTTTTTCATCCAGTGTTTTGGCAAGTTTTTTAAGCATCACGAGCGCTCCGCACCTAAGGGTCTGACGGCATGTAGCCGCCGCGCGCCCCGCCTGCAAGGTTTGAACCCACGCGACGTGGTTGACGGCAGGGGGCGTGGGGGTAATGTCACGACTGACCCTATCGGAGCACATCCTATGTCCCTCGCGCATGGCCGACCTTATCTTGCTATTCCCGGCCCCTCTGTGGTGCCTGATGCCGTCTTGCGCGCGATGCACCGTGCCTCCCCCAATATTTATGAGGGCGAGCTGATAGAAATGACCGCAGGCATCATCCCCGATTTGCGCCGCGTGGCGCGTACAAAGCATCATGTGGCGATCTACATGGGCAATGGGCATGCCGCTTGGGAGGCAGCGTTGAGCAATGTGATCAGCGAGGGGGATCTGGTGCTGGTCCCCTCAACAGGGCGGTTTTGCCATGGTTGGGGCGAGATGGCGACAGGGCTGGGGGCAGAGGTAGAGCTGCTCGAGTTCGGTATGAAAACCCCGATGGATGCGGATCAGATAGAGGCACGTTTGCGCGCAGACACAGAGCATAAAATCAAGGCGGTCTTGGCCGTGCATGTGGATACATCGACTTCGATCAAAAATGATGTCGCGTCGGTGCGCGCAGCAATGGACGCGGCAGGTCATCCGGCGCTTTTGATGGCCGATTGCATTGCCTCGCTTGGCTGCGATCGTTTTGAAATGGATGCTTGGGGCGTGGATATTATGGTCACGGCCAGCCAAAAGGGGCTGATGTGTACGCCGGGTTTGGGGCTGGTGTTCTTCAACGATAAAGCGGCAAAGGTGCGCGATGCGATGCCGCGTGTCAGCCGCTACTGGAACTGGGTGCCACGCGCCAATCCTGCGCATTTCTTCGAGTATTTTGGCGGCACGGCACCGACGCATCTTCTTTATGGTCTGCGTGCGGCGCTGGATATTTTGCACGCAGAGGGAATAGAGGCGGTTTGGGCGCGCCATGAAAAACTCGCACGCGCGATCTGGAGCGCCTGCGAAGCTTGGGGGCAGGGTGGTCCGCTGACTTTGAACGTTGCCAATCGCGCGCATCGCTCGCATGCGGTGACATCTTTGCGTCTGGGCGCTCCGCACGGCAAAGAGCTGCGCGCTTGGAGCGAGCATCAAGCGGGGCTGACCCTTGGCATTGGGCTTGGCATGTCAGAGCCGGAAGATCCTTTGGGAGAGGGGTTCTTTCGGATCGGGCACATGGGGCATGTGAATGCGCATATGGTGCTGGGCGGGCTTGCAACGATGCAAGCAGGTTTTGACGCTTTGGCGATTCCCTATGGCGCAGGCGCGCTTGATGGCGCGGCGAAAGCGCTGGCTTAGTAGCGCGACCGCGCGAGGCGCAGATCCAGCCACTTGATCGCTTGATAGACGCTTGCGCCGAGCAAAAGCGCAGCGATAAAGCCTTTCCACGCCCAAATCGCAATCATGATCCACAGCAGGTTGACGAAAGCCATCACCAAACAGGTGTTGGTGTAATTCTCTACGGCTTGAGGATGCTCGCGCATTGTTAGGACCCCTGAAAATCTGATCGACCCATTTACGATACCGCAGATTTTCTAGATGTCAGCTAACTTTTTGGTGGGCATCATCCACGCGCTGCTTTCAGCGCAGCAGGAAGCGCGCGTGCGACCAGATCCATCTCGGCCTCTGGGCCGCAGCTGATGCGGATGCAGCGATCTTGCGGGGCGACAAAGGGCATGCGCACAAAGACGCCCTGCGCGATCGTTTGCGCCAAAACCGCTCGCGCGAAATCACCATCTTCGCCGCAATCAATCGCCACGAAATTGGTCGCAGAGGGCAGTGCGCGCAAGGCATTGTCAGC
>CAYQZI010000234.1:0-2086 GCA_964421835.1 uncultured Planktotalea sp.
ACTTTCGCGCCGCCCGTTGCCTGTAGGCTCGACCCCCATCAAACGCGCGTTTTGGCGGTCTTGCATGTATCCCACCAAAATACCGTCATCGATCAGTACGTTTTTAGCCGAAGGCGTGCCCTCGTCATCCACCGTAATAGAGCCGCGACGATCAGGGATGGTGCCATCGTCCAGAACCGTCACGCCCTTAGAGGCGACGCGCTGCCCAACAAGACCCGAAAAGGCGCTTGATCCCTTACGGTTGAAATCTCCCTCTAGCCCATGTCCCACAGCTTCATGCAGCAAAATACCGGGCCAACCGGGCCCAAGGACCACATCCATGACACCTGCGGGCGCAGGCACGGCGTCCAGATTAACCAAAGCGATGCGCAAAGCCTCGCGCGCTTTGGGTTGCCAGTCCTGTGCGGTGATCAAACCGCCCAGCGAAATCCGCCCGCCGCCGCCCGCAGAGCCGCTTTCACGGCGTCCATTTTGCTCAACGATGACAGACACATTAAGCCGAGTCATAGGCCGTGTGTCACTGAATTCGCCGCCATCAGGGCGCAAAATAGTGACCTCTTGCAAGGATGCGGCGATAGAAGCGCTGACCTGCACCACACGCGAATCAAGATCGCGCAGGAAGGCGTCGATCTCGCGCAATGTGTCGAGTTTGGCGCTGAATGTGATCTCGGAAATAGGGTCCACGTCTCTGTAGAGCTTGGAGTTCGTGGGGCGCGGCGCATCGGCAAGCGTGCCGCCGCCTGCGCCAACGGCCAAACGCGCGGTTTCCGAAGCGCGCAGCAAGGCCGATTCTGACACCTCTGTCGAATGCGCATAGCCCGCGACTTCGCCCAAGACCGCGCGCAGCCCGAACCCCTCAGAGGCGTCATAGGCGGCGTTTTTAAGCTTGCCATCGTCAAACACGAGGCTTTCGGCTGTGCGCCGCTCGATAAATAATTCACCATCATCAGCGCCAGCGCAGGCCTGTTGAAGGATTTTTAACGCTCCTTCTTTAGAGAAACGGTCCTGAAAGGGGCGAAAGGGCTGATGCGTCATGCGGATTTTCTTTCGTATTTGATCGAAATGATAGAAGCGTCCGTTTGCCGCAACGCCTAGTCTTTATCTAGAGGTAAGAATATGGTTTTAAACAGCTCAAAGACAACGTCTGTGACTCGCCATCGCAGCAGGGCAGGGGCGTTAACTTGAAAATTGATGAATATAACCGACTAGTCCGGCGCAGTGCCGCAATCGATCAGGGTGTAATATGCAACTGAAAACAACTCTCTACGGCCTTTTGGCAGCACTCGCAGCCACTCCGGCTATGGCGCAAGACGCGCTCGAGGTCATTGGTCAACCGACCCCGCGTGGCATCGGCTTTCAACCGGCCGCGACAGAACTGATGCGCGATATTCAGTGGCTTGATGGCATGCTGAACATCATCATTACGGTCATCACTCTGTTTGTGACGGGCCTGATCATTTACTGCATCGTGCGCTACAATCGCAAAGCAAACCCGACGCCGGGCACGTTCACGCACAACTCACCTATCGAGGTGGCTTGGACAATTATTCCAATCGTCGTTTTGGTCTTTATTGGAGCGTTTTCCTTGCCGATCCTGTTCAAACAACAGGAAATCCCAAAGGCCGACATCACGATTAAGGTGACTGGATACCAGTGGTATTGGGGTTACGAGTATGTTGATCACGAGTTTGGTTTTGACAGCTTTATGCTTGATAAAGAAGAACTTGCAGATGCGGGTTATGCGCCGGAGCAGTATCTTCTCGCGACCGACACAGCGGTTGTCGTGCCCGTCGGCAAAACTATTGTCATGAACGTGACGGGCGCGGACGTGATCCATGCTTGGACGATCCCTGCCTTTGGTGTGAAGCAAGACGCCGTTCCTGGCCGCATTGCGCAGCTTTGGTTCGCTGCCGAGAAAGAGGGCATTTACTTTGGTCAATGCTCCGAGCTTTGCGGTAAAGACCATGCCTATATGCCGATCACCGTAAAAGTGGTAAGCGAAGAGGCATATCAAGAGTGGCTGACTGGCGCGATTGAAGAATATGCAGGCGTGCCGCAGCCCTTCAAGGTCGCCGCTGCTGAGTAG
>CAYQZI010000234.1:2186-3841 GCA_964421835.1 uncultured Planktotalea sp.
TTGTTCATCGCGATTGGCGGCGGCGCGTCTGGTGCATTGAACATGTGGTGGGATGCGGACATTGATGCGGTGATGAAGCGCACGCGCAAACGCCCTATCCCTGCTGGCAAAGTGACAGAGGGCGAAGCGCTTGGATTCGGCCTCGCGCTTTCGGGTCTGTCGACGGTGATGCTTGGCCTTGCCTCCAACTGGGTTGCTGGCGGTCTGCTTGGTTTCACGATTTTCTTCTACGTCGTGATTTACACAATGTGGCTTAAACGCTGGACGCCGCAAAACATTGTGATCGGCGGCGCCGCTGGTGCCTTCCCTCCGATGATCGGTTGGGCGGTTGCGACAGGCGGAGTATCTATCGAATCAGTCCTCATGTTCTGTCTGACGTTCATGTGGACCCCGCCGCACTTTTGGGCGCTCGCGCTGTTTATGCGTAAGGACTATGACCACGCTGGAGTGCCAATGTTGACGGTCACCCATGGCCGCCGCTCGACGCGTATCCATATTTTCGTCTATACGGTTTTGCTCGCGATTTTGGCGCTCGGCGCTGGTGTGACGTCTATTGGCGGCCCAGTCTACATGGCCTTCGCCATCGTGTTGAACATCCTTTTTGTGAAAGGCGCTTGGGATATTCTCAACCGCGATGAAGAGATGAGCGAAGTTGACAACTTCAAGGTTGAGCGCGGCTTTTTCAAGCTCTCGCTGCTCTATCTTTTCCTACATTTCGGCGCGATCTTGATCGAAGCGATCATGCAGCGCGTTGGTTTTGGGGGCTGGTAATGGCGATTAGCAAACAGCATGAAATCCACACGCGCCGCTACGGTCGTAACGTGGGCGTTGGCCTCCTTCTTGCGGGGTTCATCGCGATCATCTTCGGACTTACGGTTGTGAAAGTCACACGCGGCGATTACGAGCCGCCCCGCGGCGAGGTGGCAAGCGAATGAGCGATCAACGCACGCCTATGGATCCAAAGAATAAAACAGCGCTTCAAGCACTCTCGCTTGTTGTGGTGATGGGCGCGCTCGCGTGGGCGTCGGTGCCGTTTTATGACTGGTTCTGCCGCGTCACCGGCTTTGGCGGCGTCACAAACGTCGCGGCCAGCAGCAGCGACGATATCCTGGATCAGACCATAACCGTGCGATTCGATGCCTCTAAAGAACGCGGCATGCCGTGGGAGTTCAAACCCTTGGTGCGCGAGATTGAAATGCGTATCGGCGAGACCGGGCTCATTTTTTATGAAGCCTACAACCCCACAGATAGGCCCGTTGCAGGTCAAGCCAGTTACAACGTGGCACCTTACCAAGCAGGCTATTTCTTTAACAAAATCGCATGTTTCTGCTTCGAAGAACAGGTGTTGCAACCGGGCGAGCGTGTCGAGATGCCCGTCACATTTTACGTCGATCCAGAGATTGCCACCGACCGCGACGCAAAATATATCCAAGAGATAACGCTTTCGTATACTTTCTATGAAATCGATTTGCCCGAAGAGGTTCAACAAGCCGCTCTCGAGCAACCCGTAGACACGAACAACAACTAAGCCAATCCGACGAGGGACCCATGGCACACGCAAAAAATCACGACTATCACATTCTTAACCCCTCGCTCTGGCCATTGCTGGGCGCAATCGGTGCATTCGTCATGCTCTTTGGCGCGGTGGTCTGGTT
>CAYQZI010000235.1:0-1600 GCA_964421835.1 uncultured Planktotalea sp.
TCGTCATTGGCCAGAGCACGGCTCCACGTATAGCGCTGCTCATTTCCACGCGATTCAATCACCCGTCCGCGCGGATCAGCGGCCATATCGCCATAAAGATAGTCGTGCTGATCTGGATCAAACATAAAGACCGAGCCATGCCCCGTCCCTTTGCCTTTGCGTTTTTCAATCCAGTCATGGCGCATCGAGACCTTACCCGGCGCATGATGCCAAAGCGGCATCAAATCCCCTGTGATCACCACATCCAGATCAAATCCCATCAAGCGGCCCGAATGGCTCGGGATCAAGCCCGGCTTGAACAACGTGATCTTACGCATCTCATTGGACCAGCCGTTTTCTATATGCGCCTTTGTCATTTCATCATCGAACGTTTCAAACTCGAGCGGCACCACTTCAATATCGGGATGCAGCCCCTCGGGATGCTCTGTGACGCAGACAAACCGCAGATCACCGGTGATGTTGCGGCGCACGCCCGAATAAAGCCGATTGGCGTATTCAGGGCCAAAGGGTTTGCCCCATTTGATACAGCAAGCAGTGATCATGTCTGGTCGTCCTTCTTAAGTGATGCGCCCGCTCTAGCGCAGACGCAGCAATAAGAAAACCCGCCCCGTTATTAGGCCGCTGGCATGCGCTGTTCAACGATTTCCGCCCACCAGCTTGCGCCCGAAGGAGACGTTTCATCGTTAAAGTTATACTCAGGGTGATGCACCATCGCAGTGTCGCCATTGCCAACCACGATATAAGCGCCCGGACGTTCTTCTAGCATAAAGGCGAAATCTTCGCCGCCCATCACGAGTGGCGCATCCTGCGTCGGTTTGCCAGAAACCGTTTCGGCCACTTTCGCCGCAAACTCGGTCTGCTCTTCAGAGTTCACCATAACGGGATAATTGCGCAGATAATCAAGCTTGATTGTGCCACCATAGGTCGCGGCAACGCCTGCGCAAATCTCGCCCATACGCTTTTCTGCCAAATCGCGCGTCTCATTGCTCAGCGAGCGCACCGTGCCTTTGATATGCACTTTCTGCGGGATCACGTTATGCGCTTTGGAGGACGTCTCGAACGAGGTCACTGACACAACCAATTGCTCGATCGGATCCACATTGCGCGACGCAATCGTTTGCAGGGACAGCACCAACTGGCTTGCCATCACTGTCGTATCCACCGTGTCTTGCGGTTTCGCGGCATGTCCGCCCCTGCCCTCTAGCTCTATCTCGAACAGATCGGCAGCGGCAAAGAACGGACCCGAGCGGATCGCAAATTCACCCACAGGCAGGCCGGGCCAATTGTGCATGCCATAGACTTCTTGGATTCCGAATTGCTCCATCATCCCGTCTTCGCACATCTCGCGGCCCCCGCCGCCGCCCTCTTCGGCGGGTTGAAAGATCACCACGACAGTGCCATCGAAATTGCGCGTCTCACTTAGATATTTCGCCGCGCCCAGCAGCATCGCAGTATGCCCATCATGGCCGCAAGCATGCATCGCGTCCGGCGTTTTAGAAGCATACTCCAGCCCCGTCTGCTCGTGTATTGGCAAAGCGTCCATATCCGCGCGCAGGCCAATCACCTTGCCAGAGCTGTTTTGCTTGCCCTTGATCACCCC
>CAYQZI010000235.1:1700-3815 GCA_964421835.1 uncultured Planktotalea sp.
GCTCCTTAAGCAGCAGGCATTCGCGTTTCGACCATTCCAGCAAGCCAGGAACAGCCCGCAGGGATCGCATCATCGTTAAAGACATATTCGGGGTGGTGCACCATTGCGCCCTCTTCCCCGTTTCCAAGAAAAATATATGCCCCGGGGCGCGCTTCTAGCATGTAGGAAAAATCCTCGCCCGCCATGATCGGCGGCGTGTTGTCATCCACAGCGCCAGCACCGGCAACTTGGCGCGCCACATCCGCAGCAAACACCGTGTTCGCGTCGCTATTCACCGTCACAGGGTAGCCGCGATCATAAGTAATATCGACGGTGCAGTCATAGGCCTCTGCCGTTGCTGCAACGATCTTTTTGAACCGCGCTTCCACCAAATCGCGCACATCTGCATCCAAGGTGCGCACCGTCCCGCCAAGCTTGACCGTTTGGGGAATAATGTTGAACGCGCCGCTGTCATTGCTCATCGTACAGACCGAAAGCACCACATTTTGCAAAGGATCCACGTTGCGGCTCGCGATGCTTTGCAGCGCCAGCATGATATGCGCGGCGGTGATGTTGGGATCAACCGCCTCATGCGGCACAGCGCCGTGTCCGCCCTTACCCGTAATCGTCAGCGCGAACTCATCCGTCGCCGCCAACAATCCGCCCGCGCGGATCGCAAAACTACCTGTCGCGCCGCCGACCATGTTGTGCAACCCATAGACCTCTTGCACGCCGTATCTGTCCATCACGCCTTCATCGACCATGACTTTACCGCCGCCGCCGCCCTCTTCAGCAGGCTGGAAGAGCAGCACCGCCGTGCCGTCAAAATTGCGCGTCTCGACCAGATATTTCGCCGCGCCCAGCAACATGGCCGTGTGCCCGTCATGACCGCAAGCGTGCATTTTGCCAGCGTGCGTTGACTTGTAATCCACATCCGCCGCTTCATGGATCGGCAAAGCATCCATATCGGCGCGCAGACCAATCACGCGGCCAGAAGTATCTGTCTTGCCTTTGATCACCGCAACCATACCCGTTTGCGCGATACCCGTCTCAAGACTATCCACGCCGATCTCGCGCAGGCGGTCTTCGACAAAAGCTGCCGTCTTGGGCAGATCGAACTGCAACTCGGGGATCGTATGCAAATGCCGACGCCATCCCGTGATTTCCGCGTGCAGATCTGCGAAACGGTTGTGAATTGGCATTTTACTCTCCTTTACGTAGATACAGCCTGTCTCATCTTGGGAAAATGAGCAAGCGCTATAGGTTCGGGCCAAGCGAAAGTTTGCTGCCATCGGTGAACCGGTCAAGGCGAAAACGGCTCAGATCATGGCCTGTCTCTTTACCTTGCATCAATTTCGACGTGATCCGCCCAAACGCAGGGCCAATGCCAAAGCCATGGCCACACATCCCTGTGCAAATCGTCAAACCCGGCAGCGCCGCGCAATTGTCCACAACAGGCACCACATCGGGCATCACATCAATCATGCCCGCCCATGCGGTTTTGATGCCCACCTTACCAATACCCGGAAACGTATCGCTAAAATCGCGCGAGAGTTTAGCGACTTTCTTGGCATTCGGCTTGGGGTTCAAAATGCGCATTTGCTCGAATGGGCTTTGCTCAGTCTCGCTCCAGCGCCGCTTAGTGCCCCATGCATCGGGAAACCCTTTCGGCGCTGCAGGCAAGTAGCGCGTGCCCAGCGGATCTTGGATAAGTTGCGGCAAGAAGCCCATGGCGGCGCGCAAAGCATCAGGGCCGACAAACAGCTCGTGAAAACCCGACGGGGCTAATGAGTACCCGCCATCGCTGCGCCGACGCCACGCAAGCCGATCATCAACACCGCTGTCAGACACCACTTCGGGCAGCGCCTCTGTCGCCGCAACAGTCGCGCGTACGGACAGCTGCGGGATCGACACGTCATGACGGCGCAGCAACAGCGACGACCAAGAGCCGCCCGCCAGCGCCACGCGCGGCGCGGTGATCCGGCCCTTTTCGGTGATCACGCCTGTCACTTTACCGCCTTCGATGTCGAGCATGCGCACCGCGCAATTCTCAAGGATCGTGACACCCTCTGCCACCGCCGCGCGCGCAAGCGCAGGCACGGCCACCCAAGGCTCTGCGCGCAAATCATTCGGTGT
>CAYQZI010000236.1:0-3809 GCA_964421835.1 uncultured Planktotalea sp.
GGACGGAAGGTCGCAGGTTCGAGTCCTGCTAGCCCGACCACTTACACTTTGCCCGCCGATCCGGTCCTGTCTTGCCCTGTTAAGATACGCGGGCCGGCCATCGGAGACGCGTCATGACAGGTGTTCTACCCAGCCAGCGACTAGAGCAGATGATCGAAAACGGTCAACTCAGCGGCGCGCCTGCGATCATTCCCGCGCAAATTCAGCCTGCCAGCCTTGATCTGCGCCTTGGTACAGTGGCCTACCGCGTGCGCGCGTCTTTTCTTGCAGGACACGGGCGGCGCGTCGAGGATCGGCTCAAAGAATTCGAGATGCACCAGATTGATCTGAGCGAGGGCGCAGTGCTGGAAAAGGGCTGCGTCTATGTGGTGCCTTTGATGGAACGCCTTGATTTGCCAGACGGATTGCAAGCCGTCGCGAATGCAAAAAGTTCTACTGGCCGCCTTGATCTGCTGACGCGCACGATTACCGATGGCGGCGCAGAGTTTGATCGCATTGGCCCTGGATACAAAGGCCCGCTTTACGCCGAAATCTGCCCACGCTCGTTCTCCGTTTTGGTGCGCCCCGGGATGCGCCTCAATCAGATCCGTTTCCGCGAGGGCCAAGCGGTGCTGGATGATGCCGCCCTCAGCGCGCTGCATCAAAGCGATGTGTTGGTCAATGGCGATGCGCTGATTGACGAGGGCTTAGGGTTTTCCGTCGATCTGAAACTTGATGGCACCGACCTTGTTGGCTACCGCGCCAAGCCGCATACAGGTGTGATCGACCTTGATAAAATCGGCCACTACGACCCCGCTGATTATTGGGAAGAGGTGCGCTGCAAAGACGGGCAAATCATCCTTGATCCGGGCGCTTTTTATATCCTTGTCAGCCGCGAAGCGGTGCATATCCCCCCTGCCTATGCCGCTGAAATGGCCCCATATTTGGCGATGGTGGGCGAATTTCGCGTGCATTATGCGGGCTTTTTCGATCCTGGTTTTGGCCATAGCGCGGCGGGCGGCACAGGCTCACGCGGCGTGCTGGAAGTGCGCTGCCATGAAGCGCCATTCGTGCTCGAGCATGGGCAAGTCGTGGGCCGTTTGGTCTATGAGCATATGTCAGAGATTCCGCGGCAGCTGTATGGCTCCGGGATCGCATCCAATTATCAAGGACAAGGGCTGAAACTGTCCAAACATTTCGCCGCGCCTACTTGAATTTATCGCAGCGCTTAAAGGGTTTTGCGCCTCTTGCGGGGACATTTTTAGGAAAGAGGAAGCCAGTCGTTTAGATTGTCGAGTTGCGGTCTGAAATAAGCGGTCATACGTCCCTCGGGCGGAGCAGTAGCGCCCTTTTCCCAAGGGGCCATGCCGTGCAGCAGATGGCGGTGCAGCAAGATCGATTGAGCAAATTCAAGCGGCACATCTTGCGGTTCAATCGTGTCGAACACCTTTTGGCGCGCGGTTTTGTAAACCTCGGTCAGATCAAGACGAGAGCGCAGCGCAAGCGCCAAAGCAGGGCCCATAATGCGCTGGCTGCCGGGCCAAACCCGCAGCGGTGCAGCATCGCTGTCATTCAACGCAATCCCAAGGATAAAGGCATGCGGCTCACGCAGATAGCGTTTGCCACCCTCAAGCAACAGCCCATCCACGTGCGCTGCCGCGCGTTTGATGCGAAAGCGGTGATTAGCATCGCTCTGATCGGGGTCTTGCTTGGGATAGCCTTGATAAATAACCGAGATTTGCGCCTTGTGCCAGGCTGAGGGCGGCGAGATATGTGCATCCCATGGGCCCTGTAGGGGCAAATCGGAAATGGAACCATCCGGCGCATTTGGCAAAGCATCCACACCCACAAACCAAGTCTTTTGATGGCGCAGCCACGCCTTTTGCAGGGCTGGCTCGTTCGTCACCACGCAGGCAATTTTATGAGCGGCGCTGGCCCATGCGCGCACCGCAGCGGATGGGCTGAAAATCTGAAAGCCTTGCGCGCTCAAAACCCAAGCGCTTTGCGTAGCATGTTCAGCGCGACCAAGGTTAGGAACACGCCAAACGCTTTTTTCAAAGGGCCAGCGTCCATGGCGTGGGCCAATTTCACGCCCCACGGTGCCGTCAAGAGTGTCATTGCGATTACAACAACAAAGGCGATCAAGTTGACTGCGCCAAGTGTGAATGGCGGACGCGACGCCTGATCGAGTGGTACAAAGAGAAAGCCAATCACCGCAGGCACCGCGATCAGCACGCCAAAGCCCGCCGCGCTTGCCACCGCGCGGTGGATCGCTACGCCGTGCAACGACATGAACGGCACGCCGAAACTGCCGCCACCAATGCCCATTAGCACTGACATAAAGCCCAATAGGGGCGAAGATATCATGCGTTTGAAACCCGTCGGCATCGCATCGCTCACACGCCAAGACGCGCGGCCCAAACTCATGTAAAGCCCGACAATCAATGCCAAAAGTCCGAAAATCATTTGCAGCGCGCCTGATCGTAAGCTTGCCGCGACAAGCACGCCAAGCGCCGCGCCGATCACAATGCCCGGGGCCCATGTGCGCAAGATCTCCCAATCTACCGCGCCCTTTTTGTTATGGCTCAGCACCGAGCGCACAGAGGTCACGATGATCGTCGCAAGCGACGTCGCAAGGCACAATTGCATCAATTGCGGCCCGTCAAATCCCAGCGCGCTGAACACGTAAAAGAACGCAGGCACCAACACGATGCCGCCGCCAACGCCCAAAAGCCCCGCGAGCACGCCCGCCACCGCGCCTGTGATCAACAACAGCACGAGCATTTGGATCAATACCATCGGATCAGACATCTTTGCCCCCTTTAGGTTCACGCAGCGCCACTCAAGCCAGAAAAACAGAGCCGCTTCAAGCGCTAAGCCGCAGGGCGCACAGCTTGCATCTTTTCGATCGCTTCGATCACAGTGTGCGATCCCGCATCGGGCTTGTGGGCGTTTTCGGACAGATGCCGCTTCCAATGGCGCGCGCCGGGTTGGCTGGCAAACAGCCCCAGCATATGGCGCGTCACTTGGCCCAGCTTACCGCCGCTTTCAAGATGCGCATCGATATAGGGCAGCATGGCCAGCGCGATCTCTTCGCGCGCGCGCGTCTGCTTTGGTGCACCGTAGATCACATGGTCCGCCTCAAGCAGGATATCGCCCGGTTGATGATAGGCCGCGCGCCCGATCATCACCCCGTCCATACCGCGATCAAGCGCCGCTTTGGCATCGCTCAGGCGCGTCACCCCGCCGTTTAGGCTCAGGTGCAGCGCGGGAAACAGCCCCTTCATGCGCTGCACCAGATCATAATCAAGCGGCGGAATATCGCGGTTTTCCTTAGGGCTGAGCCCTTGCAGCCAAGCTTTGCGCGCATGCACCGTGAAGCGCGACACCCCTGCCCCGGAGACCCGCGCAATGAATTCCGGCAGCACTGTTTCGGGGTCTTGATCATCCACGCCGATGCGGCATTTCACAGTGACCTCGACGGGCGAAGCTTTGATCATCGCGGCGCAGCATTTAGCCACAAGCTCGGGATCGCGCATCAAGATTGCGCCGAACGTGCCCGATTGCACCCGATCCGAGGGGCACCCGACGTTGAGATTGATCTCCACATAGCCTGCCTCAGCGCCGATGCGCGCGGCCTCGGCCAGCTCCGCCGGATCAGAGCCGCCAAGCTGCAAAGCGAGCGGATGTTCTTGGGGCGAATGGTGCAGCAAATGCGCCGAATTACCGCGCACAAGCGCGGCCGAGGTCACCATTTCGGTGTAGAGCAACGTCTGCTGAGACATGAGGCGATGAAAGAAGCGGCAATGCCTGTCGGTCCACTCCATCAT
>CAYQZI010000237.1:0-3738 GCA_964421835.1 uncultured Planktotalea sp.
ACACCGCGCGCGGCCATGCCTGCGGCAGCCTCAAGACCCAGCAAACCGCCACCGATGACGACAGCTTTGTGATCGGACCCGAGGTCCATCATGCGCTGGGTATCCTCAAGATCGCGGTAAGCGATGACGCCTTCCAGATCATGGCCGGGCAGGGGGATGATGAAGGGGTTGGAACCTGTACCGAAGAGCAGCTTGTCGTATGCGAGAACATTGCCATTCTCTGCTGTAACGGTCTTTGCCACGCGATCAACGCTGGCGACCTTTTCGCCAAAGCGGCAGGTCACGCCGTTCTCTTCATACCACTCTGAGGTGTGGATCACGATCTCTTCATAGCTTTTGTCACCAGAGAGAACAGGCGAGAGCATGATGCGGTCATAGTTGCCGCGCGGCTCTGCGTTGAAGAGGGTGACGTCGTAGTCGCCGCCCGCCTTGAGCAGTTGTTCCAGCGCGCGGCCTGTTGCCATGCCAGCGCCGATGATGATTAGTTTTTCGCTCATTTGCTTGCCCCAGGGTATGCCGCGTCGATCATCACGCCACTCAGCGTGCCGTATGCGGTTAACCAGCTTTCTTTAGTGTCTTGCGTAAAGTCATCGCCCAGCCCCTTTTCGAGCGTGTAGATCAACGCTTCGCCAACGGGAGTGTAGTCTTCTGCCTGCACGCCATAATCAACGTGTGCGACCGCCAGTTTTTGTGCAACTGGAACAATCTTGTCGAGATCGCGCAGACCATTCACAACAGCGCCAAGGGTGGCCATCAATTTTGCGCCCTGTTCTTTCATGTCGCCTTTGAAATAGGGGCGCACTTTGGGCGAAATCTCGAACAGGCGATCATAGAAGATTTCAGCAGCTGCATCGCTGATCGGCGCGACTTTCTTGAAACTTTCTTGAACCATATCGATTTGATCAGGTGTCATCTGGCCTACTCCGCTGCAATTGCTGGTTTTTTCGGTTTCGGCTTTGCGCCGTGCTCATACTCCTCAAGGAAGTCGAGCACTTCGGCGCGGTAGCTGTAGTAATCAGGATGCTCAAGCAGCGCCTTACGGGTGCGAGGGCGCGGCAGTTTCACATCAGTGATCTTGCCGATGGTTGCTTGCGGTCCGTTGGTCATCATCACGACGCGATCCGCGAGTAGAATGGCCTCGTCCACATCGTGCGTGACGCAAACAGCGGTCACTTTTGTGCGCGACCAGACTTCCATCAGAACTTCCTGCAATTCCCAGCGCGTGAGGCTGTCGAGCATGCCGAAAGGCTCATCGAGGAGCAGCAGTTTCGGAGACAGCGCAAAAGCGCGCGCGATGCCGACACGTTGCTTCATGCCGTTGGACATGGACGCGGCTTGCTTGTCCATGCTGTCCGCTAGGCCAACACGTTCGAGGTAATACTCGATCACGTCCTGCCGCTCCGCAAGGCTGGCTTTCGGGTAGACCTTGTGCACGCCAATCGCGACGTTTTCTTTGGCTGAGAGCCATGGGAAAAGGTTGGGCGACTGAAACACGACAGCACGTTCAGGATCCGCGCCTTCGACGTTCCAACCATCAAGACGGATTGCCCCTTTGGAGATCGGGTTGAGACCTGCGGCCATTGTCAGGACCGTGGATTTACCACAACCGGAATGGCCAATAAGGCTGATGAATTCGCCCTTGTTCACTTTCAGATCGAAGTTCTCAACAACGGTTAGCGGACCTTTCGGTGTCGGGTACACTTTGTCGAGTTGCGAGAAGGTGAGATAGCGCTCTTCAAGCCCACCTTTTTGCGCCTCGATCACTGCTGCCGGTACAGAATGGATTGGTGTCACGTCAGGTAGATTGCGTGAGCCTTCCACTTTGGCCGCGATGCCAACATCCATAAGATAGTTGGTGACTTTGACGCGCAGCGCTTTGAACGTTGCATCGTCATTCATTGCAGAGCGATCACGCGGGCGGGGGATATTCACCGGAACTGCATCGGCCAAGGTGCCGTCTGGATTGAGCGGAATGATGCGATCCGCAAGCAAGATCGCCTCGTCCACGTCATTGGTGATCAGGATGCAGGTTTTCTTGTCTTTCTCCCAGATATCGAGGATCTCATCCGCGAGGTTCGCACGCGTCAACGCATCCAAAGCGCTGAGCGGTTCGTCGAGCAACAGCATCTCGGGGTTCATCGCAAGGGCGCGCGCAACAGACACACGCTGGCGCATGCCGCCTGACAGCTCCGATGGACGACGCGATGTCGCGTGCGACAGACCAACCATGCTTACGTAGTGATCAATCTTCGCTTGACGCTCGTCCTTGTTGAGCTTCGGGAAAACCGCATCCACCGCAAGGCCAACGTTGCCGCCAACGGTTAACCAAGGCATCAGCGAGTAGCTTTGAAAAACCAAGCCGCGCTCTGGACCCGGTCCAGTGATGGGCGCGTCTTTGAAGGTGACGCTGCCCTGATCTGGCATTTCAAGACCAGCAATCAAGTTCATCAAAGTGGATTTCCCTGTGCCGGAAAATCCTAGGATCGCAACGAACTCGCCCTCTTTGATATCAAGGTTGATGTTGTTGAGGACATCCATGCGGGCCGTGCCTTGGCCGAACCCTTTGGAGACGTTTTCAAATGTGAGAATGCTCATGGGGGCCTACCGGTTCTCTGTAAAGGTGAACATGGATTGCAGCGCGTACATCACACGGTCTAGCAAGAAGCCGATGATGCCGATGGTGAAGACGGCGACCATAATCTTGGCGAGCGACTGTGAAGAACCGTTTTGGAATTCATCCCAAACGAATTTGCCAAGACCAGGGTTTTGCGCGAGCATTTCAGCCGCGATCAGAACCATCCAACCCACACCGAGCGACAGGCGCAGACCTGTGAAGATCAGCGGCAAAGCCGAAGGCAGAACCAGTTTGGTGATCTTGGAATAGGTGCTCATCTTCAGGACTTTGGACACGCTGACGAGGTCCTTATCTATGGAGGAGACGCCAAGGGCAGTGTTGATCAAAGTAGGCCAAAGCGAGCAGAGCGTCACAGTGATCGCAGAAACGAGGAAGGATTTCGTGAACATGCCGTCGTTGCCTGCATAGACCGCTGAAACGACCATCGTGACGATGGGGAGCCAAGCGAGCGGGCTAACAGGTTTGAAGACTTGGATAATCGGGTTGATCGCTGCGTTCGCGGTCGCGGAGAGACCTGCGGTGATACCGAGCGGGATGGCAATCAAGGAACCGATAAGGAAGCCGAAGAAGACTGTGGTGATCGAGGTCCAGATCTGCGCGTAGTAAGTTGGCTTACCTGTGTAAACACGCTGTTTGACTTTGTCCTCTTTGCCGTCCGCGATCAGCTTAGCGTTGCGCTCATCTTGGCGCACGTAAAACGCCGCTTCTTTCTCGCGCTCGCGTACAGCATCAGCGTTGAGGCTTACCGCCTGCTGCCAAACCTGCACAGGGCCGGGGATCGCACCGAGGGATGTTTGAACCGTGGGGGCAAGCGCAGCCCAACCTGCTATAAACACAGCGATTGCCAAAACTGGAACGCCCAGCAAACGCCAGATTTCTGACATTTGCGCTTTTGGGTTATCGCCAGCAGCGGCCTTGAGGATCGGTGTCAACCATGCAAGGCCCAGCACTTTGAACCATGCATCGGCTTTGTTGATCCGCGTGAACAGGCGCGTGCGGCGGGCTTCAGCTTCAAGTGTATCTGGGTCAATAGCAGTCATTTCGACACCTTCGGTTTTTGGTTTGGAAAAAGTGTGCTCACCGCATCAAATCTGCGGTGAGCT
>CAYQZI010000238.1:0-3722 GCA_964421835.1 uncultured Planktotalea sp.
GGGCCGAACTCCGCCATGGGCATTTTCATGTCCATACGAGGGTCCATCGCCGCCATGCGCTGCCCCATTTCGCCGGGTCTCCCGATCAGATCGAGATCCATCTGCATCGCCATCATATACATCATCCACCATGACAGCAGAATGATGGTGAAAAAGCCAAGCCAAAGAGTTGAACGGATCATAGGCGCTCACGTGAATCGGTGGTTTCAGTTGCAAATCTAATGTCAGACATTTAAACGTCTGACAAATGAAAATTGATCCCTCTTCCAAAGCAGACCTTTCTGCTCAGATCGCAAAGGCCATCCGCGACTCTATTGTCAGCGGCGCTTTAATCGTGGACGAGCGTTTGCCCTCAGAAGCGGAGCTCTCGGAGCAATTCGAAGTCTCGCGCGCGACGGTGCGCGAAGCGCTAAAGCGCTTGGCCGCGCAAAGCTTGATCCGCACACAGCGGGGGGCCTTTGGAGGGGCTTTCGTCAATCGGCTCAGCTTTGAAGAGGCCTATGGCCAACAAATCACCACCTCTACGCTGCTTTTGTCGATGAATGCGGTGAGCTTTGAAACAGCCTGCGAGGCGCGCTTCGCGCTCGAGAGCGCTTGCGCGCCTTTGGCGGCAGCGCGGCGCACGGCGGATCATTTGGCGACAATGCGCGCAGAGATTTTTCGCCAGACCCAACCGGGCCTCTCGGACGAGGGGTGGTGCGCCAGCGACGTCGCCTTTCACCGCGCTTTGGTGGATGCGGCGGGCAATCCTGTCTTGTCCTACCAATTGGCCGGAGCTGTTGAAGCGATGCAGCCTTTGATGAATATGATCACATTTACGGCGCGCTCGCGTGAGCGAATTGTTGCGCTCCATACAAAAATCGCGGATTTTTGCGATAGCGGTGATGAAAGCGGTTTGCTCAAAGCGCTCTTGGAGCTTGCGACTTATACGCGCCAGCTTGGCCGTGAAATGGCTGACAAAAAAGCCGCATCCTAGCGGGCGGTATGCAATTTTTCTAGAAAAATTGGGGACACCTCATCATGCTTGAGATTTTTAATATTCTGATTGCGCTCATGACCATCGTGTTCGGCGGTTTTGGCTTTCTTGCGCCCCGTTTCACGGCTTCTGCGCTTGATTTAGAGATCGGTCAAAGCAACATGGGGCTAAGCGAAATGCGCGCCTCTGTCGGTGGGCTGTTTGTAGCGGTTGGGGTGTTTTGTCTTTATTCAAGCCTGCCCATGGCCTACGCAATGCTTGGCATCGCTTATGCAGGCGCGGCGCTTGGGCGGCTTATTTCCATCGCGTTGGATCGCCCCCCCTATAAGAAAGCTGCGCTCTATTTTGCGCTAGAAGCCGGTCCGGCCGCCTATCTGCTCTTGGCAAACCTGTAAGCACTTCCTATATATCCAGTGTTCGCAAGAACTATGGACATAAACGCGCTCGCAATAAGCGGTTCGGACCCGGGGGCGGTACCCGGCGACTCCACCAATCACCCGTTCATTTGACGGCGGAGGGGGTCGAAATAGGATCGACGAACGTCTAAAGGGGTTAGCTTTGTTTCGGCTGGGTGCCACCGTATCGGCCCAAAATGTACAATTGCAAATGACAATCGTGCTCCAGTAGCGATGGCTGCGTAAGCAGTTTCAGCTTCTGAAACTTAACTCCTTAGGTTTAGCGACTTAAGGCGGGGTTCGTAGGTACCTGGCAACAGAAACCTACATTTTTCGCTTTTTGCTGGGGGCGCGGCCCCCGTCTGATCAAAGATCAGACTCCCCCGGGATATTTAGAGACCAAAGAAGGCGAAGGTTTCAGCGCCCTTCAAAATTGGCGGTGCGTTTGTCTAGAAAGGCAAGGACGCCCTCTTTGAAATCTCGGGTTTTGCCGCATTTGCCTTGAAGTTTTGCCTCTAGCGTCAGCTGCTCCTCGAGCGAATTTTCAAAAGAGGCGCGGATGGCTGTTTTCGCTTCAGCGTAGGCCGCAGTCGGACCATTGGCGAGATGTGCAGCGCGCGCTTTCCAAGTGTCGGCGAACTCTGCATCTGGCACAGCTTCCCAGATCATCCCCCAGCGCTCGGCCTGCTCCGCGCTGATTTTATCCGCGAACAAAGCGGCGCCCATTGCTTTGGCCATCCCAATTTGGCGCGGCATGAAATAGGTGCCGCCCGCATCCGGAATTAGTCCGATCTTGGTGAAGGCTTGCATGAAGAACGCTTTGTCAGAGGCAATCACAACATCCGCGCCAAGCGCGAGGTTTGCGCCCGCGCCCGCCGCAGCGCCGTTCACAGCGCTGATCGTCGGCACCGGGCAATCAGTAATTGCAGTCAGCATCGGTTGGTATTCATCGCGCAACGTGCGCTCTAGATCGACATTCCCTGCGTTGGCACGATCGCCGAGATCTTGGCCCGAGCAGAACGCGCGCCCAGCCCCTGTGAGCACCACGCAGCGCGCCTCGCGGCCCCCTGTGCGCACCGCATCGGTGATTTCCGCGCGCATCTGTGTGCTGAGCGCATTCATCACATCCGGGCGGTTCAGCGTCACAACAGCGACGTTATTAGCCAATTTGTAAGTGATGGTTTGATAATCCATGCGCGTCCTCATCTTTTGCTTGCGGCGCGCTTACTCGCCTTTGAGCAGCTCTGCCAATCTGGTCTTTTCCGTTTCGCTGAGCGCTGCGACCTCTTGTTCAGCCGCACCTGCGCGGCTACGCAGATATCCGAAGCCGATCGCACTTGCCAAGAGCAACATGAGCGGCCCCGCCGCCCAAAGCAACCAATTCGAGCCTGTGACGGTGGGTCGAAGCAGCACATACTCGCCGTATCGATCCACGATGAAGTCGATCGCTTGCTCGTCATTGTCACCAAGCACCAAACGCTCGCGCACCAAAAGACGCAGATCGCGCGCAAGCGGCGCTTCGCTTTCATCGATAGATTCGTTTTGACACACAAGGCAACGCAACCCTTTGGAGAGGTCGCGCGCGCGCTGCTCAAGCGCTGGATCGTCCAAGACTTCGTCGGGCTGCACCGCGCTTAGCGGCAGCGCGATAAGCATCAACAGAGCTGCGAAAAAAGCTCTCATTCTGCAGGCACTTGAGTTTCGCGGCGTTTGCGTGCGCCAGCGGCAACCCGAAAGCGACGATCAGAGAGGCTTAGGAAACCACCCAAGGCCATCAGCAACGTCCCCGCCCAGATCCAGTTCGCAAGCGGTTTGATGTAGGTGCGCAGCGTCCAACCCCCTCCCTGTTGCGGATCACCAACAACCACATAGACATCGCGCAGGAAGCGATAATCAATCGCGGCTTCCGTCGTGGGCATCTGCGCCACAGGATAATTGCGCTTTTCAGGGTTCAGAACCGCGAGTTGTTGGCCATCCTGCCGCAAAACCACATGGGCCATGGTCGAGAGATAATTCGGCCCCTGCACGCGCTCAACGTCTTTGAGTTCAAGCTCGAATTGCCCGACAGTGAAAGGCTCATCGATTTGCGCAATGCGAATGTCTTCGACCTGCCACGCCATAAGACCGGCGACGCCAAACATCGTCACACCAAGACCCGCATGCGCCACCGCCTTGCCCCAATCGGCGCGCGGCAGTCGGAGCAGGCGATCCCATTTGCGCTGTGCACGCATCCAAATATCCAAAGACGCGCCAAACACCAGCCATGCGCCAAGGAACAAGCCAATCGGCCCCATCAGCGAGCGGCCTGTTTGCATCACCCACACCAGCAGCGCGAGCGCCAAGGCCAGCAA